>NZ_WPCA01000155.1 GCF_009741825.1 Halapricum sp. CBA1109
CGCGAGTAGCGAGACGGAGAGCGGAACGGGACGTGTCACTCGACCGAGCGCCGGAGGCGCGAGAGCGGCGTTTTCAGCCCCGGAATCCACTGTCCGTGTCTTATGCGAGCGGAGCGAGACGTGGGAGTATGGGTGTTGGACAGCAGGCCCGTTGGGCCGGGCCGGTCGAAGCGATAGGTATCGCCTTCGCCGCTCTCGTCGTCCCGACGTACGCCGTGGCAGTGTTGGGACTGCCGCTCTGGATCGTCGGAGTCGGCGCGGTCGTCGGTGCGAGCGGGATGGCACTGATCGAGTGGACGACCTACGGCCGCCGAGTGGAGTCGTGGCTCGACGAGCGGTCGGCGCTCGAACAGTACCTCTTGGCGGCGGCCGTGATCGGTACGGGGCCGCTGGTGGTACTTTCGCTGTTCGTCTCCGGCGTGTCGGTCGTCCTCGTCGGCGGATTCGGTCTCGGCGGCGTCGCCGGAGCGGTCGTCCCCGGCGCTCTCGAACGGCCCTGATAGTGTTTATTGTAGGTCATTTCGGCATCGACCGCCCGCATTCGGGCGGTCACACCGGTAAACAGCTACAATAAACACTATGAGTCACTCCGCGCGCGAAAAGCGGTGGCGGACGACCTCGCTGTCGTCGTCCCACTCGAAGTTGTCGTGGGCGTGCTGGAGCCGTTTCCGGTAGTGGTCGAGGTCGGGCGACCCCTCTTTTCGGGCGTCCTCGTCGGTCATATCGCCGAGCGTTCGCTCGGTTACGTCGACGACTTCGAACGTCGTTCCGTCGATGTCGAAGGTATCGCCCTCCTCGGCGTAGGCCTGGCCGCGGTGGATCTGTGTCACGTCGCCCGCGAGCACCTCCTCGGTGAGGTGACCGCCGGGAAGTATCTCGTCGGCATCCTTGTGTGCCATAGGCGGCGCTACGGCTCGGAGCCTGAAAAACGCCCCTCACGACGGGAGCGCCGTCGCTGTGGAGTGTGAATAAAACGGAAAATCGCCGTGAAGCGATAGTGCGAATCTACTGTCGAACGACGTTGGTCGCTCGCGGACCCTTGGGGGCCTGCTCGATGTCGAATTCGATCTCCTGTCCTTCCTCGAGGTCCGGGCCGCCAACGTCTTCCATGTGGAAGAAAACGTCCTCGTCTGCGTCCTCAGTCTCGATGAAACCGTAACCGCCTGTGTCGTTGAAGAAGTCAACCGTACCGTTTGCCATTGCGAATATACACAGAGGCGGGGGATGATTAAGACTTGCGAGAGTCGCGTTACCACGACCACCGACGGGGACGGCACGATCCAGACCGACCGTTGAGGAGCTATAGATGCCGCTTTCAGGTGTTGAGTCGGGAACGTCGGCGAGGAATCGTCACAGTCGGTATCACGGCCCGGGTTGGCCGGTCACATATCGGGGTTGCGCTGGTACTTGTAGCGATAGACGGTCGTGTCCTCGTCTATCTCCTCGTCGTAGTCCATCTTGAGGCGGCCGAGCAGTTTCTCGACGGAGGTCATCTCCTCCTTGCGGGCGTCGGCGGTCTCTAGGTCACCGATAGTGCGTTCGGTCACGTCGGTCACCTCGAACCGGGAGCCGTAGGCCTCGAAGGTGTCGCCCACCTCGGCGCATTCGACCCCGCGGTGGACCTGCAGAACACGGCCCATAACCGCACGGTTCCGGAGGTGGTCGGTCGGTAGCACGTGCTCGGTGTCGTACATAGTCGACGGTGGGAGTCCGTCGACAAAAAACGTAGCGGGACGGCGGCGACTTCGAGGGGCGATTCGCGGTGTTTTTCCGGCCTGCCGGTGTACAGCGTTCCAATGAGCCAACCGTTCGAGACTCTCCCGACGACCCCGCGCTCGTCGGAACTTATCGACAAGGCGTTCTCGCGGGCGTCCCGCGCGGGCGGCGCGAAAGAGGGGTACGAGGCCCAGGAGTCGATGCTCCAGACGGCCGCGAACATCCTCTCGGACAACCTCGAGAACGTCGTCAACGAGTGGCCGGACTTCGACTACCTCGACCCGTTCTATCGTGACTTGGCCGACGCCGTCCTGCGGGGCGAGACCGACATCGGCGACGAGGACAACCGCGGTATCGACGCCCTGCGCCAGCACCTCTCGTCGGTGACGTGGGCCTCCCGGAAGACCGACGACATCCGCAGCGAGTACAACTCGAAGTTCCGTGACGCCGCCGACACGACCCACGTCCGAAAGCTCCGCAAGCAGGCGTTCGCCCGCCTCTCTGACGTCGTCGAACAGATCGAGGACGACCTGCTGGCCATCGGGACCGCCCGGGACGCCCTGCGGGACCTGCCGGACATCCGGCCCGACGAACCGACCATCGTCGTCGCCGGCTACCCCAACGTCGGCAAGTCCTCGTTCGTCAACACCGTCACGCGGGCGAGCAACGAGATCAACTCCTACCCGTTCACGACGACCGAAATCAACCTCGGCCACCTCGAACGCGACCACGTCAGATACCAGATCGTCGATACGCCGGGGCTGCTCGACCGGCCGCCTGAAGACCGCAACCAGATCGAGTCACAGGCCGTCAGCGCACTGGAACACCTCGCCGACGGCGTCCTCGTCCTCGTCGACGCCAGCGGGGAGTGTGGCTACCCCGTCTCGGTACAACTCGACCTGCGGGACGACCTGCGGACACAGTTCGGCGACGTGCCGGTGTTGACGGTGTGTAACAAGGCCGACCGCTCGCGGGACGTCGAGGCCGACCACTACATGAGCGTCACCGAGAACGACAACGTCGAGGGCGTGCTGGACGCGATGATCGACGCCGTCGACTACCAACCGGACCTCCCCTCGCGGGACTAGGCCGACTCGGTGTCGACGTACCGGACCTGTGTCTCGACGTCGGTGCCGGCCACCTCGTCCAGCCGTCGGTCAAGCGTCCGGGCGAGGCCGGAGTGGTCGCTGTCCGGCGGAACGCCGACGGTGACCACCACGCGTTCGGGCTGGCGGAAGAGGACGCCGTCGGTCCGCTCTATGGTCATCGACTCGAAGGTCACCCCGGGGCGGTCCGCGATAGTGTCGCCGACAGTCTCCCGGATGTCGTCCTCGGTCGTCGTCCGCTGATAGGAGTCGAAGGTGACCCCGGCGAGAAACACCGAGAGGAGGAGAATCGAGAAGACGAGGAGCCCGGCGCGGCGGCGGGCCATCTTTCTGGCCTTGCTGACCTCGAACCAGTTATCGGGGCGGTAGCCGCGGTACCACAGCACGACGATAGCGGCGAGGTTGATCGAGAGGACGTTCACCAACAGGAGGACGCCGGCACCGAGGCTGACCCACGGCTGTCCCCACGCGATACCGATGCCGACAGTCGCCGCCGGGGGCATCAGCGCGACGGCGATCATCACGCCGACCAGCGCCGTCGAGACGCCCGAGATGAGGCTGACCACGCCGGCGACGCCGGAGCCGATGGCGACCGCGAGCGAGAGGAAGTCCGGGAGCAGTCGCTCGCGTATCGACGGGACTTCGGTTATCTCCAGTCCGGGCGGTATCAGCAGACCGGTCCGGGCGAGCCACGCGAACAGGCCGGCGCTGACGATAGACAGCAACAGTCCGCTCACCTGGAGGACGAAGCCGCGGCGAAAGAGGTCCTCCTCGTCGAGGACGGTCCCGACGCTCGCGGCCATCGCCGGGCCGATAAGCGGCGCGATGACCATCGATCCGACGATGACCGCCGGCGAGTCCAACAGCAGGCCGGCGGTGGCGATGACCGCGCTGACGAGCGTGAATATCACGTAGTTCGACCAACTCGGCAGGAAGTCGCTCGCCTTCGAGGTCAGTTCCTCGCGGGCGATGCGCTCCTCGTCTTGCTCCTCGGCGTACCGTTCCTCCAGTTGCTCGAAGTGCCGGGAGATGACGGTGTTGGCCTCGACGATGACCGTGTACGCCTGATCGTCCAGTCCGGCCTCCCGGAGTCGCTCTAACACCGGTTCGACGGCCTCCGTCGGCAGGGGAACGTACGCGACTGCGGTGTACTCCCGACCGCTGGTCTCGTCGGTCATCACGTAGTCGACGCCCTCGTCCTCGAAGGCCCGCTCTATCGTCTCCCGCTTGCCCGCCGGGATGGTCACCTGCAGGAGTCGCACAGCAGAGGGCTAGACCGGTCGGTCCTAATAACCGCGGGTCCTCGATACGAGAGCAGTACTTAACAGAACCGGGCGCGTACAGTCGTCACGATGGGATACAGAGGTGGTGGTAACCGTGGCCTGTCACCGCTCGTGGGGAACGTTCTACTCGTGGGCGTCGTGCTCGTCGTTGGTATCGTCCTCGTGACACTGTCTTTCGCGTTTCTCGACGGAACCGGGGCACCGAGCGCCGACGCGTCCTTCGAGTACGAGCAGACACCGGTCGGTCTCCGGATGACGCCGGTCGCGCTCGGAACCGATGTCGCCGTCCAGTTGAACGGACGGACGGTCACGAGCTTCGAGAGCGGTGCCGCTGGCAAGTCGGTCGTGATACCGACAGCACCGGGCGACCGGATCGTCGTCGTCTCACAGGACGGCGACCGGTCGGTACTGGTCGACAGGGAGATCGACGACCGCGAGGAGATCGGCCAGTTCATCTCGTACTACACCTTCGAGTCCGGAAGCGGAGATACGCTGGTCGACAGGTCCGGCAACGGGAACGACGGGACGGCGAACGGCGACCCCCGGTGGACGGGGCAGTCACTCGCGTTCGACGGGGTGGACGACGCGGTCTCGGTAGACGGGTTCAGGACGCCGGTCGACAGCGTCGACGAGTTCACCATCGCGGTCACCTACCGGACCGACGACGGAGGCAAAAAGCAGGAGCTAGTCGAGCACAAGAGCAGCAACGACAACTGGCTGCTCGAACTGAAACCCTGTTCGAACCCGCAGGTGCCCAGCGGCACCTGCTCCGGAGACGAGGAGTACGCTCCCGTGTTCAGCGTCGACCAGTCCGGAGGAAGCCAAGACGAACAAGTGTTCGGCGGCGGTCAGAAGGCCGGGACCCGGCGGGTACTGGTCGGCACCTTCGACGGCAGCGAACACACGCTCTACGTGGACGGCGAGAGAGAGAGCACCGGCGACTACAGCGGTGAGATAAGTATGGGGGATATGACCATCGGCAAGGACATCGAACCGGGCAACGGCGACTACCTCGACGGCGAGATATACGAGATCAGGCTCTACTACACGGCCTTCGACGCCGAAGCGGTCCGGGTCCTCACCGATACGATGGATTGACACCGACTGAACAGCCTTTTCGCCCTCGGTAACCAAGGAGCGATATGTTCGACACGCGGCCGGACCGCAGCGCCGAGGTGGCCCTCGTCGGGCGGTCGAACGTCGGGAAGTCCACCTTGATGCGGGAGTTGACCGGCCACACCTTCGATACGGGCCAGCGGCCGGGCGTCACCAGAAGCCCGAACCACTACGACTGGACCGGCCCCGACTTCGTCCTCACGGACCTGCCGGGGTTTGGCTTTATGAAGGGCGTCCCCGAGGAGACTCGCGAGCAGATCAAGACCGACGTGGTGCGGTACCTCGAACAGTACGCCGACCGGATACTCGCCGGCGTCCTCGTCGTCGACGGTAAAGCCGTCATCGACATCATCGACCGCCACAAAGACGAGGAGATTCCCCACGACGTGGAGATGTTCCACTTCCTCGAGGAGGTGGGCATCCCGCCCGTCGTCGCCGTCAACAAGATGGACAAGGTCGACGACCGCGACGAGCGACTGGACGAGTTGTGTGACCGACTGGGCCTCTTCCCGCCGTGGAAACAGTACAGCGACACCATCGCGCCCATCAGCGCCAAGCGCGGGAACATCGAGCCACTGACCGAGGCCGTCCGGGAACACCTCCACGCGGCCGGCCGCGACGACCTGTATCAGTTTTTCTAAACCACTTTTT
>NZ_WPCA01000113.1 GCF_009741825.1 Halapricum sp. CBA1109
TCGCCGACGCCATCCGGGCGAACAGCGAAGCCATCCTCGACGCCAACGCCGCCGACGTCGAGGAGGCCGAGGCGATGCTCGCGGAGGGCGAGTACACCCAAGCGCTGGTCGACCGCCTGAAACTCGACGAGAGCAAACTGGAGTCCATCGCGGAGACGGTCGAGTCCGTCGCCGGGCAGGACGCGGTCAACCGCGCCCGCGAGTTCGACGACGCGGCCGAGGTAGACGGGACGATACTCACGAAGGCCGACGCCGACCCCCAGGGTGGCGCGGCTATCTCCATCGCCCACGTTACCGGCAAACCGATCCTCTTTCTCGGAACGGGACAGGGCTACGACGACCTCGAACGCTTCGACCCCGAAGCCATCGTCGACAGGCTGTTCGAGGAGTGAGTCCCCGACCGGAACGTCGGCAACTGTTTCCGACAGTCCGGAGGGATGGCGGTATTCGCCGCCGCGAGACGCTTGAAGTAGGATGGGACAGTACAGAACGGTATGACAGACGACCGCCGTCACCGCGGGCGACCGACGAACGAAACCGAATTGCTCGAAGACGCACCGGAGACAGAGACTGTCCGGGCGCCCGAAGAACTGACGGCCTGACCCGCCGCAGCGTTAGGACGTCGACTCTTTGTACTCGTTGACGAGGTCCTGCATCGACTGCTTGGCGTCGCCAAAGAGCATACTCGTGTTGTCGCGGGCGAACAGCGGGTTCGCGATGCCGGAGAACCCGGGACTGAGACTGCGCTTGTTGACCACGACGTGGCGAGCCTGTTCGACGTTCAGTATCGGCATCCCCGCGATGGGGCTGTCGTCGTCCTCGTTGGCTCGGGGGTTGACCACGTCGTTAGCCCCGGTGACGATGACGAGGTCGGTCTGGTTGAACGTCGGGTTGACCTCCTCGAGTTCGCGCATCTTCTCGTAGGAGACGTCGGCCTCCGCCAGCAGGGCGTTCATATGGCCGGGCATCCGACCGGCGACAGGGTGGATGCCGAACTCGACGTCGACGCCGTTCTCGTCCAGGAGGTCGACGAGTTCGGCGACGGCGTGTTGGGCCTGTGCGACCGCCATCCCGTAGCCGGGGACGATGACGACCCGTTCTGCGGTCTCCAGCAGCATCGTGACCTCTTCGGGGGAGGTCTCGGTTATCTGGCCCTCGTAGATGTCCTCCATATCCGCGCCGTCACCGTCGTCGGTGCCGAGACCGCCGAACAGGACGTTCGTCAGCGACCGGTTCATCGAGTCACACATGATGACCGTCAGTATCATCCCCGACGCGCCGACGAGGGTCCCGGCGACGATGAGGACCGTGTTGTCCAGCACGAACCCGGTCGTCGCGGCCGCCAGCCCGGAGTAGGAGTTGAGCAACGCGATGACCACCGGCATATCCGCGCCACCGATAGAAATGACGAGAAAGACACCGAGGAGCAAGGCGGCGGCGACGACGACCCAGTAGGTGGGGACCCACTCGGCCATCGGCATCGAGCCGAACAGCGACGGTTGGACCACGAGCGCGAGACCGGCGAGGACGGCTACCGCGAGGAACACCGCCTTGACGACGTGGCCGGTCGTCGCCTCGAAGGGCGACTCGCCGACGACGCCGTGGAGTTTCCCGGCGGCGACGAGACTGCCCGAGAACGTCACCGATCCGATGATACCGGCGATGGCCGCCGTCGACGTCAGGCCGACCCCGAGACTCCCGCCGGAGGCGAGGACGTCGATCAGTTCGGCGCCGGCGACGACCGCCGAGGCCCCGCCGCCGAACCCGTTGAACAGGCCGACGAGTTGGGGCATCTCGGTCGTCTCGACGGAGACGGCGAGGTAGCCGCCGACGGCCCCGCCGACGAGCAGTCCCGCACCGAGGATGACGGGCGAGAGGATCTCGAACCACAGGACGGTGACGACGACGGCGAGGAACATTCCAGCCGAGGAGATCATATTCCCACGCGTGGCCGTCCGCGGGTGAGTCATATCGCGCAACCCTTGGATGAACAGGATGCCGGCGATCAGGTACGCGAACTGCAGCGCCTGTGCGGGGAGGGTCTCGGCGAGGATTCCACCAGCCATCTCACCGACCCCCCTGACTGAACTCGCTGAGCATAAAGTGGCTCACGAGGTATCCCCCGACGACGTTTATCGTCGCCATCACGACGGCGACGAACCCGAGGGCCGTCGCCAGCGTCGTCGACCCCGACCCGGCGACGACGACCGACCCCAGCAGCGTGATGCCGGAGATAGCGTTCGCGCCGGACATAAGCGGCGTGTGGAGGTTCGTGGGTATCTTCGTGATGATCTCGTAGCCGACGAACGCCGAGAGGACGAACAGCGTCAGGTTCTGGACGAACGTCACGCGTCGTTCACCTCCTCGGAGCCGTCCTGTGAGTCCGCTGACCCGGTGTTCTCGTCGGCGTCGTCTTGTGAGTCCGCTGGCTCGCTGTCGTCGTCCGCGTCGTCGCGGTGTGGGTTCCGTATCGTCCCGTCGTGGGTGAGCAGGGTCGCGTCGATAATCTCGTCCTCGAAGTCGATGTCGAGGTCGCCGTCGGCGGTCATGTTGTCGAGGAAGTTGACGACGTTGTTGGCGTACTGCTGGCTGGCCGTGTGGCTGACCCGCGAGCAGGTTCTCCGGGCCGTGGATGGTCACGCCCTCGTGCTCTATCGTCTCGCCCGCGACGGTCGGCTCACAGTTGCCGCCGGTCGGGGCCGAGAGGTCGACGACGACCGAGCCGGCGTCCATCGCCTCGATCATCTCCGCCGAGACCAGTTCCGGCGCGGGCGCGCCGGGGATGGCGGCGGTCGTGACGAGCACGTCGGACTCGGGGACGACCTGCTGCATCTGTTCGCGCTGGGCCGCGTAGAACTCCTCGTCCATCTCGCGGGCGTACCCCTCCTCGTCGCCCGAGTCGTCGGTCTCCAGATCGAGTTCGACGAACTCGGCACCGAGGCTCTCGACCTCGCGTTTGACCTCGAGGCGGATGTCGTAGGCCCGGACCGACGCACCGAGGCGCTCGGCCGTGGCGATGGCCTTCAGACCGGCGACGCCGGCGCCGACGACGAACACCTCCGCCGGTTGGATGGTGGCCGCCGCGGTCATCTCCATGGGAAACATCTTCGGGAGTTCCTCGGCGGCGATGAGACAGGCCTGATAGCCGGCGAGGCTCGCCTGCGAGGAGAGGGCGTCCATACTCTGGGCGCGGCTGATCCGCGGGATGAGCTCCATCGAGAACGCGCTCACGTCCCGGTCGGCCAGCGTCTGTAGTTGCTCGTCGGTGATATCGTACGGTCCGAGCATCCCGACGACGACCTGTCCGTCCCGGTAGGGTCCGTCTCCGTGTCGGGCGCGGCCCCGAGCGCCTGTACCTGAAAGAGGACGTCGGCACGGTCGAACACCGCCTCACGGTCGTCGAGGACGGTGCAGCCGACGGCTTCGTAGTCCTCGTCGGCCCAGCCGGCACCCTCGCCGGCCCCGGCGGCGACGGACACATCGTGGCCGTCGTCGACGAGGGACTCGGCGACGGGCGGGACGAGCGCGACCCGTTGCTCGCCGACCGCCCGTTCGGTCGGAACGCCGAGGTTCACGATACCGCCCCCTGTCGCCCCCGACTACCGGGAGACTCCGCACGCTTCGATAGCAGTTGATGCATTGTGAGCCAACACTCCGCACACCGGGATTACTTGTTTTACGGTCTGGGATTCGCCGGTCGAAAATTCGAGATATTCAACGCCGAGTAGTGAGTCCGGGCTACTGCTGTGCCGCCGCGACGGCGGCGACGAACTCGCTGGCGTGGGACTCGACGGCGTCGTAGTCGCCGCGTTCGACAGCATCGTAGTCGATGAGGGCGCTCCCGGCGCCGACGACGGCCGCGCCGCCCTCGAAGAACGCCGCGACGTTGTCGGCGTCGATACCGCCGGTCGGCATAATCGGAATCTCGCCAAGCGGTGCCTGTATCGCTCCGAGGTGGCCGGGACCGACCGTCGAGGCCGGGAACACCTTCAGCAAGTCCGCGCCGGCGGCCATCGCGTCGGCGGCCTCGGTGGGCGTCATAATCCCCGGACCGACGACGACGCCGCGGCGGGTGGCCGTCTCGACGACGGCGGGGTCGAAGTGCGGCGAGACGACGAACTCGGCGCCTGCCTCGATGACGCGTGAGGCCGTCGCGGCGTCCATCACCGTTCCCGCACCGACGAGAGCGTCGTCGTCGGTGGCGTCGACGACCCGCGAGAGAGTACGGCTGGCGTCGGGCGCGTCGGCAGTTATCTCGATGGCCGTGACGCCCGCCGCGCGGAGGGCCGCGACCGTCTCGATCATCTTCTCGGGGTCGATACCGCGGAGGACAGCGACGACGCCGCTGTCCAGCAGTCGGTCGAGGGCGTCGGTCATAGCTACTCTTGGGCCCGAAGAGGGCATAAAACGGTGGGTCACTCCTCGGGGTCGTACGGGAGTGCGGGATCCGACCGCGGCGCGCCGACACCGAGGACCGTCACCGGCCCGTCGGCGTCGGCGGGGTTGTGCGGCCGGTGGGGACTGTCCGGTTCGGCGACGAACACCGAGTCGGTCTCGACGGTGTAGGTCCCTTCCGGCGTCTCGACGTGAAGCGGTCCCTCGAGGACGTAGAAGGCCTCCTCGCGGAGTTCGTGGTAGTGGTACGCCCGGGCGAGGTCCTCGCCGGGAGCCATCCGGTACCGGGCGAGGTGGAGGGCGGCCAGACCGGTCGCGCCGGTGATCGAGCGGCGGTCACAGGGGTAGTCGTCGGCGGGTGCGAGCGCGTCGGGATCGGTGACGTGATAGCCCATACGTGGGCGTCGGGCGGCGACAAAAAGGCTTTACCGGGCCGGTAGCGTAGGACACGCAAATGGTACTCGACGATCTCGGTTCCTCGCTGCGCGGCGCCCTCGACGACCTCCGGGGGAGTTCCCGCATCGACGAGGAGGCGGTCGACGGCGTCGTCAAGGAGATCCAGCGCTCGCTGTTGCAGGCCGACGTCGACGTCGACCTCGTGATGGAACTGTCGGACAACATAAAGAGCCGCGCCCTGGAGGAGGAACCGCCCTCGGGCACCTCCGCCCGGGACTGGGTCCTGCGCATCGTCTACGAGGAACTCGTCGAACTCGTGGGGGAGTCGACGGACCTCCCACTCGAGTCCCAGACAATCATGCTCGCCGGCCTCTACGGGTCGGGGAAGACGACCACGGCCGCGAAGATGGCGTGGTGGTTCTCGACGAAGGGCCTGCGCCCGGCGATCATCCAGACCGACACCGACCGGCCCGGCGCCTACGACCAGTCCAAGGAGATGGCCGAGCGTGCCGAAGTGGACTTCTACGGCGACCCCGACGCCGAGGACCCGGTGAAGATCGCCCGCGAGGGCCTCGACGCGACCGAGGACGCCGACGTGCGCATCGTCGACACGGCCGGTCGCGACGGCCTCAACGCGGAGTTGATCGAACAGATCGAACGCATCGAGCAGGAGGTCAAACCCGACCGCAACCTGCTGGTGTTAGACGCCGCGATGGGCCAGTCCGCCAAGAGTCAGGCCGCGGACTTCCAGGAGGCTATCGGTATCGAGGGCGTCGTCGTCACGAAGCTCGACGGGACCGCGAAGGGTGGCGGTGCGCTGGCCGCCGTCGACGAGACGGATTCGACCATCGCCTTCCTCGGGACGGGCGAGACGGTCCAGGACATCGAGCGCTTCGAGCCCGACGGCTTCATCTCCCGACTGCTCGGGATGGGCGACCTCAAGCAACTCACCGAGCGCGTCGAGCGCGCGATGGAGCAGACCGGCGACGAAGAAGACGACTGGGACCCCGAGGACATGATGGAGGGGACGTTCACCCTCAACGATATGAAAAAGCAGATGCAGGCGATGAACAACATGGGTCCCCTCGATCAGGTGATGGATATGATCCCCGGGATGGGCGGGGGGATGATGGACCAGTTGCCCGACGACGCGATGGACGTAACCGAGGACCGGATGCGTGACTTCCAGGTCATCATGGACTCGATGACCGACGAGGAGATGGAGAACCCCCGCATCGTGGGCAAGTCCCGCACCGAGCGCATCGCCCGCGGGTCGGGCAAGCCCGAGGAGCGCATCCGGGAGTTGCTCGAACAGCACAAGATGATGTCCGAGACGCTCAAGCAGTTCCAGGGGATGGGCGACGCGGACATGGAGCGGATGATGAAACAGATGCAACAGGGCGGCGGTGGCGGCGGGATGGGCGGGATGGGCGGCGGCCCGGGCGGTCCTTTCGGGGACTGAACACACGCGGTAGCGATTTATCCGTCCGACGAGTAGCGACTGTCGATGCCGTCGGTACTCGCCGACTTCGCGGGGAACGTCAGTGTCGATAGCCGCGAGTGGGACCCGTTCGTCGAAGGCCGGATCATCCTCGGCGAGGACCGCCTCGTGTTGGCCGCCGACGAGGACGACAAACTGACAGTGCCGTTGTCGGCCGTCTTCGACATCACCGTCGGGTCGCTCCCGACGGCGTTCGACCCGATGCCCGGGACGCCCGTCGTCGTCGCCTTCGAGGCGGACGGGCGGCGACAGGCGGCGGCCGTCTCCGGCGAGGAGGCGACCATCGAGAAGTTCGTCACCGTCCTGTTCAAGGCGATTCTCAACGGGACGTCGGTGACGCTGAAACACCCGGCGAAGGTCGGCGGGCGCGTGATGGACACCGACTTCCGGGGCAGTCTGCTGAACCTCCAGTCCGGCGGCGTGGTCTTCGACACCGAGGAGGGACCGCTGGAGATTCCGCTGGACGGGATCATCGACTTCGGCCGCGAGACGCGGGCCGTCGACGGCACCGAACGCCCCGTCTTAGTCGTCAGCCACGTCGACGGCGGCGAGGCGCTGACGACGGTGGCGGCCGTCGACTCCGCCCGGAAACTGTCCATCCTCGGGCGGTATCTCCGCCGGACCTACGACCGCATCAGGGAGTCCATCTCGCAGTTGACGCTCTCGGAAGCCGAGACGGAGACGCTGACGACGCTTTACTCGGCTGGCGACGTGGGCCTCTCGCTGTCGAGCGTCCTCGACAGCGACCCATCGCGGGTGAAGAAACTGCTGCACTCGCTCCACTCGAAGGGACTGATCGAGTCCGAGGACGGCGGCCCCGTCCTCACCGCGAAGGGACAGATAGTCGTCACCCAGTACCTCGAACGCGTCAACGAGTGAGCGCTACTCCTGTAGGCTCGGGTGTGTCTCGGGCGGTTCGAGATCAGGGTCCGAGAACCGGTCAGCTATCGTCCGGTGGGCCTGCTCACGGCGCCGTTCGTAGGTCTCGCGGTCGACCTCCTCACAGCCCGGCGGGAGGTCGCGGCCGCGGTCGGTGAAGTAGCCGTCCGGAGCCACCCAGTCGTGGTAGAACCCGACATCAGCGTCCTCTAGCAGGGCGACACCGACCTCGGCGCCGTGGCCGGCGGCGACCGCGGCCTGGTGTGGTTTTTCTGCGAGACGGCCCGCGGCGTAACAGCCGTCGACGCCCGTCCGTCCTCGCTCGTCCGTGTCGAGGAACGTCTTCCCTCGGTCGATGACGCCGACGCCCTCGACATCGAGGTAGGAGACGTCGTTCTTGGTGGCGAGGACGACCCGCGGTACCGTGAACGTCTCCGCGGCCGTCTCGACCCGAAACGTACCCCCCTCGGTGTCGGTGACGGCAGTCACCTCGGCCTCGATCAGTGTCGCGCCGGCACGCTCTGCCTGTTCGGCGAGCATATCCAGCCACAGTCTGGCGTCGACGCCCACCGGGAAGCCCGGGACGTTCTCTAGGTGGGCGTTCCGTCGGAGGATGGACGCCCCGGTGTCGAACACGCGTGTCTCGAAGTCGTGGCGGGCGGTGTAGGTAGCGGCCATCAGTCCCGCGACCCCACCGCCGACGACGGCGATGTCCGTCTGGTCGGTCATAGTCGAGTCGTGGACTCCCGAGTGTAGGAGTCGTTCGGTTTCGCGGCGAGAGAGCGTTCGGAGAGCGGACGAGGAGAGAGAGTCGCGGCCTCAGTCGCTCTGGACGCGCGGGGCGAGCATGTAGGTGACGTTGCCCTGACCCTCGGCTATCTCGAAGTGCATCTTGACGGGGAACTCCTGACCCAGTTCCATCGTCACCTCGGCGTCTTTCGGGATGGCTTTGTTCATGTCCTTGAGGTAATCGAGCGAGAACAGCGACCGCGCGTCGCCGGCCTGCAGGTCGATGAGGTCGGCAGCGGCGAGTTCGAAGTGGACGTCGTCGGTATCGCCCTCGGCGTCGACGTAGAAGAGGTCGGCGTCGGCGTCGACGCCCAGCGCGATGTGATCCGAGACCATATCGGAGGCCTTGACCGCGCGGTCGATGTCACGGCCTTCGAGGACGATCTGCGCCGAGAGGTCCAGGTCCGGCAGGTCCGGTTCCTGTCGGATCGAGTCGGGGTTGATCAGCGCCAGCGTGTACTCCAGTCCGTCGATGGCGATGTGAAGCTTCCGTGTCTCCTCGTCGAGTTCGAGGTGGATCAACTGGTCGGAATCGGCCATCCCGGCGATGTCCTCCAGTCGGGAGAGGTTGACGCCGATGAGGCCGCCGTCGGCCTCGTAGGACTCGAAGGCGGCGGCGTCGAGCGTGAGGTCGACCATCCCGACGTTCGCGGGGTCGACGGCCCGGATCTGGAGCCCGTCGGCTTCGAGGTGGATCTTGCACTCGTCGACAAGCACGCTGACGGAGTCGAGGGCGGACTGCAGCGTGGTCGCGCTGACGATAGCGTTGAACATCTTGTGCCGGGGTAGGACCGCTTCATTTAAAAAGACTTCAATCCCGTTACGCGCGCCGGCGGGCGCAACCAAGGGAGGAGCGAGTCCGCCCCCGCGAGCGAGGGGCCTACCGCAGTCGGCCGAGCAGTTCGTAGTCGTGGTCGGGGGTGTACCGCCGGAACAGAAGGCTGTTGGTCAGCACCGAGACGCTGGAGAAGGCCATCGCCGCCGCGGCCAACACCGGCTGGAGCAGTCCCAGCGACGCCAGCGGGATCATCGCGGTGTTGTACCCCAGCGCCCAGACGAGGTTCTGTTTGATCTTCCGGAGCGTCGCGTCGGAGATGCGGATGGCCTTGACCACGTCCAGCGGGTCGTCGCGCATCAGCGTCACGTCCGCGGCTTCGATGGCCACGTCCGTCCCGGAGCCGATGGCCGTCCCGACGTACGCCACGGCAAGCGCCGGCGCGTCGTTGAC
>NZ_WPCA01000083.1 GCF_009741825.1 Halapricum sp. CBA1109
GGACTCACTGCGTCGTCGTCTGTGAAATAGCTGTTTTCAGTTTTCATTGTTGGATCGTGTCTGCCTGCACACGCCAGCGGCCCGAGGCCGCACCGCGTGGGGGGTGGCGTGCCTGCCAGCAGTTGTTGTGGCCACCCTACATAAACATTTACCATCGTTACCATCACCCCGCTCCCGTCCGGTGTTTTCTACCGGTGAAAAGACCACTGAGCGGTGTTTTCGCTCCCGATATTCGGACGATAGTGTTGCCCAGCAATCACGACGGGGCGACAGGAGTCTCGTCGGGGCCGACCCGGCGGCGGGAATCACAACCCCTACTACGGGGCTGTGCGACGGTTCCGGTATGGACATCGGCGTCATCGGACTCGGACGGATGGGACGAATCGTCACGGATCGGTTGCTCGCGGCCGATCACGACGTGGTCGCGCACGACATCGACCCGGAGGCCGTCGCCGACGCGGCCGACGCCGGCGCTGAACCGGCCGAGTCGATACCGGATCTAGTCGAACGACTCCCCGAACAGAAGCGCATCTGGCTCGTGGTCCCCTCGGGCGACCCAGTGGACGCGGCCGTCGAGGAACTCGATCCGCTGTTGGACGAGGACGATATCCTCGTCGACGGCGGGAACTGCCACTTCGAGGACTCGATCCGACGGGCTGAGTCGCTCGATGCCGCGTTCCTCGACTGTGGTACCTCGGGCGGGCCCGCGGGCGCGGAACTGGGCTTCTCGCTGATGGTCGGCGGCCAACAGTGGGCCTACGACGAGATGACGCCCGCCTTCGACGCGGTTGCGACCGGACCCGACGGCCACGACCGGATGGGGCCGGTCGGGTCGGGCCACTACGTGAAGATGGTCCACAACGGCGTCGAGTATGCGCTGATGCAGGCCTACGGCGAGGGGTTCGAGTTGCTGGCGGAGGGGCGGTTCGACCTCGACCTCGAAGCGTCGCGCGCACGTGGAACAACGGCGCGGTCATCCGCTCGTGGCTGCTGGAGCTGTGCGAGGAAGCCTTCCGCGAGGAGGGCACCGACCTCGGCGACGTGGCCGACCGGGTCGAGGGTGGCTCGACCGGCACGTGGACCGTCCAGGAGGCCCTCGAACAGGAGGTTCCGGTGCCGCTGATCTACGCGGCGCTGGCCGAGCGCTTCGGATCGCGAGCGACCGGTGACGGTTCGGGTCGGTTCTCCCGACGGCTGGCCAACCGGCTCCGGTACGGCTTCGGTCGGCACGAGGTCCCCCGCAGAGAGTGATCAGGGCCGGGTGAAACAACAGTTAGTTAAGCCCCTATTCCGTAGCCGCGAATATGGTTGAGCTATTGGGTGTCGTGCTCGGTGCGACTCTGACACTCGTCGCTGTCGTGCTCCACTACGCCAGCGGGACCGGCTGGCAGCCCACGGAGGACATCTCCCAGACCGTCCTCGAAAAGCGGGCCGAGTCGGTCCCCGAGACGGACTTCGCCGAACCGTACAACCGCGGTGTCGGCGGCGGCGCGCCCGCCGGTGCCATCCCCGGCGGCGACTCCGAGGGAGAACTGGCCGAGTCCGACGAGAGCGACGACGAGTTCGATCCCGCGGCGATCGGCGACGACGAGGTCGAGTACTACGAGATCGAGTTCGCCGCACAGGGCGAGACGATAGAGGTCGCGAACAACGAGACGCTGCTGGAAGCCGGCGAGGACGAGGGCTACGATATGCCCTACGCCTGCCGGCAGGGCCAGTGTCTCTCCTGTGCCGGCCACATCGAGGAGGGCGCGGCCGAGGAGTACGTCCGCCACAGCAACAACGACACCCTCTCGGAGGAAGAGATGGACAAAGGCTACTGCCTGACCTGTACCGCCTACCCGACCACGGAGTTCACGCTCACCTCCGGCGAGCAGCCTGACGCCTCGGCGTTTTCCGAATCCGAACCACTAACAACGCTCCCGAGCCACTGCTCCGGTATGAGCGACGACTTCGAATCCGAACTCGCAGCGGCGTTCAGAGAGTACGGTGCCGACGCGGCGACCGCCGACGACGCCGCCGCGAAGGTCGCGGCCTTCGACTCGGAGTACGACCTCGAACTGACCGCCGACTCGGTCCTCGACACCTTCGAGGGAGCACCCTACGGCGAGTTCGAGAACGATTTCGACTACGTGATCGGTGACCTCGCGGCCGGCGTCGAGGACTGTACCGACTCCCGGGAGTTCCGCCTCGACGGCTTCGGCGACCTCGCCGCCGACCCCGAGCAGAGCGTCTGAGACGGGACCTTTCTTTTTGTTCGCGGCCGCACAGGTCCCGATATGGCCGACTATCGTCGGATCGACGACGCGGACCGGGAGACGTACCACCGGTTCACCCGCTACGGGTTCGCCGCCGAACAGGGGCCGCCGGATCCCGACGACGACCAACCCCGAGAGACGGATCTGTTCGACCGGCGGGGGTACTACGAGGACGGGCAACTGGTCAGCGGCTGCAAACGCTACGCCTTCTCGGCCGTCGTGCGCGACGCGTCCGGACCGTCGGCGGCCTCGGAGCGCTGGCGACACCGCCGGAACACCGCGGGCAGGGGTACGCCCGTTCTCTCTGCCGGAACGTCTGTCGGGAGTACGCCAGCGAAGGCGTCGGCGTCGTCGTCCTCTGGCCGTTCTCGGTTCCCTTCTACCGCCGGATGGGGTGGGCCGTCGCGAACGATATCTACGAACTGGCGTGTCCACCGTCGGCGCTCCCAGAGCACGACCCTGCGGGATCGTTCCGCCCGATGGACGCCGACGACTGGGAGCAGTTGCGCCCCGTCGGGGCCGCGACCGGCGAGGGCGTCACGTTGTCGATGCGCCGCTCGGAGGCGTGGTGGCGAGAGCGCACGCTGACGAACTGGACCGGCGGAACCGAGCCGTTCGTCTACGGCTACGAACGTGACGGCTCCGTCGCGGGCTACCTCTCTACACCGTCTCGGACGACGACGGCCACGACCGGCCCCTATCGGTCGACGCCTTCGGCTACACCGACCGAGAGGCCCACCGAAGCCTGCTGGGGTTTCTCGGTCGCCACGGGTCACAGATCGACCACGTCGAACTGCAGTATCCGACCCACACGCGACCGCTGGATATCGTCGACGACCCGAAGGCCCTGACCTGCGAACGCGTCCCGGGGCCGATGGCTCGGCTGACCGGGTTGGATCCACTCGGCGAGTTAGACTGGAGCGTACTGGACCACCCGATAACGCTCGACGTGTCTGACCCGTTGCTCGACGCGACCGATGGTCTCCTCCGAGTCACCGAGGACGGACTCGAACGGACCACGGCGGGAACGATAGACGCCGAGACCGATATCGGTACGCTGACGCAGTTGTACCTCGGCCGCTTCGACCCGTCGACGGCCGAACATCTCGACGGCCTCGATATCGAGGACAACTCGGTCCGGGATGCCCTCGCGACGGTGTTCCCGGAACGGCCGATCTGTCTCCGCGAGTTCTTCTGAGCGGCCGCATTCTTCAGCCGTGTCACAGAACGGTCGTCGGACCCGATCCGCGAATCGGTAGCGCGGACAGAGCGTCCGCTCGGGCGTGTGATCGGCTGAAAAATCGAAATCGGTGTCTGTCGCTGTGAGCGACAGCAGTGTCCGGAGTTACTGTCGGACGACGTTCGCCGCGCGGGGACCCTTGGGCGCGGACTCGATGTCGAACTCGACCTCGGTCCCTTCCGTGAGGTCTTCGCCGCCGACGTCCTCCATGTGGAAGAACACGTCTTCGTCGTCGTCGAGATCGCCGTCGTCAGTCGAAATGAAACCGTAGCCGCCTGTGTCGTTGAAGAAATCAACCTTACCGTTTGCCATTACGAACAGACGGAGGGTCCGCCGAGGGATAACCCTTCTGCGGGCCGCGGTACCACGACTCTTCGTCGTCCGTCCCGAGACAGTCCGATAGTTCAGTCGATCAGCGCGACACCGATACCGAGAGAACAGTCGCCGGCGATCTCGACGCCCGCGAGTAGCCGACACCGCGGCTCGACCGAGTATTGAACAACGACTGACCACTCAGGGACCGGCGACACACCTATTTGTCTTTGTAAACGACGTATTAGTATGAGTCACCAAGTGCGACTAGATGACGATGTCTACGAACGCATCAAATCGGAGAAGCGAGAGGGTGAGACATTCAGTGACACTATCGAGCGACTGACGGAGGACTACGGACTACTCGACCTTGCCGATGCAGACGGGTCTATCGACCGTGATACGTTTGAGGAAGCTCAGAAGACTGCAAAGGAGGCCGAACGAGAAGATGCCGAAAAACTGGCCGAGAAGATGTCTCGTGAAGAGAACACTGCTCAATGATACTAGACACCAACTACTTGATAGCAGTTGACTCGGGTGATACGGGGGCGGTCGAGAAAGCGCGTGAACTTGAGAGTACAGACCGACCGCTTCGGATTCCGACAGTGGTTATACACGAGATATACAGAGCAGTTGGAATGAGTGGCCGACCCAACGACGACGCCGACCGTTACGAGAAGTTTTTCAGCAGCTGCCCAGTGGTGCCGCTAGACGAGAATATCGCGCGGCGAGCAGGTGTACTCGATGGAAAATCGATGGCGAGTGATTCAAGCAAGAGCTTAGATGTAGCAGACGCAGTCATCGCCGCGACAGGACTTGTTCACAACGAGGCGGTTGTCTCAGACGACTCTGATTTGATGGCTGTAGACGGTCTGGAAGTCGAAACGTACTGACTACAGCCACTTGACTTTCTGGCGCTCTCGCCGCTGTGCCTCCGGAGTATGCGTCCCGCGGCAGTGGTCGAGAAACGTGTCGAGGTCGTTCCAGCCGCCCCAGTCACAGACGACCATCGCGTCGACGTCGGCGCTCCGGAGTTGCGTCGCCCACGTCCGCCGGAGATCGTGGAAGCCCACGTACTGCCAGCCGGGCTCGTCAGTCTGCTCGCGGAGGTCGTCCGTCGCCTGGTGTATCCAGCGCCGGAGCGACCGCGAGCGTCTGTCTGCTGTCGTCGAGAACGTCGCTCGATGTCTGTTTCGGAGAACCATACCCTCTTGCCGTCGTCGTCGGGGTAGTCTTCGAGGTTCGCGTTCCGCTATGCTTGGGACCCGGAGATAAACCTCCGATTTGACCCCCTCGTGAGCCTCGGTCAGGGGTCAGGAAACGATGACGTGGATGTCGGTAAGTTCGTGAATCGGAGACTTGTCGAAGTCGTTGCTGTTGTGAGTGACGAACGTCGCGCCGGCTTCGTGAGCGGTGGCGAGATTCAGAAGGTCAAGTTTGTCGAGTGCGATATTCTGTGGGAGAAGCCGATCATTGAGACGCCACGCTTCGACTGCGACATCGTCTGTAAATGGAAGAATCTCATCGAAGACTCTGTGAAGCTGCTGTTGGGTCCGGGAAACGACATCCAGCCGGCTGTAGTGCTGTAAGAACTCGAAACTGACCAATGACGGGATCGCCCAAGCCTCGTTGCTGTACTGGCTCAGATGCGATTTTACCACTGGATCGTCTTCTCGAAGAAGTTTCACCGCAACGTCGTTATCGAGTACGATCACTGCTCAGATCGTTCTGTTCGCTCTTCGAACGACTCGTTCAGTTCTTCGTGTGTTTCGGTGACTGATTCGCCCAGCCCTTCGTCTTCTGGCCTATCGAAACTGCCAGCGATAGCTTCGATATCCTTCTCGTCTCGGCTGAGTCGAGCAAGTAACTCATCAAACGTCTCGTCGTCGCGCTTCAACCGTTCGAGCCGAGCTTTGGTGTCGTCGGAAACTCGGATTGTAGTGGTCATAGGTATACGTTGTATATTGGCCCCTGTATTTGTTTCGCCGGCTCACTCAAACAAACCGTAGTCGGCAAGAGAGACGAATCAGGCAGCCGCTCGACGGGTGGAACGCTCGCTGGAGGCAGTCGCCCTGCTCGATGTCGTAGTGGTCTCGAAGCTGAGTCGGTATCACGGAGTAGGTGGTTCCGAGGTTGATTTGGACCTGCGCGGACCCCTCGGGCGAGAGGTTGCTGAGAACGACTCCGTAGCGTCGAGCAGCGAGCCGAACGTCGCACTCAGGTACTAGCCGAGATACGCGCCAGCAGTTGACTTCCAGCTACCGTTTTTCATACATACAAATCACTTCAGTAGGGACGCCGAGCCACGCGATCCAACCTTCGACACACTATACGGGAGTCACAGGAGCATACGCCGAGCGAAGCGGGGCGTTTCACTCCGCGCGACCATCGGGAAGCGCGGAGGTCGTTTCCCCCACGTTTTTGCGAGGAACGGTGAGCGCCGCCGGCGCTCACCTGACGAAGTAAAAAGTGGTATGGGACCGCCGAGATTCGAACTCAGGTCCTACCGACCCCATCGGCAGAGGATACCACTACCCTACGGTCCCGCGTTTCCTCAGAAGGGTGACCACGGTTAAAGCGTGTCGTTTTCGATCCGCCGGACGCGAGTCGAATCGGCCTACACCAGTACCCGCTCCAGTTCGACGACGGTCCCGGTGTCGGCCGCGGGGTCGCCGACGAGGTGGCCGATACAGACCGCGGCCCCGTCGGGCGTGTAGCAGGCGACGAGTTGTTCGGCGGGGGTCGCGTCGCACTCGATCACGCCGGGCGCGTAGATCGGGGCGCCGTCGGCGACTTCGGCGGCGGCACTGGGCGCGATAGTGACCGACGGGAGCGACGCCAGCGCCCGTTCGGCGGGGTCGACGGCGTCCCGGAGCGGTCCGGCGTCGTCGTCCTCGTGGTACCACGCCAGCGCGTCGGTCAGGTCGTGCATCGAGACGAGGTCGGTGTCGTCGAAGCGGCCGGTCGCGGTCCGGCGGAGGTGGCCCATATGCGCGCCGGTCCCCAGCGCCAGTCCGATGTCGTGACAGAGCTTCCGGACGTAGGTGCCGCTCTCACACCGGATCCGGAGGAGCGCCCGGCGGTCCTCGATTTCGAGCAGATCGAGGTCGTGTATCTCTCGGACGCGCAGGCGGCGCGAGACGGCGCTTTTCTTCGGCGGCTTCTGGTAGAGCGGTCCCTCGAACTCCGCGACAGTCTCTCGGATGGAGTCCGGCGGGCGGCCGTGGAGGTGGAGGACGGCGACGTACTCCTTGACGCTGTCGTCGAAGACCTGTGCCATCCGGGTGGCGTCGCCGAGCAGGACCGGGAGACAGCCAGTCACCTTCGGGTCGAGGGTGCCGGCGTGTGCGGCGCGGTCGACGCCGGCCATATCCCGAAGCCACGCGACGACCTGATGGGCCGAGGGACCGGGCGGTTTGTCGAGGTTGACGACGCCGAACCGGAGCAGCGTCTCGGGGTCGCGGTCCTCGGGTGGGCCACGGGACATCTCAGAAGTCGTAGTCGACGCCGACGGTGGCCTTGCCTTCGTCGCCGTCGCGCTTGTAGGAGTCGACGGCGTGGAGCGTGACGGCGAGGACGCCCTGTGGCCCCCAGCGAGCGGTGTTGACGGCCAGGTCGTAGATCGAGAGGTCGTCGATGTCTATGTCGTAGTACTCCCGGTAGCGGTGGGCCTCGCTCTCGGCGCGCTCTTGGGTCTCCTCGCGGGCCTGCTCAAAGGGCTTGTTCTCCCGCTGGGCGATGCGGTCGGCGCGGATTTCCAGCGGCGCGTGCAGCCACAGTTTGATGTCGGCGTAGTCGCCGGCCATCCAGCCGGCCAACCGAGACTCAAGAACGAGGTCGTCGCGGTCCCGTGCGATAGAGCGGAGCCGCCGGTCCAGATCAAGGTCGATGGTCTCGTCTTCCTCGGCCTGTTTGTTCAGTTCCAGCGGCGTCATCCCCCGCTCCTCGGCCAACTCGCGGAAGATGTCGCCGCCGCTGACGTGCTCGTAGTCCAAGGCGTCGGCCAGACTGGCAGCGAGCGTACTCTTGCCGCTGCCGGCGGGGCCGGAGACGGTGATCAACATATCCGATCTGGGAGGGGACAGCTAAAATGGATTGCGTCTCGCCGCGGGTCAGGACGGCGAGGTCTGGATGTTCAGCGCCTTTCGGATGAGCTGTGAGAGGGCGATAGAGCAGACGATGTACCAGATGATCCACACCTGCATCGGGCCGAGGACGCCCGCGTCCCACGAGGAGAAGCTTCCGAAGATGGGCATCTGGATGACCGTCCCGGCGACGCCGGCCCCCTGATCGAGGACCTGCCAGTACAGCCAGAGGAACGCCGGAATGGTGAACAGCATAATCCACGGCATCGAGCGGAACTGCTGTTTCATCATCCCGAAGTTCTCGCTGACTAGCTCCATCTGCTTCTGTCTGATCTCTTCGAGTTCTTCGTCGTCGCCGCGCTCTTTGGCCGCTTTCTCACGCTCTTTGAGGCGTTCCTGTTCTTCCTTGTACCCGTCCATGTTCGCCATCGTCGTCAACTGGTCCTGAAAAACGGCCGAGACGAGACCCGTCAGGACAGCCAGCACGAGAACGACCATATAGAACGGGACGAGCCCGTTGAGCGGGCCGAAAAACAGGTCCAACACGCCACCGACAGCGTTCCGAATGGAATCGAAGTAGTACCCCGACAGCATCCCGAACGCCGCCAGCGCCGCGACCTTGTCGTAGATACTCCAAGACCCGTCGCCGTCCTCGTCGTCGCTACTTGTAGTACTCGTCCCGGACGCGGGGTCAACGTCGACGCCGATGGCCTCCCGGACGCCGTCCGGGTCGTCGACGACGAACCCTTCACCGCCGGCGTCGACGAGAATGTCTTTCTCGATCAGGCGCCCCCACTGGCCGCTGGAGAGGTCGTCGCTCACGTCGCTCCACGCGATGACGCCTTCTTCCTCGGCGGCTTCGAGGACCCGCGCCAGTGCCGCCTCCATACTGGCGTCCTCCTCGAGCAGGGCGTCTACCTTACTCACTGTTCGTGGCATCTACACCCTAGTAAACGCTGGGCACAAATCAGCCTTTACGTTCGCGACTCGATGGCGTCGTCGATGGCCGACCACACTTCATCGAGGGACCCCTCGCCGTCGACGTCGACGAACCCGTCGTGATCGCGGTAGTGGTCGACGACCGGCGCGGTGTTCTCCTCGAAGACGTCCAGACGGTTGCGGACGGCCTCCTCGTTGTCGTCGTCGCGCTGGATCAACTCGCCGCCACACTCATCACAGACCCCCTCCTCGTCGGGCTGGTCGAACTCGACGTGATAGTTCTCGCCACAGTCGTCACACACCCGCCGGCCGGTGAGTCGGTCGACGAGTTCCTCGGTGCTCACCGACAGCGAGATGACCACGTCGAGGTCGGTCATCCCTTCGAGTTCGGCGGCCTGATCGAGGTTTCGTGGGTAGCCGTCGAGGACGAACCCGTCGGCGCTGGTCAGTGCCTCCTCGACGATGGCGTTGACGACAGCGTCCGGCACGAGGTCACCCTGCTCCATATACTCCCGCGGGGTGTCGTACTCGGTGTCCATATCGCTGATGTCCATATCCTTGTTCGCCCGGAGGGCGTCGCCCGTCGTGACGTGTTCGACGCCGTACGCCTCGACGATGTTGCCCGACTGCGTCCCTTTGCCAGCGCCCGGCGGCCCGAGCAGCAGAATTCGTGGCTGACTCATACCGCCCGCTTTCTCGTCGGTGGTTAAATGGCTGTCCAAACTGCGCCGGGTGGCCCGAGAGATAGAGACGAGGTTGGTCGACTCGTTTCGCCGCCGCTGGTGGGGTCGGGTGACGGACTGAACGGCCGTCGGTGGCGTGCCCAGCGCCCTCCGACGACGGCCGCGGTAAGATCCGACAGGCGCTCGTCGGATAGATAGCCTGTTGTGGGTGGGGTAGATAATATCGCCTACCCACAACGATGGTCGCGCTGTTGGCGGTACTCGGTATCGGTGTCGCAGTGTTCGTCGGATACAACATCGGTGGCTCCTCGACGGGGGTCGCCTTCGGGCCAGCGGTCGGGAGCCGACTGGTCCGAAAGGTCACTGCCGGCGTGCTGTTCACGGGGTTCGCCCTCATCGGCGCGTGGACAGTCGGTCGGAACGTCATCGACACGATGTCGAGCAGCATCGTCCCTGCCTCGCAGTTCACGCCGGTAGCGAGCGTCGGTGTCCTGTTTTTTACCGGGCTCGCACTCCTCGTCTCGAACCTCTACGGCGTCCCGGCCTCGACGTCGATGACGGCCGTCGGTGCCATCGTCGGACTCGGGCTCGCGACGGGGACCCTCAACGAGGCGTTGATGTTCACTATCGTCTCGGCGTGGGTCGTCGCCCCCCTCGTCGGCTTCCTCTGTGGTGCCGTCATCGGACGCTACCTCTACCCGTATCTCGACCGCTACATCGCGTTCACGCGCCTTGACGACCATCTGATACAGGTCGACGGAAGCGGCGCTGTTCCTCGACCGACAGTCAACAGTAACGCCACCGTTCGGGACCTAGTCGGGTCGGTGCTCGTCGTCGTCATCGCCTGCTATATGGCGTTCTCCGCTGGAGCCTCGAACGCCGCCAACGCCGTCGCGCCGTTGGTCGGTGCCGGGGGACCACTCACCGTCGACCAGGGCGTACTCGTCGCGGTCGGTGCCTTCTCGCTGGGGAGCTTCACCATCGCACGGCGGACGCTCGACACCGTCGGTGACGACATCACCGAACTCCCGATTCTGGCCGCTCTCATTGTCTCGACGGTCGGCGGGACGATCATCACTATCCTCTCCGCGCTCGGCATCCCCGCCAGTCTCGCGGTCAGTACGACGTGCACCATCATCGGTCTCGGCTGGGGACGTGCGAGCCGAGCCGCGAGTATCGCCGACCTCGCCACGCCGACCCCGAACGAGAGGCCGGCCGTCGCGACTGGGGCGCTCACGGCCGGTGGACAACAGGAGAACACGCCGACCAGTCCGACCGTCGGTGAACTCGCCGACCGCGAAGCTCCGGCGGCACCGGCCGACGACGAGACGCCGGACGTCCCGAGTATGGGGAGCGAGGACGCCGAGGAGTTGTCGGCGGAGAGTCTATTCGACGCGTCGGCCGTGAGTCGCATCGTCACGATGTGGGTGTTGACCCCCACTATCGGCGTCGTCTGTTCGTTCCTGTTGTTCTCGCTCGTGCTGTGACCAGCGCAGGACACAACGCCTTAATCACCGCCTCCCGAATGTGAAGCGATGAGTGACCTCCTCGTCCGCGCGGCCCGCGGCGAACGGACCGAGCGCCCGCCGGTGTGGCTGATGCGTCAGGCCGGACGGCACATCCCCGAGTACCGCGAGATCCGCGAGAACTACAGTTTCGTCGAGGCCGTCACCACCCCCGAGGTGGCCGAGCGCATCACCCTCCTCCCGTGGGACCGCTACGAACCGGACGGCCTCGTGATGTTTTCTGACATCCTCGTCGTGTTGGAAGCGCTGGGCCTGTCCTACCACATCGAGTCCGGCACCGGCCCGGTCATCGAGGACCCCGTCACCGGGCCCGCAGACACCGACCGCGAGCAGACCCCCATCGCCGAGAGCCTCGACTACGTCGGCGCGCTACTGGACCGCCTGACCGACAGCGTCGGCGACCGGACGAGCATCATCGGCTTTGCCGGCGGGCCGTTCACCCTCGCATCCTACGCCGTCGCCGGCCGCCCCTCGCGCAACCACCTCCCGGTCCGGAAGTTCCGCGTCCAACACCCCGATGCCTTCGAGACGCTGCTGGACACCTTCACCGACGCCGTCGTCGAGTACCTCCGGTATCAGGTCGACCACGGCGCGGACGTCCTCCAGTTGTTCGACACCTACGCCGGCGTCCTCCCGCCGGCGGACTACGAGCGCTACATCGTCCCTCGCCACCGCCGGATCTGTGCGGCCGTCGACGCCCCGACCATCCTCTTCGTCCGGAATATGGCCGGACGGCTAGACCAGTTGGCCGCCGCCGACCCGGACGTGATCAGCCTCGATTGGACCGTCGAGATGGGGGCCGCGCGGGACGCCCTCGGCGAGACGCCCGTGCAGGGGAACCTCGATCCGTCGGTGCTGTTCGCCGACCAAGAGACTGTCGAGGCCCGAACCCGCGAGGTCATCGACGCCGCCGGCCCCGAGGGCCACATCCTCAACCTCGGCCACGGCGTCAACCGGGACACGCCCGTCCAGAGCGTCCGGACGTTCGTCGAGACGGCGAAGTCCATCTC
>NZ_WPCA01000114.1 GCF_009741825.1 Halapricum sp. CBA1109
ACCGACTGGTCGAACGCGCCGCGTGTGACCTCTACGTCGAGCGGGTCGGCCGCACCGCGGACGGCGTCGACAGCGTCCTCCTGCCGGTCGCCGGCGGCCCGCACGTCCAGCCCGCCGCCCGGATGGCCGGGTCGCTCGCGGCCCACTACGACGCGACGGTCCGCATCCTCTCGGTCGCCGACGCCCGACGCCGAGACCCCGGGAGACACGTCGACGAGGCCAAGGCCGCGGTGACGGCCGCGGCACCGGTCCCTGTCGAGACGAGCGTCGAACCCGGCCCCTCGGCCGTCGAGGCCATCGTCGAAGCCGCCGCCGACGCCGACGCGGTCGTCCTCGGGGCGACCCGACGGGGCGCACTCCGCCGACGGCTCGTCGGGTCGGTGCCACAGCGCGTCGTCGACCGCACCGACACCGCCGTGATCCTCGCTCGCTCGGAGAGCGTCGTCGGCGGTCCGCTGGGACGGCTCGGGACCGTCCTCCGCGGATGAGCGTCACCTTCTGGGCCCTCGTCGGGCTAGCGACCGTGGTCGCTCTCGCCACGGCGTGGACGCTCGGTGCCAACAGCAACTCCCCGCCCTTTGCGCCCGCTATCGGCGCCAACGCCATCTCGACGATGCGGGCCGCGTTCCTCATCGGCCTGCTCGCCGCGATGGGCGCGCTCGCACAGGGCGGGGCCATCTCCGAAACCGTCGGCGCGGGGCTGATCAACGACGCGACCATCACCTCGCTCGCGGCCACGGCGGGTCTGCTCACCGCGACGGCCTTCATGGCCTTCGGCATCTACTCGGGCTACCCCGTCCCCGCCGCGTTCGCCACGACGGGCGCGATGGTCGGCGTCGGCCTCTCGCTGGGCGGGACGCCGGCGTTCGACACGTATCGGGAGATAGCCGTCTTCTGGCTCCTCGTCCCCCCCGTTTCGGGCGGCCTCGCCTACGTCACGGCGACGATTCTCCGCCGGGACGACATCCCCGAGACGGTCGGCGTCCCCCTGCTCGCGGGCGTCGTCGGCGGCGTCCTCGCCAACGTCCGCCTCAGCGTCATCCCCGCCGGCGACGGGTCCGGACAGGGGTCGCTGGCCGCCTACCTCGCCGGCCTCGTCGAGACGCCCGCCGTCGCCGGCGTCGACGTCCTCGTCGTCGTCGTCACCCTCGCGCTGGCCGCGGTGAGCTTCCAGTTCATCAGACGCCGGACCCAACAGTCGGTCGACCGCGGCATCAAGACCTTCCTCGTCGTCCTCGGGAGCGTCGTCGCTTTCTCCTCGGGCGGGAGTCAGGTCGGCCTCGCCACCGGCCCGCTCGAGAACCTCTACCGCGCGGAACTGGGGCTACCGGCGCTTGCCCTCCTCGGTCTGGGCGCGGTCGGCATCCTCGGCGGCGCGTGGATGGGCGCGCCGCGACTCCTGCAGGCGACCTCCCGGGAGTACGCCCAACTGGGCATCCGGCGCTCCATCGCCGCGCTGGTCCCGGGATTCCTCATCGCGCAGGCCGCCATCGCGCTCGGCATCCCCATCTCGTTCAACAACATCATCATCTCGGGCGTGATCGGCGGCGGCCTCGCGGGCGGGTCGGCGGGCGTCTCCCGCCGGAAGATAGGCGTCACGCTCGCGTTCTGGATCGTGACGCTCGTCTGCTCTATCGTCCTCGGGTACGGCGTCTACTGGGCGTTCTCCTCGGTGTTGGGCATCGCCTGACGCTACCGGACGACGGTCACCGTCGCCGGGGCCTCGCCGACCACCGCGGTCGACACCGTGCCGAGGAGGCGCCGCGCGATGCGTCCCCGGTCGCCGCCGTGACTCCCTATCACAACGTGGTCAACGTCGTGGGCCTCGGTGTAGTCGACGATTGTCTCGGCCGGGTCGCCCGTCTCGACGGCCGTCTCGATCGTTCTGTCGTCGGCCCCCTCCCGGTCTCGTACTCGCCGGACCACGTTCTCCGCGCGTTCACGTGCGCTCGCCTCCCGGTCGTCGTCCGCCCCGATCACGCCGCCCTCGCTCATCGGCCCGTCGACGGGCGTCACGACGTTCAGGACCGTCACCCGACAGTCGAACGTCTCCAGGGCGTGGTTCAGGGCCGACTCGGCCAGCGGCGACCCGTCGAGCGGGACGAGGACGTGCTCAGGCGCCATACCGATAGTTCGTGGCCCGACGTAAAAACTCCCGCTGGTAGCCGAGCTGGCGAGTTGGTGACGAGGGAAGTAGTCCCGGGAAGATTCGAACTTCCGTCTCGAGCCCCAGAAGCTCGAAGGATTGGCCGCTACCCCACGGGACTGCGTGCACTTCGTCTGAGTGGACTGGAGGACAAAACCCTGTCGTTTTCGTTCGAATCGTCAGGGCTGTTGGTCCACTTCGGCCGGCGTCTCGTAGTGCTCTTTCCGATGGCAGTTTGCACACAGCGTGTCGCATTTGTCTATTTCGGCGCGGATACGCTCTCTAGCGTACCCGTTTGCGACCATTCGGGAGACACCCATCTCCTTGTCGTCCGCGTCAGGGTGGTGGAAATCCAGTGCAGCCGGGTGCGTTTCCTCACAACGCTCGCACTCACAGTGGTCTGTCTTGTACTCGTGGAGCCACCGGCGTAGCCGAGCGCGGCGCCGGTCTTTCTTTGCGATGTCACGCTCGCGGTTCTTGTAGTACCAGCGCATATTCCCGGACAGCTCCTCCCACGACTTTTCCGGCGGGAGATCTACGTCGTCCGGTTTGGGTTGTACCCCCTGCCCGCCGTTCGCCCCCTGCTCGTACGTCTCCAAACCGGCGGCCGCTTTCGCCTCGTTCCAGCTCCCCATCACTCGCTGAATCGTCGCCTGTGCCGGTGTCAGACCCAACGCCTCGTACTGCGCCGTCGTCGGCGACTCGCCGAGGCGTTCGGCCGCCTCCCGCAACGCCTCGATACACTCCGCTTCGGTGATCACGGGCCGATTGGGCCGCTATCGGACATAAGTCTCGGCCTGCTCGGTCCGGCAACCGTCCCTCGTCGCCGCTTGTTAGTCCGGCGACCGTCCCTCGTCGCCGCTTGTCAGTCCGGCGACCGTCCCTCGTCGCCGCTTGTCAGTCCGGCGACCACGTGCACGCTGCCCCGTCGGTCAGTTCCGCCTCGTCGATGTAGGCGGACAGACAGGCGTAGTTACAGAACCCGCCGACGGGGTCACGCTCGCCGTCGGTCGTCTCCGAGACGTAGACCGGCTCGTACGCCGCGAGGTCGCTACCGCAGTCGACGCAGGTGTCGGTCATCGTCCGTTCTACTCACTCGCAGGGAAAGACAGTTACCCGAGATGGCGCCGGTACAACAGGACGTCTCTATTCCCTACGCGTGTCAGTTACCCACGACTGAAGTCGTGGGCTTGTCAGTGGACTCCCCTTCTGACTCCGTAACGGAGTAGGCGTGGAAATCGCCGTTCAGGTTCAGCGTCCCTGACGTTAGCGCACACTGACAGGGTGCGCCTCCACCCGAAGACTTCTGCCCCGAGTGGAGACGATTGAGAAGTTTGCGAGCGATGTTCTTGCTCGCGTTATAATCCGCGTTCAGTTCGTACTCGCACTTCTGACACACGAACTGGTGCTTCGACCCCCGATTGGTCTCGTGCGTAAACCCACACGAAGAACACCGCTGACTGGTGTATGCCGGACTCACTTGCTCCACCTCGATACCGTACATCTCGGCTTTGTACTCGGTGTACTGATAGAGGCGTCGGAATGCCCATGCGTGGAATCGCTTTGTACCAGCCATTCGCTTGCGAATATCGGTCAAGTTCTCGAACGCGATATGCGTACATTCGTGGTCGCGGGCTTCTTCGAGAATCTGGTTCGACGCTTGGTGCAGTTCATCTTGCATCCAGCGGTGTTCGCGGTCTTTCATCGACTGCATCGACAGGTGGGCCGACCGCGTGCCGGTCTGTTGCATCGACCCGCGAGTCTTCTCAAACTCTCGGCGTCGGTGGTTCATCTCGTCGGCGTTCCCGATAAATGCACCCGTGGAAGTCACGGCGAGCGAACCGTCCACGTTCAGGTCCACGCCAAGGACTGTTCTGTGCTTGGCGTCCTCAGAACGCGAAGCGTTCTGATGGGCTGCATCAGACGGAGTCTGATGAACGTCTTCAGAAGAGTTCGTGGACTGCTCTTGCTCGCTTGTGCTTCGGCGCATCCGTGCGTGGAGGTAGAACGACTCCGTGGAGCGGTCGTACTGCAACGTGGACATTCTGAACCTGAAGTCCTCGTTCAACAGGTATTCGCCAATCGGTGTTCCGTCGGGGTCGTCGGGAATCACGTAGTCGCACTCGACGCGGCCGTTCACCGTCGAAAGGGAAACGTGGTCGCGGTGGAAGGTCGCTGAACGCTTATCGTAGACGACGCTCCACGCATCGAAGTGCGGTTGACTGGTGCTGTCGCCTTTCTTGAGTCGGGCGACACCGCTTTTCGTGGCCTCGATAGCACGCCGAATACCCTTCTGAACGAGGTTTGCCGTCAACTCCGTCTCGGTGCGGAGTTGCTCGTAAAGGGCGTTCTCGGCTTTCTGTTTCGAGGTTATGCAGTAGTCGTTCGGATGCCTCCACGCCCACTCTACGGTGGTGTTCGCACAGTGGAGGAACTGATCTTTGGTCTGATGGAGGTCGTCGCACCGCTCGTCAGGTACGTCGAGTTTCACTTTGACGGTGCGAATCACGTCCCCCATCCGTACGTCACATATCGTACTTTTTCTTTATATGGTCTACGGCTGGTGTGGGGGAGTCGGACTGCTATTGCTCGCTGGTAGTGTAATGGGTTGTCGGATTCCTCTCACGACTAAAGTCGTGGGCTTCCTCCTTGATTCTGTGTGAAGCCCGTGCCGTGAACGGCGCGGAGGATGTCACGGCGGATTGCTCGCGGCGTTCAGCGGACCGTACGACGCTGCGCGATAGGCGACACGCCAGAGTGTGAGTACAGCACGAGTAACGAGTACTTCGACGGACTGCTCGATACAGGATGCTTCGACCTCTGTGGGGTCGGAGGTGGCCTCCGGGGGCGGATGAAAGTGCTCGAGTCCCGGCACGTGGATGTAATCGCTGCCGTGTGGATGCTTGCCCCAGCGGAAATTCACGCCGTCTGCGTCCGAATAGTGAAATTTGTAGTCCGCTTGCGTCGTCCACTGGATGTCGATTCTGGCGGTGTCGGCATCGCAGAGGCCGTCAGCAAGTGGGACTTCCAGCACCGTCGGGTCGAGATAGTCGTCCAGCGATGGATCCGCGAGCGGTTCCTCTCGCCCGATAACGTCCCGTATCGTACACAGTGCTGATCGATCTATCGGTCCCCGTAATGTATGCAGTTCATCCGCTTCGTTGCTCTCCGCCATCTCTCAAATAGAGACCCCTTCATCGGTCGTTTGCGTGTCGCCGTCGACGAACCGTTCGGCGTTTGCAATCGAGAGCGCGGCGTTCGCAAATGCGAGATTTCGGCGCGTCGTCTCCCAGTCCCGGAGTGTCAGCGTCGATATTGGACTGTCCTGAATCACCCTCCGAAAGGGTTTGGTTCGTCTGCTCGATGGTCAGTTCCTCGGGAGAGTCGACGCCGTACTCCGCTCGGTAGTCGGTGAGTTGCTCGCGCATCTCCGCGATACGTGTCCGAAGTTCGTCTGTCGAGACGTGTTCGAGGATGTCCGCGGCCTGCTCGACGACGAGGGACTCCGGCGACCGGCGATACGTCGTCCCACCGTGTTTTCCTACCGCAGTGACGACGTATCCTTCCTCGGAGAGCGCATTCAGGTGTTTTCGTGCCGTCTTCGGTGCGGTTCGGGCGTCGTCGGCGACGGCCTCCGCCGAGACAGGCGTGTACGTGTGCGCGATGACGTGCCGAACGCGCTCGTACGGCGTCGTCTCTGACTCCCACTCCTCACCGACCACCTCGTTGATGTCGTCAAATTTGTTGGGTTCGGGGTCGTCGCTCATACCTCTACTACCCGGTTGAAGGAACATAGTATTTTGTTGTGAGTCTATTCTACTCTTTACCGCGGGTGAATCTGTATGTATTGGGGGCGTCCAGTCCCACTGTCCCAGTGGATAAACCCGCAAGCGGCCGTCGGTCCGGGCGTCGTATCGAGACTCCATTCCGTGCCACCGACCCCCACACCGCCGCGGGACCGATACGTCCATCCCGGCGGCCGACCGAGAGAGGGATATGTACGTCGGACGCTTCGTCGTCGTCGCTCCCGAGGTGGGCGCCTACCGCGTCTCCTCGCGGTCGTTCCCCAACCGACAAGCCGTCGACCGGGACGGGACAGTCACTATCGAACCCACGCCGGACGCACCGGCGTCGGACAACCCATACATCTCCTACAACGGGCTCAGCGTCACCGACAACGGCGCGGTCGTGGGCAACGGCTCTCACGTCGACCCCATCGCCGAGAAACTGGAACTGGGCTACCCCGCGCGGACGCACTGGCCGAACCGCTGCTGTCGCTGGACTTCGAGAAGGACGACTACGACACGCCGCGGGTCGCCGGTATTGTCGGATTAGAGGACGACCCCACCGCCGAGGACGCTGTTATCGGGACCGTCCGCCGGGACGCGCTGTTGGTCGAGGAAGTCACCGAACCGACGCTGGTCGCGACCTACGAGAAAGACAGCCCCGAGGCCTACCAGTTCACGGCCGAGGACGCCGCGGGCGCGGCCCGCGAGGCCTACGACGCCGACTTCGAACACGCCGTCTGTGCGGCGGGCGTCGCCGTCGACGGCGACGGCTTCGAGACGGCTATCGTCAACGAGTAAAGTTCTGTTCTGTCAACACTTATTGCGGCGCGGGACGAACCGCCGACCAGAGCGATGGGTCGGTTGATCAGCGTCCCCGAGAACGCGTTCCGGTTCGTCCAGTACGGCATCTACGCGATGGCACTGGTAGCGGGCGCGTCGATAGCGGTTCTGGCGGCCGAGAACAGTCCGCTGGTCGCCGGTATCGGTGTGTTCGTCGTCGTGGTGGGAGTTCTCGGTCTCCGGCAGGCCTACCGCGGCGAGGGGTGGACCCACCTCGGCACGGCGGGGGACATCACGTACCGGCCGTACTCGGATCCACAACAGATGGCACTGGACAACTGGCGACAAGCCGTCCGGCGGTTGCCACGCGACGACGAGAACGACGAGAACGACGAGGACTCACTGCGTGGCCGGGAGTGAGGCCAGAAAGTGCGAGAGGTGCAGGCGGTCGCTGGTCGACTCGGTGAGGTCGAAATCTATCTCGCCGGCGAGTCGGTACACTCGCGCCAGGTCCTCACCGGTGTAGCGCGACCGGGCGGTGTCGAGGACGGCCGCGAGCAGTTCGTCGCCGGAGTAGCCCTCGTCGACGAGCAAGTCGTCGAGCGTCGACCGCGCGTCGGTGAACTCGCCGTCCTCGGCGGCGGCCAGCATCGCCACGACGTCGTCGTCGTCCTCGACATCGCCGAGGGCCTCGTAGGCGGCGTTCATCGTAATCTCGCCCTCAGCCTCGGCGGTGGTCTGGGCGCTGGTGACCGCCCGGCGGACGTTGCCGTCGGCGTAGCCCGCGACGTACTCCAGTCCCTCCTGATCGTAGTCGACGCCCTCGGCCTCGACGACGCGTTCGAGGACGGCGACGAGTTCCTCGTGGGTCGGCGCGCGGACGGGGACGGGGAAACAGCGCGAGCGGATGGGGGCGATGATGGCGGAGGGTTGGCGCGTGGCGACGACGAACTGCGTGGCCTCGTAGTACTGTTCCATCACGCGGCGCAGCGCCTGCTGGAAGTCCTCGCGCATGTCCTCGGCGTTGTCCAGCAGGATGGTCTTGTACTCGCCGGACATCGGGGAGTAACTCGCGGACTCTTTGAGGACGCGGTTTATCATCTCGCGTTTCGAGAGGTCGCTGCGGCCCGTCAGGAAGGAGGAAAAGCGGGGGTCGTTTTTGATCTCGGTCTTGCTCCGGTTGAAGAAGTCAGCGACGTTGATCTCGATGAGGTCGCTGTCGGGGTTGTCGTGGACAGCGCGGGAGAGCGCCCGGACGGCGGCGGTCTTGCCGCTGCCGGTCGGGCCGTGGACGAAGAGGTTCATCGGCTCCTCGCGGGCGCTGTCCATACTGTCCCGGACCGCCGGTTGCGGGAGGTCACCGATGTCGGGCGCGTGTTTCGAGGTCCAGAGCGGGCCGTCCATCGGGCGGGGGTAGGCCACCGTCCGGCAAGAATCCATCGGGCGCGGACGGCGGACCGGCGGCTGCGGGAGCGGCGTCTCTCGGAGAAGGCGGGTTACCGCGTTACTGCCACTCGGTGTAACTGCACTTCCCGCAGTGGAGTCGGTCGCCGTGGTCGGCGAGGAAGACGTCACCGCAGCGCGGGCACTTCTCGCGGTCGGTCTGGCCGTCGTCGTCGTAGAACTCGTGTCGGGGCATCTATGCTTCCTCCGCCTCGGGGTCCTCGCCGTCGGTGGCGATTTTGTTGCGGTCGAGCATGTGCTGCTGTTCGATCTCGCGGGCGTCCTCGGGGCTCTCGTAGACCTTGGCGTGGCCGACGGTCTTTCGCATCCCGAACTTCGTGTCGAGTTCGCGGACGACGACTTCCTCGGCGTCCTTGTTCAGTTTGGCGGCCAGCGAGTCACGCACTGAGAGCCGCGACGGGGTCGCCTCGTCGTGGACGACCTCGAAGCGGACGTCCGTCCGGTGCAACATAGGGTTCTCGTCCTCGTCGATGATGGAAACGTCCATAGTTCGTTGTCCAATATGTCCCGCTGTGCGGCGTATAAGGATTTCGAAGCGGCAGGTCCCGTATCCAAACAGCCAAGTGCCGTGGCAACGTATATCACGATATGGCCTCCGCCTGGCTCTGGGTCCTGCTGTACGTCGTCGGGTTCGTGCTGTTGCAGGTCCTGCTGTACCGGTATCTCCAGCGCAACGAGACCGGCTTCGACGGGGCGACGCCGGTCGACGGCGACGGCGAGGCGGACCGCTCGGCGGTGCGGGCCGCAGCGACGCCCGACGCCGCCGCCGAGTCCGACGACCGGTTCCGTGGCTGCGGAGCAACACGATACCGAACCCGACCCTTCGCCGGTCCAGGTCGAGCACCATGTAGCCGGGCAGTCTCGATGATTGAGCCCCACCGCACCGATGCCCTCGGTACCGACGATCCACCAGACCGGGTACGACGAACCACAGTCCGACGATCATGTACCGGAGGGTGTTGAACGTGCTTTTGGTGTCACCGATAGCTGCG
>NZ_WPCA01000159.1 GCF_009741825.1 Halapricum sp. CBA1109
GGGGATGACGATGCGGTCGGCGTAGCGGACGATGTAGCCGCCGGGGTCGAGGTGGTAGACGCCGTTCGCGTCGTCGACGGGAGCGCGGTCGCCGACCGTCTTGCCGTCGGTACCGATGCGACCCGGGCTCGTCTGCTCGAACACGGCGTCGAGAGTGAGGTCGACGCCGTTCGGTTGGACTTGGTCGGGTGCCGGGTCTTCGAGGTGATCGGCGACGAAGCGGCCGCTTTTGAACATACGAGGAGGACACGACCGTTAGCAAAAATCGTTACTGATCCGGGCGGATCTCGCCGGGGTTCACGAAACCGCAGGAGGGCGGAGACGTAGATATCGTGGAAACACGCGGGATTTATGTCCGTGCGCGGTCGACTAGATGCCGTTATGGGACAGACACTCACAGAGAAGATCCTTTCGGAACACCTCGTCGAGGGCGAACTCGAACCCGGCGAGGAGATCGGAATCGAGATCGATCAGGTACTGACACAGGACACGACAGGGACGCTCGTGTGGCTGCAGTTCGAGGCGCTCGGTCTCGAGGAGGTCCAGACGGAACTGGCCGCCCAGTACTGTGACCACCAGACCTACCAGTTCGACTTCAAGAACACGGACGACCACCGCTTCCTTCGCTCTGCGGCGGGTACCTTCGGCGCGCACTTCTCCCGGCCCGGGAACGGTATCTGTCACAACGTCCACAAGGAGAACTTCGCCCAGCCGGGCAAGACGATGCTCGGCAGCGACTCCCACACGCCGACGCCGGGCGGACTGGGTGAACTCGCCATCGGCTCCGGTGGCCTCGACGTCTCGGTCGCGATGGGCGGCGGTGCCTACTACATCGACATGCCCGAGGTCGTCAACGTCCGACTCGAAGGGGAACTCCCCGAGTGGGCGACCGCCAAGGACGTCATCCTCGAGATGCTGCGCCGCCTCAGCGTGAAAGGCGGGGTCGGCAAGATATTCGAGTACACCGGTCCGGGCGTCGAGACCCTCAGCGTCCCCGAGCGGACGACGATCACCAACATGGGGACGGAACTCGGCGCGACCTCGTCGATCTTCCCGACCGACGAGAATACCAAGGACTACCTCGAACGCCTCGGTCGCGGCGAGGACTTCGTCGAGGTCGGTCCCGACGAGGACGCCGAGTACCACGACCAGATCACAGTCGACCTCTCGGAGATCGAACCGCTCATCGCCGAGCCCTCGATGCCGGACAAGGTCGTCCCGGTCAGCGAGGCCGCGGGCCAGGACGTCGAGCAGGTCATGATCGGTTCCTGTACCAACGGCGGCTACGAGGACATCCTCCCGGCCGCGAAGATGCTCGAAGGCCGCGAGATCAACAAGAAGACCGAGATGATCGTCGCGCCCGGTTCCAAGCAGGCCAGCGAGATGCTCGCCCGCGACGGCTGGGCCGCCGAACTGATGGCCGCCGGCGTCAACTTCTCCGAATCGACCTGTGGCGCCTGTATCGGTATCGGCCACGTGCCGGCCTCCGATTCGGTCAGCCTCCGGACGTTCAACCGCAACTTCGAGGGCCGGTCGGGTATCGAGGACGACAACGTCTACCTCTGCTCGCCGGAGGTCGCGGCCGCCGCCGCGCTCAAAGGCGAGATCGTCGACCCGCGGGATCTGGCCGACGAACTCGGCGACCTCGAAGCGCCCGGCTTCGAGATGCCCGACAAGTACGACGGCTCGAAGGCCGACCTCATCGCGCCCGACGAGGCCGTCGACGACGGCCTCGTCAAGGGGCCGAACATCGGCGACGTGCCGCTGAAAGACCCCCTGGAGGCGACCCTCGAAGGCCCGAACCTCCTGAAGATGGGCGACAACATCACGACCGACCACATCATCCCGGCCACCCAGGACATCCTGATGTACCGGTCGAACATCCCGAAGCTCTCGGAGTTCACCCTCTCGCGCGTCGACGAGGACTTCGCCCAGCGAGCGCTCGACAGCGACGGCGGCTTCCTCGTCGCCGGCGAGAACTACGGGCAGGGCTCCTCGCGTGAGCACGCGGCGCTGTGCCCGATGTTCCTCGGTGTCGACGGCGTGCTGGCCCAGAGCTTCGCCCGCATCCACAAGGCGAACCTCTTCAACTTCGGCCTGCTCCCCCTCGAGATCGACGAGGAGACCTACGAGAATATCGACCAGGGCGACGACATCGAGATCGTCGACGACGTCTCCGAGGCGGTCACCTCCGGACAGGAGGAGTTCACGATCCGCGTCAACGGCGAGTGGGAGGCCACCGGCCTGCTCGACGCTTCTGAGCGCGAACGTGACATCCTCGCCGCCGGCGGGAAACTCCCCCACACGAAGGCCCAGTACGAGGACGAGGGCGGCGCCGCTCCGGCCGACGACTGATCGGTCACCGACCCGGTATTCTTTCGGTACGTGTACACGACTGTCGAGCGACAGCGGCGCGCCTGCTACGGGATCGATCACGGGACGAAAGGCGAAAAACGGGTAGAGGGGTGGGGGGTTGGGTGGCACCCGTGGTGGGTGCATCGAACACTACACCGCGTAGCGATATGAGCCTTCTGGCGGGCCGCTACCCATATGTGGGTCGGCTACGAACGCGACGGTGTGACGACGCCGGCCACGGACCGGACGGCGGGCCCGACTGTCCGAACAGCGGTGCGGGCGGACTTACTCGCCGTCTACCAGATAGAGCAGTCCGCGTTCCCCCAGCCGTGGCCGTACAGCGCCTTCGAGCAGTTTCTGGGTGAACCGGGCTTTCTGGTCGCCGTCGACGGGACCGACCCGCCGGGGACCGACCACGTCGCCTCGGCGGGCGTCGTCGGCTACGTCGTCGCCGACACCGTCCCGAACCACGGCCAACCGCTGGGTCACGTCAAGGACCTCGCCGTCCACGAGTCCCGTCGGCGCTCGGGAATCGGTCGCCGCCTCCTCGAACGGGCCGTCGGCGTCCTCGAATCCGTCGGTGCGTCACCGATCAAACTGGAGGTTCGGGCCTCGAACGACGCCGCGATCTCCCTCTACCGGGAGTTCGGCTTCACCCACCAGCGGACAGTCCCGAACTACTACGACGACGGCGAGAACGCGCTGATCCTCCACCGGTAGCTGTGTCGATAGGTTCCGGTGACACTTAGTACCGTGGCGCCGCCCGTAACAATATGGATCAGTTCGATAGCCTGACACTGCCACAGCGCGTCGTCCTTCTCGGGGTCGCGGACCTCTCGGCGGACGAGGAGACACCGGCGAAAGCGAACCACATTATCCGCCGAAGCAAAGCGCTCGCGGAGATGACCGACGACGTGGGGACGCTGACCGAGGCGGAAGTCGACAGCGCGCTCAACCGACTCGAAGCCGAGGGGCTGGTCTCGGTCCCGGAGATGGACGACACGTCACCGGTCGGGAAGGGCCGACCGGCTTACAACCTGAACAGCGGCCTCGAAAACGTCCTCACCGTCGCCGACGAGGACGACCGACTCGGGACACTCGTCGACGCTATCGACGCCTAGAGGTCGGCCGGCACGCGCAGTTCCGTATCGGTTATCGTGGCGACGCTATCGCCGGGCACCTCGATGTCGTCCTCGTCGCGTCACCGAAGCCCAGCCCCTGAATCACCGCTTCGCCGATCCCGGGGTCGGGTTCGACGTACGCCACGTTCTCCTCGACGTCGACCTCCGTGACGACACCGATCTGCTCGCCCTCGTTGTCCATCAGTACCTTGCCTTCGTCCTGCGTGGAGAGCACGGACATACAGTCGTTGGAACTCGGAGACCAGTCAAATAGCTGTGGGTTTCCCGCCCGCCGAGAGTGGAGAAAAAGTTTTTCACTGTCGAGTAAATATATTCACGTGTATGTCACAGGATGCCTACCGACTCACCGACGGTATCGGACAGTTCCCGGCAGGGACGGTGCTGGAAGTGACGGCGAGATACGGTCCGTGGCACGCCGACGCTATCGAACTGGAACCGCGAGAGAAGGCCCATAGTGGGGGAAAACTACGGGTCACGTCCGAGGAAGTCGGGTTCAGTGAATCGGAGATTCTCGACGAGACGGCTCGCATCGGCGACTGGCACGAGTACGAGTGCGCGTTCGAGACGAGTCCGAAGTCGGACACCCGGATCACGATGTCGGAACTGGAGGCCGTCGCCGAACCGGTCACGACGCCCACGTAGTCGTCGCCGCGTTACCCCGTGGTTTACAGACTCTGAAAGAACTGTGAGGAGTCTGAACGGTACAGAGGGACTATACGAGGCGGGCGTCACGACACGGGTATGAACACCGCCCGAACGGTGTGCCCGAACTGCGGGTTCGAGGTGCGCGACGACGGGACGTGTTCGCTCTGTGACGCCGACCTCGACGGCGAGTGATCACTGCAGGTCATCGGCGTCCAGCACCGTCGCCGTCCGCCAGTAGTGGTCGAAGGTGTCGACGGCCCACGACCGAACGGCCTCGGCGTCGGTGTCGACGGCCGCCTGCAGGATGCCGTTCTCGTCGCGCAACAGCAGATGGACGGTCCCGTCGGCGATAGTCACCGCCAGCGGGATACCCTCCTCGCGGACTCTGATCGTCGCGCCTTCGCCCGACAGCAACGAGACGAGCGGTTCCCGGAGGTCGGGGTCCTCCGCCAGCGCTTCGATGGCCCCCTTCGAGAAGACGCCGGAGAAGGTCAACTCGCCGGCGCTCACCCGCCGCTTTACCACGCTCAGGTTCTGTTCGTTGAACGCGTGGGAGAACGACCGGACCGTCTCGGCGTCCTCAACGAGGTCGAGCAACCGCTTGACCGGCGCGTTCGGCCGCGTCTGCGTCGGCGTCGTTATCGTCGCGTCCGCCAGATGCCGCAGGTCGAAGTCCATCGCGTGCGTCGGGAGATATCGGACCAGTCCGCGGAGTTCGCTCTCCGCTTCGAGGATGTCGAGCAGGTCGGTGAAGCCGTCCGCGACGAGGCGACCCGTCGCAGTCGCGACGTACTCGCTCCCGTCCTTGCGGACCCACGACCGGTCCTCGAAGTCGCCGAGGATGCGACTCAGCGTCGCCTGTGAGGCACCGACTGCCGACTCCAGTTCCGGGCGCGTCCGGCGGCCCTCGGCCAGCAGCGACAGCACGCGGACGCGGTTGGGCGACAGCGCGAGGAACTCTATCTCCTCCAGCGCCGATTCCATACCGGACATCGGAGGCCTCGTCCCATAGCCCCTTCGCTGTCGCAGTCGGTTGCACGCCGTGCAACTGTTGCAGGACCGCCGGTGTGGACACGCCTTGTGGGCCTACGGCACCGTGAAACGCTTTCTGAGCGGACCTAACCCTATCCAACCCATTCTGTACAGTATGCAACAGACGACGCTCTATACCGACAGTTCGGGGGTGACCGCCTGAGTGGTCTCCCGTCGCGTCCTCGGTCTCGCCGCCGTCACGAGCGTCCTCTTCGGCGGGACGTTCGTCGCCGCAAAGGCCGGACTAGCGTACATCCCGCCGTTCCTGTTCGTCGCCCTCCGGTTCGACATCGCCGCCGTCGCCCTCGCTGCCGTCGTCGCCTGGCGGTACGACTGGGCGGCCATCCGCCCGCGAACCCGCGGGGACTTGCTCGGCATCCTCGCCACGGGCGGCCTCGCCATCGGCCTCGCCAACGCCCTGCTGTTCGCCGGCCAACAGCACGCGACCAGCGCCGTCGGCGCCATCGTCTTCGGCCTCAACCCCATCCTGACGCCCGTCTTCGCGGCGCTGTTGCTGGCCGACGAACGGCTCTCGGCCCGCGGGGCCGTCGGGATGGCCCTCGGACTCGTCGGCGTCGCCCTCGTCGTCGACCCCGACCCGG
>NZ_WPCA01000134.1 GCF_009741825.1 Halapricum sp. CBA1109
GGCGGTCGAGAACGACCGACAAGAAACACTAGCAACGGAACGTCTCGTCGTCTATCGGGTCGGCGACGACGCCGTCCGCTCGCGCGGCGACGCGGGCGTGGGCCGCACAGACGAGTCGATTGTCGGCCCACGGGACGTGGAGTTCGACGGCCACCGGGCGCTCACAGCCGTCCTCGGCGCAGTCGGTCATACCGGCCGTAGGCGGGCCACGGTGACAGGCGTTTCGTCAGAGAAGGTAGACGAAAAGCACCGTCAGTAGAATCGAGGCTGTCAACAGCCCCTGCACCACGGCCGACGCGAGGACGCCGGCGGTGGTGTAGAGGGCCCGCCGGAGGCTCTTCCCGGTCTCCCCTTCCTCGGCGTAGGTGGCGACGAACACCGTCCCGGCGATGCCGACGATCAGGCCCAGCGGTCCGCCGAGTACCATCCCGACCAGTCCGACGACGCCGGCGACGGCGCTGACGAGCGTCGACGTACCGCTGGCCTTGGCGGCGGCCGCACCGCCGAACCAGTCCACCGCGAGCGCCAGCACGCCGACGGCGACGAGCGCGACCAACAGGAAGGGTCCGAGGTCGTCTGTCACCCACCAGAAGACGAGGACGCCCGCGACAGACAGCGGCGCGCCGGGCACCGCCGGCAGGATGCTCCCGACGACGCCGGCGACGAGGAGGGCGAACGCGACGAGCAGGGGAAACGACCCGACGATAGCGTCGACGGTCATCGCTCGAAGCGCTCCAGTTCCTCCCGGGCGGTCTGTGTGCCGTACCGCTCGACCAGCGTCTCGATTGCCGTACCGAGGGCCTGCATACACGTCCGTTCGGAGGGGTACCCCAAATCGTCTGCGACCGATTCCCACGGGCGGCGCTGGAGACACCGCAGGACGAGCAGTCGCTCGGTTCGCGGTTCCAGTGCCGGGCCGTCGTCGTCTGTGAGTGCGTACAGCGAGAGGCGGGCGAACGGCTCCGGGGCCGTGTCGAACAGGCCGGCCCCGTGGGGCGTCCCGGCGAGGAGTCGCCACGCCGGCCCCGAGAGGTCCGGAACCGACCCGGCCAGTAGCCCGGACAGCGTCGCCCGAACCACGTCTGGGTCGAGGTCCGACAGTGCGCCGGCGAGACTGCTCGGCAGTCGCTCGCGGAACCACTCGACGTGACGGGAGAGTAGGTCATCGCCCGCCTCGAGAGCGGCCGCAACATCAGCACCGAGTGCTCGCCGCTGCGGTCGTTCCGCGTCGTCGAGACGTGGACCGGCCGGTAGCCGTTCGCCGCCCAGAACGCGACTAACGGCGGCGTCGCCCCGTAGCCGACGCCGAGCCAGTCGTACGTCCCGGCCGCCTCGTCCTCGACGGCCGACAGAAGCGCCGACCCGAGGCCGCGCGAGCGGACCGCGGGGTGGGTGGCGATGCGGAGGACCCGCCAGCCGACCGGGACGCCTGCCGCCTCGTCCCGTAGCTGTGTCGTCAGCACGTCCGGGAGCATGTTCCCCCGGACCCGCTCGCCCTCGTACATCCGGGCACGCAGGTCGGCGTCGAGGCCGCCCTCCCGCGCCAACAGCGCCACCGAGACGACGTGACCGTCGTGGACGAGCGCCCGGACGGCGACGTTCGGGGCGTCCAGCAACCGCGCGAGGTCGTTCGGTTCCGTCCGGTAGTGTGCGAGCACCAGCAAGCCGAACGTCTCCCTGAGCAGGTGCTCGTCGGCCAGCAAGTCCGCGGCATCGAGGCGGCGGTACGTCGCCGTCTCGGGAGTCGCGTCCTCGACGACCTGCTCGACCGCCGGGCGGGCGTCGAGCAACAGCGCCCGCGTCGCCCACACCTCGACCGGGTCGCCGGCCGCGTAGCGGATCGGTTCGGTCATCGTCAACTGTTCCACGTCGCGGTCGCTCTCGGCGAGACGGTCCGCAAAGCGCACCGAGAACCCCCGGCCGGCACCCTCGTAGCCGTGGATGGTCGTCGTGAATGCCACCGCCGGCGCGTCGAGGAAGGCGAGGAGTAGCCTGACCGGCAGCGCCGCCGCCTCGTCCACGACGACGGCATCGGGGTCACCCGGCATCTCGGCGGCCTCGACGGGCGGCGCGTACCGGACGTACCCGCTCGATTCGAGGCGCTGGGGCGTCGCCTCGTCGTCGACGCCGTCGAGAGCGCCGAGCGTCGACAGCAGTTCCCGCGCCCGTTCGAACACCTCGGCGGCGCGGCCGTACTGCGGTGCGGTGACGAGGACATCCTCGCCCGCGGCGGCGAGACTCCCCGCCGCGAGGCCGGCGGCGCTGGATTTCCCTCGGCCCCTGTCGGCGTCGACGACCACCGTTCCGCCGGGGGACGCCAGCGCTTCGAGCGCCGAGAGGGCGTCCATCTGGTCGTCGGTCAGGCAGGCCTCGTAGGCGGCCGTCGGAAACTCCGTGTCGGCCGGCGGCGGCGAGCGCTCCCGCGGCGGCCCGGCCGGTCGGTCGACGATTCCGGAGGTCCCCACGTCGCCGCTGTCGGCGTCGACGACGGCGATACCGCGGTGGGCCTCCAGCAGTCGGACGAGCCGTCGCCGGAAGTTCCCCGCCACGTCCTCGACATCGAACGGCGGGACGGCCAGCGTCTCGTCGAAGGCGTCACGCTCGTCCGGCCAGCGGTCAAGCGGCGGCGCCAGCAGGACGACGAGGCCGCCGCCGTCGACGGCACCGACGGCTTGGCCCAGCGCGTTCGGTCGGAGGGAGTCGTGGGCGTCGTAGACGACGGCCGAGAGCGTGCGGCCGAGGAGCTTGTGGGCCTGCCGCTCGGGGACGGACTCGACGGGGAGGGCGTCGGTGCCGACGGCGACGGCGTTCGAGCGGTCGAGGGCCGCCGATTCGATGGCCTCGGCGGCGCGCTCGCGGGTCGCCGTTGCCCCGCCGGTCAGGACGAGCAGGCGGCGCTGGTCGGACCGTTCGGCGTCCGCGTGGAGCCGACGCGCGACGTTCATACCCGAGGACACGACGGCGGTCAGCAAGGATGTGGCGGTTCTCCCGCTGGTGTTTTGCCCTCGGGGGCCGGAGGATGATGGTATGGACGAACGGGTACGCGAGCACGCCGAGACGCTGGTCGAGTGGAGCGCGCGCATCGAACGCGGGGACGACGTGGTCGTCGTCGTCGGCGAGGGGGCCCACGACTTGGCGGTCGCTACTGCCGAGAAGTTGGGCGAGCGCGGGGCGAACCTCCTCAGCACCTACCGCTCGGAGGAGATACAGCGCGCCTACCTCTCGGCCCACGACGGCGAGTTCACCGACGACCCCGAGTACGAACTCGCGCTGTACGAGAACGCCGATAGCGTCCTCATACTCGGCGGCCAGCGCAACACCGCAGCGACGGCCGACGTACCCGGCGACAGACAGAGCGCGCACAGCCGGTCCCGGGAGGCCATCCGCGAGGCGCGCCTCGCCACCGACTGGGTGTCGACGGTCCATCCGACGCGCGCACTGGCCCAGCAGGCCGGGATGAGCTACCCGGCCTATCAGGACCTCGTCTACGGGGCTGTCCTCCGGGACTGGGAGGAACTGGCCGGGGAGATGGCTCAACTGAAGGATATCCTCGACGCCGGGAGCGAGGTCCACATTGAGGGCGAGGGCACCGACCTCACGATGTCCATCGCTGGGCGCTCGGCGGTCAACAGCGCGGCTTCGGTGGCCTACGACTCCCACAATCTTCCGAGCGGCGAGGTGTTCACCGCGCCCGCCGACACCGAGGGCGTCGTCACCTTCGACGTGCCGATGACGATTCGGGGCAAGCGCGTCCGGGACGTGAGACTGGAGTTTTCCGAGGGGGAGGTCGTCGACTACGCGGCCGCCCAAAACGAGGGCGTCGTCGGCGACGTGCTGTCGACGGACGCCGGCGCGAAGCGTCTGGGTGAACTCGGCGTCGGGATGAACCGCGGCATCGACCGGCCGACGGACTCGATACTGTTCGACGAGAAGATGGCCGGCACCGTCCACCTCGCGCTCGGCCGGGCGTACGACGCCTGCCTGCCCGAGGGCGAGGCCGGCAACGACAGCGCCGTCCACGTCGACCTCATCAGGAATATGGGCGAGGGGTCGCGGCTGGTCGTCGACGGCGAGGTAGTCCAGCGCGACGGCCGGTTCCGCTGGGAAGACGGGTTCACTGGACCCGCGTGAGGTCGTGAATCACGTCGGCGACTTGTTTCATCGTATCGTCGTCTAGCTGTGCGACGCGTTTCGTTATCTCCTCGTCGGGGAAGACGTGGAGCGACCACGGGCTGACGTAGCTCGGATCGGTCTTGAGCGTCCCTTCGGTGAGCGTGTCGGCGGTCACTCGGACCGCGGTCGGCCGCTCGGTAGAGGTGATCACTGCGACGGTGTAGCGGTCCCCGTAAAACGGTCGTTCGGCGTTTGAGACGACGAGGTACGGCCGCAGCCCCTCTCTGAACGTGGCCGGTGCGATGACGACACTCCCCTGAGCGTACGCCATTCTCAGGCGTTCTCTCCGAGGTCGGTCGCCGATTGGGCCCACTCGTCGTCGTCCCCGTACGCGTCGTCACCGTACTGGTCCTTGATGCTGGCGAGGCTCACGACGTTGGCCGCTCGTGACCCGGCCACGTCGTCGGCCACGGCCCAGTACCCGTCCACGTTCCGAACGAGGCCTTTCTCCCGGAGTCGCGAGAGCGTCTTGTAGATACTGTTGTGGGGCACGGCCGTCAGTTCGGACAGTTCCTTGGGCGTGAAGCCGAGGTCGGGGTGTGCTGCGAGCGCGTCGAACAGCTCGTGCTCGTTCGTCCCCGGCGTCACGGCCGGACTCGTGTCGTTGTCCGAGTCGAGGTGAATCGGCATTCGTCAGTCTATGTCAGCGTTTGTCTGTGTTCGTCATAAGCGTTGCTCCGGAGATCGACGAGGCCCGGGACATTCAACTACCGCGAGCCCGGAGGAGAGCGTATGGAACAGGGGGACCCGCTCGGCGACGAGCGAACCGACGACCAGCGGTGGGTCTCGGCCGGTCCGGGCGACGGCTCGCTCCCGCGGACGGAGGCCATCAAGGACGAGCGCGTCCGCCGCTGGGACGTCGACACGCCCGGCGCGACGCTCATCGGCCGGGCCGAGGACCCCGGATCTGACCTCCCGGACCGCCTCCGCCGCCTCCACGACGAACAACACCCCGCGATGGAGGGCCACAGCGAGCGGATGCACCGGCTGGACAAACTCCGGATCAGCCACGCAATCGCCTCCCATCTCGACCTGACGCCGTGGGAGCGAGACTGCGTGATGGGCATCATGCGCGAACTCGACCTCACCGAGTTCGGGAGCCAACGCGCTATCCCCACCGTCGCGCTCGTCGTCGTCCAGTACGTCGTCGACCGGGAGCGCCAGCGCCAACTCGGTCTGCACGACCCCGACCGACTCGCGGACCTCTCGCCCGACGATATGGAACGGCTGTACGACCTCTTTACCTCTATCACCGACGAGGAGGCCTACCGGACGCTCTTAGAGAGCCAAGGGCTGACGATTACGAACGTCAACCGCCTCGACAGGGTGTTGAAAGACCAACTGGAGGAACGTGACCTGACGGGCGCTGTCCTCGGCCGCAGGCCCAACAGCGACCCGCACCTCTCGCCGTTGTCCCGTCGGACCTCCGAGGACTGAGTTTCTGTCCGACCACCACGCCGTGCGGCGCAACGCGCTCATCACGCTGTACAAGCGCGGCGACCCCGACGTCTTCGAGCACGCTGTCTCGCTGGTCGAGGACGACAGCGACCGCGTCCGGGAATGGGCTGCCATCGTCCTCGGGCGGGTCGACACCGACCGCGCCCGCCCGGAACTGCGCCACCTTGCCGCCGACGATTCCGATGTCGTCGCACGCGCGGCCCAGTCCGCACTGGAGGACGGGGCCGAGGACAGCGGACAGGGGCCGGCACCGCGCTCGGCCCGCTTCGACCAGCCACCGGCCTCTAGGCGAAAGTGACCTGTCGCTGGCGGCCCTTCCACCGACTGTGATCGACCGCTCCGCCGTCGTGTTGGCTGGTGGGTTCAGCACGCGCTACGGCGAGACCGACAAGACGCTGGCCGAAATCGACGGTCGGCCGATGATCGCTCACGCCGTCCGAGCGCTCCGCCCGGTCGTCGACGACATCGTCGTCAGTTGTCGGGAGAGTCAGCTATCGTCGTTCCGTGACGCGCTGGACGGCGTCCGGTATCGGCCAGACGAGACCCCTGACCAGGGGCCGCTCGCTGGGCTCTCGGACGCCCTCGGCGGCGTCGAAGGGGACACACTCGCGCTCACGACGGCTGATATGCCCCGCGTGCCCGCGGCGCTATACCGCGAGTGCTTCGACCGACGCGAGTGGAGTCGAGCGACGCCGTCGCTATCGTCGACGAGGGCTATCGCCGGCCCGTACCGGCGGTGTTCCGAACCGCGCCGCTGCGGGCGGCCGTCCGGGAGCGTCGAGCGGCCGGCGACCGGCGGTTGCGGTCGGTGTTCGAAGGGATGGCTGTCGAGACGGTTTCGGCGGCGGAGATACGGGAGAACTACGGGGAGCGGAGTCTGATGGACGTGAACACGGCTCACGACAGGGTTGAGATCGACCGGGACTGACGGCGGATCTACTGTAGTTCGGTGCCGCCGTGGGCCCCGGTCGGCGGTTGCCAGTTGGCGTACAGCGAGTAGGCCATGATGGCGAACCCGGCGGCGGTGAACAGGCTCTGGATGCTGACGCCCGCGGCGAAGCCGACGCCGAACAACTGGTGGAGTACGCCGGCGACCAGCGCACCGACGGTGATGAACCCGAGTCCGGCAGCGAGCGCTCCCAGCGCGGTCGCGCCCGTCCGGCGGTACGCCCGCCCGGCGAGCAGGGTGACGAGGCCACCGCAGATCAGTGTGATGGAGTTCGTCGCGACGACGAACGTTTCGAGGAGTGGAGTCATGGGCGCATATGGTACCGTTGGACACGATGTGATATATAAAATACACCGCCTTACCAGCCGATGGGAACGGGGTTCGCCGGCACATACTTTAGTGGATTCCGTCCGTGAGACTCAGTATGCCGATAGCGCGCCACGGGGACGGGGTCACTGCGGCGCTGCGCGCACTCGCCTCCCAGATCCATCCTGTCTTTATGCTCCCGCCGGTCGCCGCCTCGCTGTTCGGGGCGACCCTCGCCGGACAGTTCTCGGTCGGTCTCGCGTTGCTCCACGCCAGCGCCGCGTTCTCCGCGCTGTACACCGCCCACGTCAAGGACGGCTACGTCGACTTCTTCGGGCGCGAGGAGGACGACGACCACCCGCTGACGGCCGCCGGATGCCGCATCGCTATGGCCCTGTCGACGGCCGTCTTCGCCGCCTGCACGATCGCCATCGGCGTCCTCGTCGGC
>NZ_WPCA01000136.1 GCF_009741825.1 Halapricum sp. CBA1109
GACAACGACCCCCGCGGGACCGTCGTGACGCTGACCTTCCCCGAGAGCGCGCTGGCCGACCCCGAACCGTAGTTGGTATGTCTCTCAGTCCAGTTTGGGGAGGTACAATGGTACACGTGAGCGTTATCGGCTGTGGCAACATGGGGGGCGCGCTGGTCGCGGGGTTGGCCAGCGACGGCACCCACACCGTCACAGCCATCGACGCCGACCCCGACGCGCTCGACGCCGTCGCCGACCACTGCGAGGCGACGACGACCGACCTCGCGGCGGCCCGGGACAGCGACGTGGTCGTCCTCGCGGTCAAGCCCGACACCGTCGCCGTCGTCCTCGAGGAACTGTCCCTCCAGCCCGACCAGACCCTCGTGACGGTCGCGGCGGGCGTCTCGACCGACTTCGTCCAGTCCCGGACCGACGCGCAGGTCGTCCGGATTATGCCAAACCTCGCGGCCGAGACGGGCGATATGGCCGCCGCCGTCACCGACAACGCCACCGAGGAAGTGCTGGCGATACTGGAAGCCGTCGGCGAGTACGCCGTCGTCGAGGAGGACCTGATGGACGTCTCGACGGCCGTCAACGGTTCGGGCCCCGCGTTCGTCTTCTATCTCGTCGGGGCGATGAAACAGGCCGGTATCGACGGCGGTCTCGACCCCCACCAAGCCGAGACGCTTGCCGCCCAGACGTTCAAGGGCGCCGCCGAGACGGTGCTGCGGGACGACCGGACGGTCGACGAGTTGATCGACGCGGTGTGTTCGCCCAACGGGACGACCATCGAAGGGATGGAGGTCCTGTGGGACAGCGACGCCGAGGAGGCCGTGATCGACGCCGTCGCCGCTGCAGAGGAACGTTCCAAGGAGATAGCCGCCGACTTCGAGGCGGACGATGAGTGAGGGCGTCGCTCCCGAGGTAATCGAGCGCGCACGCCGGCAGGCCGCCGACGCCCAGCGCGTGATCGTCAAAGCGGGGACGAACTCCCTGACCGACGAGGACTCACAGCTCGACCGGGTCAAACTGGACAAACTCGTCAGCGACATTATGGCCCTCCGAAAGCGAGGGAAGGACGTGATGCTCGTCTCCTCGGGAGCGGTCGGGGCCGGCATCGGCCGCCTCGGCCGCGAGGAGGGCCGGGAGACCGTCGAGGAGGGCCAAGCGCTGTCGACGGTCGGCCAGAGCCAGTTGATGCGCCACTACACTCAGAGCTTCGACCGCTACGACCAAGAGGTGGCCCAGATACTGCTGACCGAACACGACCTGGCCAACCCCGAGCGGTTCACCAACTTCCGCAACACCGTCGAGACGCTGTTCGAGTGGGGCATCGTCCCGATAATCAACGAGAACGACGCCGTCGCCACCGAGGAGATACAGATCGGCGACAACGACATGCTGTCGGCGTCGGTCGCCATCGGCGTCGGCGTGGACCTGCTGGTGACGCTGACCGACGTGGGTGGCGTCTACACCGGCAACCCCAAAGACGACCCCGACGCCGAACTGATCGAGGCCGTCGGGACCAACTACGACGCGGTACTGGACATCGTCGACGAGAGTACCGGCGCGGCGTTCGGTGGCATCCAGACGAAAGTCGAGGGGGCCAGAGACGCGAGCGAACACGGCATCCCCGCCATCATCGCGGGGTCGGCCGACCGGGACGTGCTGGAGCGAATCGCTAGTGGCAAACCGGTCGGCACACTATTTGTCCCCATAAACGGTGACACCGATGAGTGAACACGATACGGACGCGCAGGTGAGCGAGGCACAGCGGGCGGCGCTTGAGTTGGCGAACGTCGAGGAGGGTGACCGGAACGCGGCGCTGCAGGCCATCGCCGACGCCATCCGGGCGAACAGCGAAGCCATCCTCGACGCCAACGCCGCCGACGTCGAGGAGGCCGAGGCGATGCTCGCGGAGGGCGAGTACACCCAAGCGCTGGTCGACCGCCTGAAACTCGACGAGAGCAAACTGGAGTCCATCGCGGAGATGGTCGAGTCCGTCGCCGGGCAGGACGACCCCCTCGGGGCGACTCTGCAGGCCCGCGAACTCGACGAGGACCTGGAGTTGTACAAGGTCGCGGTTCCCATCGGCGTCGTCGGGACCATCTTCGAGTCACGGCCGGACGCGCTGGTTCAGATCGCGTCGCTTTCGCTGAAATCGGGCAACGCCGTCATCCTCAAGGGCGGCAGCGAGGCCGCAGAATCCAACCGCGTCCTCTACGAGACCATCCTCGAAGCGACCGCCGAGGTCGGGGCGGTCCCCGATGGCTGGGCGAAACTCATCGAGGCCCACGCCGAGGTCGACGCCCTACTTGAGATGGACGACAAGGTCGACCTGCTGATGCCGCGTGGCTCCTCGGAGTTCGTCTCCTACATCCAGGACAACACCCAGATTCCCGTGCTGGGCCACACCGAGGGCCTGTGTCACGTCTTCGTCGACGAAGCGGCCGACTTGGAGATGGCCGCCGACATCGCCGTCGACGCGAAGGTCCAGTACCCCGCGGTGTGCAACGCCGTCGAGACGCTGCTGGTCGAGGAGAGCGTCGCCGGCGAGTTCCTGCCCGCGGTCGTCGACCGCTACGAGAGCGAGGGCGTCACCCTCCGTGGCTGTGAGCGTACCCGCGACTACGTCGATATCGACCCCGTCCGCGAGGACGACTGGGAACAGGAGTACGGCGACCTCGAACTGTCGATAAAGGTCGTCGAGGACGTCTACGCGGCCGTCGACCACGTCAACACCTACGGCTCGAAACACACCGAGTCCATCGTGACCGAGGACGAGAGCGCCGCCGAGACGTTTATGACCGGCATCGACGCCGCGTCCGTCTTCCACAACGCCTCGACGCGCTTTGCCGACGGCTACCGCTACGGCCTCGGCGCGGAGGTGGGCATCTCGACGGGCAAGATTCACGCCCGCGGCCCGGTCGGTCTGGACGGCCTGACGACCTACAAGTACTATCTGGAGGGCGACGGCCACCTCGTGGCGACCTACGCCGGCGAGGACGCCCTACCCTTTACCCACCGGGAGTTCGACGGCGAGTGGTCGCCCGGTCGGCACCACGGGGAGTGACCGCTTCCGCGGCGTCGGCCGTCGGAGCGCGCCGACGGTTCGTGGGCGTCAGCGGAACCACAAGATACGTCAGATGAGGCCAAGAAATCAACCTCGATGAGCGGGATTCGCCGACGGCGGGTCCTCTCGGTCGGTCTTCTCACTCTCGTCTCGGGGTGTTCGCAGTTCGGGGAGTCGACCCCGGAGCAGCGCCTGTTTCGTAAGTTTCGGGTCTGGAACCGGGACGACACGTCACACCGCGTCGACGTTCGGGTCGAGCGGGAGGGCACGGAGATCGTCGACGAGACCGTGGCGCTCTCGGAAGGGGAGTTCACCGAGGACAGCATCGCGTCGCTCGACGAGGCAGTGCGGAGGGGGGCCGGCAAGTTCGTCGTCGCGTTTCGGTTCGCGGACGCGGAGCAGTGGACCACCTATCCGGTGACAGAGAGCACCGAAGCCCGGTGTTACGGCTGTGAGATCCGGATCACCGACGACGGGGAGTTCAGCGTCTGGGACGCGCAACTCGGAGCCGACGACTGCCCGCTCGCGGGGAGTACTGTTCGGTGAGCACAGTCCGGACCCTATCAACGGCGCGGTGGCTCACACGGTATCGTCCACAGGGACAGAGCCACTGTGGAACCCCGGGATACTCCTCGCCAGCGGCCGGTCGGGGCTGCTCAGTCCGTCTCGACTGGGTCTGGTTCGGACACCGCGATACCCTCGATGGTGACGCGGACGCCCTCGTCGTAGGAGCGGTCGACGCCGACCGACCAGCCGTGGACGCCGGCCAGCGTCTCGACGTTTGGCATCGCCATCCCCGCCTCGGCGTTGGGGACCGCCGCGCCGTAGTCGAACAGTTTGTCCAGTCGGTGGTCGGCGGGTCGGGTCCCGTCGTCCGCTATCGTCAGCGTCCCGTCCGCGAGTCGAAGCCGGACCTCGGAGGCGTCGTTGTACCGCGCGAAGGTGTAGGCGCTCTCGAACAACTCCTCCAGACGGCTCGGGTTCGCCGATATCTCCCCCTCCCCCTCGACCGACAGCGAGAGGTCGCCGGTGGTCGAGGAGTCCCACGTCCGGCGGGCGACCGCCGCGAAGTCCAGTCGCTCCTCGTCGGTGACCGTCTGGCCGTGTTGAGCCAGCGTCGAGAGGTCGTCGACGGTCCGTTCCATCCGGCCGGCGGTGTCGGACGCGGTCGACATCGACGAGCGAGCGGTCGAGACGTCGCCGCTCTCTAAGGCGTCCCCGGCGGCCTCGACGTGACCGCCGACGACCTGCAGAGCGTTGCGGAGTTCGTGGCGGATGCCAGTCGCGAACGACTCGAGTTGGTCGTTGTGCCGTGAGAGTTCGCGGCGCTGGGACTCGATGCGGGTCACGTCCGAGAACAGCAACACCGTCCCGATGTCGGTCTGCCCGAGGTCGAACGACGACTGACTCACGAGGAAGTACCGCGAGTCGCCGTCGGCGTCGAGGACTTCGAGGATACCCTGCTCGGTGTCGAGGGCGTCGTCGAGTCCCGGGAGCGCGGATACGGGGTCGCCGACCGCCCCCGAGATGTCCGGGAACAGCGCGGTCGCCGGGCGGTTGTAGTCGGTGACTCGGTCCTCGCGGTCGAGGAAGACCACGGGGTCGTCGATGTCGCCGGTCAACTGGACGGCCAAGAATCGCTCGTCAAAGACGTAGAGGACGCCGAGCGCGAACACCGCGACGCCAAGCGGCGCGTAGATGATGCCGACGAGGACGTCCGTCGCGTAGCCGAGCAGGTCGAAGAGGACGGGGAGGCCGGTGATACCCGCCAGCACCGCCAGCGGCCGGGTGTCGTAGTCGGCCTCCGAGAACATCTCGAACAGCACGAACAGGCCGATAGCGGCAAGGGAATACGACAGGCCGGTGACGACCCAGTGGAACCACTGCTGTTGGATCGCCAAGTGGGCGAAGGGTATCTGCGTCGGTTCGGCGGTGAAGTAGAACTCGTGGAGGGGGTTGGTGACCTTCACAGCGACGACGGCGAGGTACAGGCCAGCGCCGAGCAGTCGGTAGGTTCGGTCGCGGTGGTAGTGGCGGCCGGTGTACGCCGAGGCGAAGTACAGCCACGCGAACACCGTGGAGAACCCGAATATCAGCCCGACGATGTAGATGGCCTCCTTCAGCAGGTTCGTGGGAGCGACCAGCAGGCCGACGTGGGAACCGGCCCACCCGGCGCTGCCGACGATGAGGGCGACGAGGCCGTATCGCGTGTGGCGGTCATCTATCGCACGGGCCCGCGGGATGGCGGCGAAACAGATCAGCGCGGCGAGACCGAACACCAGCGCGTAGCCGGACGCTGGAACGGAGAGTGTCATCCCGAATCGGTACGTGTCTGAGAGGCAAATAATGTCGGCCCCGATTGTCAGTCGTGATAGTGTGCGTGTCGGTAGCCACATTTATTTCGTGTTTGTTCGTACCGGACTCTATGCCCCATCACGGACAGGAGATACCGTCACTGGTCGGGGACTGGCGAGTGGCCGTCGCCGTCAGCGTCCTCCTCGGGGCTATCGTCGCCAGGGTGTGCTACCGGTGGCGAGACCAGTTGTGTGGTTCGGGGACAGGGCTCGCGTTCGCCAGTGGCGGTTACGCGGCGGTCGGGCTCGGAGGCTGGGCGGGGGCTATCCTCGCCCGCGGCGGCCGTGTCGATGTGGGGATGGTGCTGGTCGGGCTGCCGATCGGTGTCGTCCTCGCCGGACAGGTGGCGGGACCGCTGGCGGTGATGGACCGCGAATCGACGGCGGCACCGCTGGCCGGAGTCTTCGTCGGGACGACGATGCTGACGTTGGTGGCGCTGTACGACACGCCGGCGGTGCTCGTCGTCCTGTATCTCACCGCCGGGCAGGTCGCTGTCGCCGCGAGTGCGATGCTATCGACAGCCGTGGTCGTCGGTGTCCGGGGCTGACGAGACCGCCGCGTACTTACCGGTCCAATCCGAAAGACCGGTCCGATGGAGTATCTGGAGCGGCGTCGGTCGCTGGTCGCCGACCGGTTGGAGGCCGTCCTCGCGGACGTCGAACCCGAGACGCTCTCTTCGGAGGTCGAACACGTCGTCCTCGCGGGGGGCAAGCGGGTGCGGCCGACGGTGACGGTGCTGGTCTGTGAGGCGCTGGGGGGCGACCCCGAGGACGCCGTGGACTTCGCCGTCGGCGTGGAACTCGTCCACAACGCCTCGCTGGTCGTCGACGACATCATCGACGACTCGGACCTGCGGCGGGACTCCCCGAGCGCGTGGGCGGCCTTCGGCTACGGGCCGGCCATCATCGCCAGCGACGGCCTGCTGGGCGAGGCGTTTGCCCTCTTTTCGACCGACGAACGCGCGATGCAGGCCGTCGCCGAGGCGATGGTCGAACTCGGCGAGGGCGAGGCGACCGAACTGCTCGACAAGCCCGACTCGGAGGCGACCTACGAGAAACTGGCCCGGCGCAAGACCGGCGCGCTGTTCCGCGCCGCGGCCGAACTCGGTGCCATCGCCGCCGACGCCGACCCCTACACCGTCGAGGCCGTCGGCGAGTACGCCGAACGGGTCGGCGTCGCCTTCCAGATGCGCGACGACGTACTGGACGCGACGGCCGACGCCGACCAACTGGGCAAGCCCGCCGGCCACGACGCCGAGATGGAGCGCCCCTCGCTGGTCGAGGTGACCGACCTCACGCCCGAGGAGGCGACCGAGCGCGCCCGCGAGGAGTCAGAGGCCGCGCTGGAGGCCCTCGCCACCGTCGACGCCAAGGACTCACAGGCCCTCGAATATCTGGAGGACCTGGCGCAGTTCGTGGTCGTTCGGGAGAGATGTAGGTGGGTCTGAGCGGAGCCGAAGACCCAACGAACGCGAGCGGTGGACGGCAGGAACGCGAGCGATGAGGGCGGTAGGCCGGTTCTGAGCGAAGCGAAGACCCACGAAACGCGAGCGGTGACGGCAGGACCGCGAGCGATAGGGCGGTAAGCCGGTTCTGAGCGGAGCGAAGACCCACGAAACGCGAGCGGTGACGGCAGGACCGCAGAGGCGATAGGGCGGTAAGCCGGTTCGAGCGAGCGAAGACCCACGA
>NZ_WPCA01000176.1 GCF_009741825.1 Halapricum sp. CBA1109
CCCGTGGTCCCACGTCCGGCGACGACGCCGGATCGGCCGGCCGAGTCGGCAGTCATTGTCCCCTGTTCGGGATGGGGACGGTTCAACCCTTACGGTCGCCGCCGGGTGTCTCATAGTGTTTATTGTAGCTGTTTACCGGTGCGACGGCCCAAATGCGGGCGGTCGATACCGAAATGACCTACAATAAACACTGATCAGTTGTCTCGCAGGGCGGCTTCCTTCTCGGCGGCTTCCAGCGTCTCTTCCTCGACGTCGGTGGCGACGACGGCGGGCTTGTACGCGCCGCCGGGGAGCAGGTCGTGGTCGCCGACCGAGGAGTCGACGAACCGCTGGAACGCCCGCCGCTCGGGCGGCAGTTCGCCGTAGTACACTTCCTCGTCGACGAGGTCGTAGACCGGGATCCGGGGGGTGAGAAGCGTGTTCTCGCCGACGATAGAGCCCTCGCCGACGACGAAGCCGCTGGTGACCCGACAGCCAGCGCCCAGCGAGACGTCGTCCTCGACGATGACCGGCGCGTCCTCGACGGGTTCGAGGACGCCGCCGATCAGCGTGTTCGCGCCCAGTTTCACGTTCTCGCCGATCTGTGCACACGAGCCGACGGTGTCACAGGAGTCGATCAGCGTCCCGTCGCCGACGTGGGCACCGACGTTGACGAAACTCGGGGACATCATGATCGCGTCGCTGCCTATGTGGGCCCCGCGACGGATGACTGTCCCGTCGGGCGTGTTCCGGGTTCCGCGCTCGCCGAGGTCGGCCGTCTCCCGGAGGGGCAGGACGTCGTGGTAGGTGACGCCGCCGTACTCGCGGGCCTGTGTCTCCCGCAGGCCGAAGTTCAGGAGGATGCCCTCCTTGACCCACGCGTTTGCCTCCCACTCGCCGCCGGACTTCTCGGCGGCCCGCACCTCGCCCGCTTCCAGCGATTCCAGAAACCGCTCCAGCGTGGCGTGGTCGTCTTCGTCGGCGTCGGCGGCGGTCAGGCCGTCCTCGTAGCGTGCGTACAGGTCCTCGACGTCTGCTTTCAGGCTCATACCCGACGGTGTGGTCTCCCGGAGTATTTAGCCGTCGATACCGTTCGGGAACGCGGATACTCGGAGCAACAGTTAGGTCGTTGGAGCTCGTAACAACATCTATGACGGGGGACGATGATGCCGAGCAGGTCATCGACGTCACTCGGGATTTCGGCGATCACTACGCCGAGATCACGGCGTATCGCGTCCCCGAGTCGGATCGCTACCCGGAGGGAGTGAGATACTCGATGCAGTACGGCAACGCCGCCGGAGAGACTATCGTTCGATACGATAACTTCCCCGATCATCCCGGTGCTGCACACCACCACAAACACCGGTCGGACGGATCGGTCGAAGACATCGATTCCGACAGCCGCATTCCCTCTTTCAGCGATTCAAAGCCGAGGTGATCGACTATGGACACGAATGGTAACTCCACCGACGATACTGACCGCACGCTTCACATCCGCTTCCGCGAGGGTGACGACGACGCCCTCACGGACGCCTTGGACGCACTCGACAGGGGCGAGACGCCCGACCCGCAACTGGAAGTCGTCTACGACGACCCGGCGGACGTCCACCAGGTGACGCGGCCGAAATCCTTGGCGCTGCTCCGCGCTATCGTCCAGCACGAGCCCGGGAGTATCCGCGAGACGGCGCGTCTCGTCGACCGTGACGTGAGTCAGGTCCACCGCAACCTGACCGAACTCGAATCGCTCCACCTGATCGAACTGGTCGAGGACGGCACCGCCAAACGGCCGGTCGTGTGGTACGACGCTATCGACATCGACCTGCCGCTCGTCGACACCACCGAGGACTCCGACGAAGCGACCGTCTGAACCTTATCCGTCGATAACGTCCGCGAAGTCGTACCAGCCGGCCTCCCTCTCGGCAAGCCACACCGCGGCGTCGACGGCACCGGCCGCGAACACCGCGCGGTCCTCGGCGCGGTGGGAGAGTTTCACCACCTCGTCGTTGCCGGCGAGCAGAATCTCGTGTTCGCCGCGGATGTCGCCCGCCCGCCGGACGTGAACCCCTATCTCGCCGTCCTCGCGGGGCTGGATGCCCTCGCGGCCGTACTCCTCGGGCGCGTCGGCGCGGTCCTCGTCGGCGTCCTTGATCGTCTCGAGGATGGTGTTTGCGGTCCCGCTGGGCGCGTCGCGCTTTTGATTGTGGTGGGTTTCGGTCACTTCGATGTCGTAGCCCGGGAGCGCGCCGACGGCCTCCTCGACGGTCCGGAGTAGCGCCTGAATCCCGCGGGCGAAGTTCGTCGCCTTCAACACCGGGGTTCGCTCGCTGGCGGCCGCAAGCGCCTCGAACTGCAGGTCGTCGTGGCCGGTGGTGCCGGTCACCAGCGGGACGCCCCGGTCGGCACAGGCCGCGGCGAACTCGACCGCCGCCTCGGGGACGGTGAAGTCGACGACGGCGTCGGGGCCGTGCTCGGACAGCAGCGCCTCGAACTCGGCGGCGTCGTGGACCGGAACGCCGCCGACGGCGTCGGTCTCGGTCGCGTCGACGCCGAACAGCACCGCGACGTCCTCGCGGTCGGCGGCCGTCTCGATCACGGCCTCGCCCATCCGCCCGGCCGCGCCCGTGACGCCGATGGTCGTCGTCATCGCTCGACCTCCTCGTAGGCCGCTTCGAGGTCCTCGTCGGCCAGTCGGTCCAGTTCGGCCTCGAGCGCGTCGACGTGTTCGTCAGAAAGGCGAGTCAGCGGCGACCGCAGGCGCGCGGAGCCGTGTCCGCGGATGCGCATCGCCTCCTTCACCGGGATGGGGTTGGTCTCGACGAACAGCTGTCGCGTGAGCGGGCCGAGTTCGTGGTGGAGCGAGCGGGCGCGCTCGTAGTCGCCGGCCAGCGCCGCACCGACCATCGCGCAGGTCCGCTCGGGCTCGACGTTGGCGACGACGGAGATACAGCCGTCGGCCCCGAGAGAGAGCATCGGGAGGGTGAGGCCGTCGTCGCCCGAGAGGACCGCGAACGTCTCCTCGTCGGTGCGTTCGATAATCTCGCTGACCTGCCCGAGGTCGCCGCTGGCGGCCTTGTAGCCGGCGATGTTCGGGTGACTCGCCAGTTCGACGACGGTGTCCGGGGCGATGTTCTGGCCCGTTCGGGAGGGGACGTTGTAGACGATTTGGGGGAGGTCGACGGCGTCGGCGAGCGTCCGGTAGTGGTCGAGGAAGCCGTCCTGTTCGGGTTTGTTGTAGTACGGCGAGATGAGCAACAGCGCGTCGGCCCCGGCGTCGGCGGCGCGCTCTGAGAGTTCCAGCGCCTCGCGGGTGTTGTTCGACCCGGTGCCGGCGATGACCGGAACGTCCCCGACGGCGTCGACGACGGCCTCGACGACTTCGACGTGTTCGTCGTGGGAGAGCGTCGCCGACTCGCCGGTCGACCCGACCGGGACGAGGCCGTCGACGCCGGCGGCCTCCAGACGCTGTGCGTCGGCCCGCAGTTGCTCGAAGTCGATGCGTTCGTCCTCGTCGAACGGCGTCACCATCGCGGGGTAGACGCCCTCGAAGAGATGTGTCGTCATTGGGGAAGGGTTCGAGCGCGGGGATTAAAACAGACCCGGGACGCGCACGCCGACCGCACGCCCGGCGTGTGCGGTCCGGGTCCGCCTACCGCGGCTGGACCCGCCCGACGGCGCGGCCCGACAGTCACAACGGGTTTGTCCGCCCGGCCGGTAGCGGGCCCGTGGACGAGACGATTTCGTGGCTCCGGGACCGGCCGTACTACGAGGGACAGATACGGGACCGGCGGACGGTCACCGGCCGGACGGCGACGCTCGGGGACGTGGACGTCGCGCCGCGACTCCGGAGCGCACTCGAATCCCGCGGTATCGACTCGCTGTACGGCCATCAGGCCCGCGCGGTCGAGGCCGTCCGGGACGGCGACAGCGTCGTCCTCGCCACGCCGACGGCCAGCGGAAAGTCCCTCGCCTACACCGTGCCGGCCTTCGAGCGAGCGATGGACGGCCGCTGGGGCGGCGGGACGCCCGACGACGCCGCCAGCGACGGCCGCGGGACGACGCTGTACATCGCGCCACAGGTCGCGCTCATCGCCGACCAGACCGAGACGCTGTCGTCGCTCGCGGGCGAGTTGGGCTTCGGGAGCAAAGTCCGGGTTGCGGAGTACACGGGTCGCAAATCAAAATCCGAGAAGCGGGCGATTCGTGAGCGCCAGCCCACAGTCTTGCTGACGACGCCGGATATGCTCCACTACGGCATCCTGCCACACGCTCACCGCCTGTGGGACTGGTTCTTCGAGCGCCTCGAAACGGTCGTCGTCGACGAGGTCCACGAGTACCGGGGCGTCTTCGGGAGTCAGGTGTCGCTGCTCTTTCGGCGACTCAACCGCGTGGTCGAGCGGTTCGCGGACGACGGCGGTGGCGGCCCGGGCGCGGGTCGGTCGCTCTCGCCAGAGAGCCAGCCACAGTATGTCTGCTGTTCGGCGACTATCGGCAATCCCGTCGACCACGCCGCGACGGTGACCGGACAGGACCCCGCGTCGTTCACGCTCGTCGACACCGACGACAGCGCGACCGGGCCGACCCACTGGCTGGTGTGGAACCCGCCCGAGACCGACGGCGGGATGGGGCGCCGGCGTTCCCACCACGTCGAGACCAAGCAGTTGTTCGTCGATTTGGTCCAGCGCGGCCTCCAGACGCTGGTGTTCACGCCCTCCCGACAGACGGCCGAGCGC
>NZ_WPCA01000140.1 GCF_009741825.1 Halapricum sp. CBA1109
CGAAAGCGTGTCGGTCCACCGCTCGCCAGCGCCGCCGCTAAGTGCCCGCTGGCCGAACGACGCCCGTGGACGCCTACCGCATCGCCTACGACGGCCGCCCGTTCCGGGGCTTCCAGCGCCAACCGGACGTGGCGACCGTCTCGGACACGCTCATCGACGCGCTCGACTCTCTCGGCGTCGAGACGGACGCGACGGGGTTCCGCACGGCTACGCCGCCGCCGGCCGCACCGACGCCGGCGTCTCGGCGCTCGCCCAGACCGTCGCCTTCGAGGCGCCCGAGTGGCTCTCGCCGGCCGCGCTCAACAGCGCTCTCCCCGCGGCCGTCCGCGCGTGGGCCAGCGCCGACGCGCCCGAGGACTTCCACGCGACTCACGACGCCACAGCGCGGACCTACACCTACTACCGCCACGCTCCCGAAGCGCCCCTCGACCGCGCCCGGACGGCCGCCGCCGCGCTCTCGGGCGACCACGATTACCACAACCTCACGCCCGACGAGACGGGGACAGTCCGGGAGCTCTCTGTCGCCGTCGAACGCGAGGCACCGTTCCTGATCGTCACTGTCAGCGCCGGCGGGTTCGCCCGTCAACTCGTCCGGCGACTCGTGACCGTCCTCGACGACGTTGCAACCGGCCGCGCCGACAGAGAGTGGATCGACCGCGTCCTCGGCACCGAGACGCTCTCGGGTCCCGAGGGTATCGCGCCCGCCTCGCCGTACCCGCTCGTCCTGACCGACGTCGCGTATCCCGACCTGACCTTCCAGCGGGACGGCGACGCCGCCGACAGCGCCCGGACCGTCTTCGCCGACCGTGCCGCCGAGTTCGCGGCCCGCGCCCGGGTCGCCGACCACGTCGCTGACGGCGTCGGCGAGTGACCGAAGAGATTTAGCGGCCGCCGGCCCCCGCTGTCGGTATGCCGGACCTCACCGCACACCACGTCGGTATCACCGTCTCGGATCTGGACCGCGCCGTCGCGTTCTACCGCGACACCTTCGGGCTGGACGTACTCGCTCGCTTCTCCGTCGGCGGCGACGCCTTCGCCACGGGCGTCGACGTCGACGGCGCCAGCGCCGACTTCGCTCACCTCGACGCCGGGGACGCCCGGATCGAGTTGGTCAGCTACGACCCCGAAGGCGTCGCCCGCGAGGACCAGACGCTGAACGACCCCGGTGCGTGTCACGTCGGCCTCTCCGTCGACGACGTGTCGGCGTTCTACGACGGCCTCGCCGACGACGTCGAGACGCTCAGCCCGCCCCAGACCACCGAGTCCGGGACGACCCATCTGCTTCGTCCGGGACCCCGAGGGGAACCTGATCGAGGTCCTCGACGCCTGATGGACCGCGAGTGGCCGCCACGACCGCGTCGAGTGCTCGCGCTCGCCGGCGTCGCCTGCACGCTCGCGTCGCTTTGGTTTCCCTACGCGACGCTGGCCCTCGGCGGCCGGAGTGTCGCCGTCGCCGCCACGGCCGACCCGCGCTCGCCCGTGTTCGTCCTCCCGATTCTGGTGGTCGTCGGTGCGGCGCTTTCGGCCGTCGACCCGACGCGGGGCGAGCAGTTGATCGGCGGCCTCTTCGGGTTCTTACTCCTCGCGGCCGTTGTCGGCCCGTTGTTCGTGCTCGAGTTGACCGGCTGGCCCGGGCCGGGGCTGTGGCTGTTGTTCGTCGGCTGGCTCCTCGTGGACGCGGCCGACGACCTCGACCCCGCGCTGACGAACGAGCGCGCGGACCGCCGGGTCGTTTACGCTGCCCTCACAGCGCTGTTCGTGGCCGGGTCGGTGTTCTTGGCGACCCACCGCGCCGCGGCCGTCGACGGCGCGTCGCTCGCGGTCACGGCGCTGTGGCTGGCAAGCGGTGTCCTCGGCACGGCGGCGTGGGGCGTCGCGCTCTGGTGGGAGCGGACGGCCGACCGGACGAGCGCCCGTTAGGCGCTCGGTTCCGGCTGTTCCTCGTTGGCGGTTCCGTCGAGGCTCTCGATGGCCTCGACCGCGCCGCGTTTGTACGTCTCCGGCGAGAGGTCCGGGTACTCCTCGCGGGCCATCTCGACGTACTCGTCCGGTTCCTCGCTGTCGAACGCTTTGACCCGTTCGAGGGTACGCTCTGCCGTCTCGACGACCCAGCGGTCACGCGTCGACTCGTCGACGCGGGTGATCGACTCCGGCCGGACGGAGACGTTCACGTCTCCCTCGTCGGTCTCGTAGGTCCGGGGCTTGCCGACGACGGCGACGTACGCCGGCGGCTCCAGTTCCCGGAGCATCGACGCGGCGTCTGGCTGGTACTGCCCGGCGTACATGAAGAACGTGTCGCCGTTGGGGTCGACGACGCGCCCCTGCCAGTACTCGCTGTCCTCGCCGACGTCTTCGGTCTCGGTCAGCGTCCCGACGACGAAGATGCGGTTGGCCCGCTGCCCGGTCGGCAACAGGACGTACACCGGCGCTCGTTCGTCGTCGCTCTCTTTGAACGTGAAGCTGGCGTCGTTGAACTCGCGGGCGAAGACGCGGCGCGCGACTTCGCGGGTGGGTGTGGATGCCATCTCAGATCGACCTCGCTTTGATGAGCGCCTGCTCGGTGTCTACTGGCCCGGTCAGCGTCTCCGTCTCGTCGGCCAGCAGGTACCGGCCGTAGGTCGGGCCGGTGACCCGGTAGTACAGTCCGAGGGTCTTCTCGCGCATCTCGTCGGCGACGACGCTCGTGTCCAGCGCGTCCATCGCCATCTCTTTTGCCTCCTCGAGGGCGATGCCGGTCAGCGCCTCGGTGGCGTCCTTGTCGAAGATGACCTCCGTGACGTCCTCGCCATCGTCCAAGACGCCCTTGATCCGGAGGTCGAACTCGCCCTCGACCTCGCCGTGTTCGTTACAGCGCCCGTTCTGGAGGACGCGGGTACAGTCGTCCTCGGGACAGCGCTTGATGAGGCCGCTGCCGCTCTGGATGTCGACCAGCGCGCCCTCGACGGTGAGGTTGTCGTCACCGACCTCTATGTCCTCGTCTATCTCGGTGATGGTCGTCGTCCGGTTGAGTTTGACCGAGAACCGGCCCTCGTACTCGTCGGTGACGACGTTCCGGAGGTCGTAGGCCTTGCCTTCCTCGAGTTCGTCGAGTTCGGACTTGGACCACTTGGTGAACTTGATCGTCCCGGTCTCGTCGCCCAGCAGGCCGACCTGTGCGACCGCGTCGCTGCGCGGTTCCCAGAGGTCGACGACCTTCACGGTCATATCGATCCACTCCTCGGGGGAGTCGACCTCGGCGGCCTTTTTTTGCTCGTTGCCGTCGCCACCGCCGCCGCCGAGGTCCTCGCGGTCCATCCCGGCGTCGTCGAGGTAGCTACTGATGACGCTGCGGCGCGCCTCCTCGGCGGGGACTTTGTACTCGTTGACCAGCGTATCGAGGCGCTCCTCTATCTCCTCGACGGAGACGTCTATCTGGTCGTCGAACTGCTCGTGTATCTCTGTCGCGTGGGTATGCAAATCCGTCATTGTCGGTTCCGTCTCCGCTTTGTTTTCGGTGGGAGACATTCGACGGTTGGTCGCCACCACATATAAACTCTGGCCGAGCGCGGTGAAAGTGATCCTCGGCCGCGAGCGCGCTCTTGCGGGCGTCACGGGCAGACGACGGAGAAGGCCTATGTCGCTGGCGGCCACAGCGAGCGTATGGACGACGGCCGCCTCGAACGGTTTCTCCGGTCGACGCTCCGCTCGGCGGGCGAGCAGTACGGGGAAGCCCGGCGGACCTACGCCTCGGCCAAGCGCGCGGCCGCCGCGGACGTTCCGGTCGATGAGAACGGCGACGCGAGAATCGTCTGCCGACGCCACGCCGAGCGACGCGCGGTGACGCTGGACGGGGAACTGCGCCCGGACTGTTTCGAGTCCGACCACCCGGACTGTGAGGGCTGTGTCGAGGACGTCCGCGAAGGGACCGTCGAGACGTGGTAGCTACGCGTCGAGCGCCGACGCCAGTTCGTCCCGTTCTTCCAGTTCGACGATGATGTCGCTACCGCCGACGAACTCGCCGTCGACGTACAACTGCGGGATGGTCTCCCACCCGCTGTGAGACTCCAGTGCCTCCCGGTACGCCGCCAGCGCCGGGAGAACGTTCACACACTCGAACTCGACGTCTCGCCGGGCGAGCGTCCCCACCGCACGCTGTGAGAACCCACACTGGGGCTGCTGTGGCGTCCCTTTGATGAACAGCACGCGGTCCTCGCTGTCGAGGAGTGTCTCGACTCGCTCCGGTACGTCCTCGGGCGCGACGTTCTGTGACTGGTCGAAAGCCATAGCCGCTAGTCGTCACGACCACCTGAAAGACCTTCCGTAACTCCGAAGGGTTACGCTACTGGCCGGGCGCGTCGCTCGGGGCGTCCGCGGGTGTGTGCGTCGTTATCTTCAGCGCGTGGATGTCTGTCGTGAGATGCCCTTCGACGGCGTCGTGGACGAGGCTGTGCTGGTCGACCAGTGACTTTCCCTCGAAGGCAGGTGAGACGACTTCCGCGGCCATATGGTCGGTGTCGTTCGGTCGCGGCGTGGTGACGCGGGCGCTGGCCTCGGGCAGTGCGGACTCGATCAGCGCTTCGACTTCCTCGGGGTCCATACGCGACTGGAGGGGACCGGCGGGCAAAACGCTTGGCCAACCTCTTTTCGCTGGGCCGCAAACCGGGCGGTATGGACCGACCGATTGTGGCCGTCGTGCTGGCCGGCGGGACGGGGACGCGCCTCTACCCCGCCGCGCGGAGCGACCGACCGAAGCAGTTCCAGTCGTTCGGCGGCGACCAGTCGCTGCTGTCACAGACCGTCCGACGAACGGGATTCGCCGACGAGACGTACGTCCTGACGAGTCCGGAGTACGCCGACCGGGTCGAAGACCACGCTCCGGGGGCGGCCGTCCTGACCGAACCGGAACCGAAAGACACCGGCCCGGCGATGGTGTACGCCGCCCACCGCATCCGCGAGCAGGTCGGCGACTGCGCGTTGGTGTGTCTGCCCAGCGACCACCACGTCGACGGCGAGTTCGCGCCCACGGCGCGGACGGCCGCCCGCGTCGCCGCCGAGACGGACCGGCTGGTCACCGTCGGCGTCGAACCCGACCGCCTCGAAACCGGGTACGGCTACATCAAGCCCGACGAGGACCGCGGCGACTACCATACTGTCGAAAAGTTCGTCGAGAAGCCCAGCCTCGGGGCCGCCGAGCGCTACCGCTACCACGGCTACTACTGGAACGTCGGCGTCTTCGCGTGGACGCCCGAGACGCTGCTCGCGGCCGCCCGCGACACTGACCTCGAACCGATGGTCGCGGCCCTCGACGACGGGGACGCCGCGGCCGCATTCGAGGTCGCTCCGTCGGTCAGCGTCGACTACGCGGTGATGGAATCGAGCGAGAACGCCGCCCTCGTCCCCGCCGGCTTCGAGTGGGACGACATCGGCGCGTGGAACGCCCTCGCCCGCGTCCGGGAGGGCGATGCCGACGGCAACGTTGTCCTCGGCGACGCCATCACGCTGGACGCGAGCGACAACGTCATCGCCACCGACGGCCACGTCAGCGCCGTCGGCGTCTCGGACCTCGTCGTCGCCAGTTTCGGCGACCGGACGCTGGTGCTCCCGAAACGACAGAGCCAGCGCGTCCGCGAGGTCGTCGAGCAGTTGCGCGCGGACGGGAAGTTCTGAGCTCTCGACGACCCGAGAGCGACCCGACGAATCCTCGCTACGATGATAAATATTATTTCCCACTGTGTAGTAATCATCGTATGAACAGACGGCAGATACTGCTGACGCTGGGAGGCGGTGTCGCGGCCGGAGTAGTCGGTTGTTCCGGCGGCGGTACCGAGGAGACGGAGACGGCGGCGTCCCCTCCGCTCGGCGGTATCTACTTCTGGTCGAACATCGCGGCCGACGCCGGCCCGGTGGACGTGGACCTCACCGTCGAGAAAAACGGCTCACAGGTGTTCGAGACGACCTACGAGTTCGACGGCGAGGAGACGCGCAAACTCTACGACACGAACTGGTTGGGCGAGGCCGTTCCGTACACCGTCACGCTCGCGTCGGACGCCCACGACGAGCCGACGACGGTCTCATCCACCGATTTCGACCTACAGGGACTGGACGACGACTGCTGGACGCTGTTCGTAATGTTCGACTCCTCGCAGTTCAGTCCCGGTGCGTGGCTGACGTGTACCCCGGAGTCTCGGCCGACCACCGTCGACGACTGACGGCGTGGTGACGCGTCCCGTCCGAGTCCCGACGGAGCGACAGTCGACAGACGGTGTCAACTCCGCATCGACCCGCCGTCGACGGGCAAGGCCGTCCCGGTGAGATAGCTGGCCCGGTCGCTGGCGAGGAACGCAACCGTGTCGCCCAGTTCCTCGGGGTCGCCGATGCGGCCCAGCGGTACGTCGTCGGCCCAGTCCGCGAGTCCCTCCTCGTAGCTGTCGTACTCGCCGCGTTCGATGTCGGCTTCGATGAGTTCCTCGACTCGCGCCGTCTCGTGTGCGCCCGGCAGGACGGCGTTGACCCGTATCTCGGGCGCGAACTCCCGGGACTGGGTCTTGACCAGTCCGATCACGCCCCGCCGGACGGCGTTCGAGAGGACCAGTCCGTCGATGACCTCCCGGACCGACCGCGAGGTGATGGCCGTGATGGACCCGCCGCCGTCGGCGAGATGCGGCCGGGCCGCCCGGGTCGCCCAGACGTAACTCATCACCAGCATGTCGTAGGCCTCGTACCAGTCGCGCTCGTCCATCTCTGCGAAGGTTCCGCTGGGCGGGCCGCCGGCGCTGGTGACGAGGTGATCGAGACCGCCGAACTCGTCGACGGCCTGTTCGATCAGCGCCCGCACCTCGTCGGGGGCGGTGATGTCGGCCTCGACGGCGACGACGTCGCCGTCGCCGGCGGCGC
>NZ_WPCA01000118.1 GCF_009741825.1 Halapricum sp. CBA1109
CCGGCCGCTCGACCCGCCGGCCGTCGCCGCCGCCGGGTCGAACGCCGGGAGGTCCGGCGTCGACAGTCGGTCGACCTGCTCGGCGAACCAGTCGGGCATATCCGCCCGAGCGCGCTCGAAGAGGTCCAAAAGCGAGTCGTCGGCCAGATACGTCGCGCCGTAGTCGTCGGGCGCGCGGACGACCCGCCCGCAGGCCTGAATCACGGTCCGCAACGCGGTGCGGTAGTACCACGCCCACTGATCGTCTTCGAGTCGCCGTGCGACCGCCGAGTCCCGCGTGTTCGGGTAGGGGGCCTTACACAGCAGTTGCCAACGGCAGGCGTCGCCCTCCAGATCGAGGGCCTCCTCCATCTTCACCGAGAGGAAGACGTCGGGGTCGTCGGCGCGCTTCCACGCGGCCAGTTGGCCGTCGCGGTCCTCGGCCTCGTGGCTGCGGACCCGCGAGTCGACGCCGAAGTCGGCGAGCAGCTCCAGCAGGCGGTCCTTGATGGCGTAGGAGTGGCAGTGGACGAGTCCCTTCTCGTCGCTGTGGTGGGCCATCAGTCGGACGAGGACCCGCGCCACCTCGGGGAGGGTGTCCTCGCGGCGGTCGTAGGTCATCTTCCCGCGGGTCACGTCGTACAGCGGGCGGTTCTCGACCGGAAACGTGTGAGGCACGTCGACGAGTGCGACCCGATCGGGGTCGAGGCCGACGTTCGCACAGAAGGCCTCCTTGTTGAGGATGGTCGCCGACAAGAGGGCGAAGTTGTTGCCCCGGTCCCAGACGGTGTGACCCAAAAAGCGCTCGGGGGCGAGCGGTTTGATGGTGACCGAGGTGCCGGCACCGTCCGGTTGGTCGACGACCCACGTCGTCGACGCCTCTGGGTCGCGGTACTCCTCGCGGAACCACTTGAGGTCCGAGCGGAGTTGCTGGAGACGGTCGCGTTCGGCGGCCTCGGCCGGTTCTATCTCGGCGTTGCCCCGCAGTTCCTCGAGGCGGCGGTCGATCACCTGCGCGAGGCCCTGCGCGTAGTCGGCGGCGTCTTCGAGGTCCTCGATTGCGGGCGGTTCGCGAGCGTCCCAGACGGGGACGGTGTCGGGCCGGAGGTCGATGGTCGCGTACATCTCGGCCCACTCGCCGAGGCCGTGGGCCTCGTCGACGACGACCACGTCGCGGGTGCCGAAGACGTCGCTGCCGGCGGTCTGCATGAAGTACGCCAGCGTCATCGCGGCGACGCGGCGGTTGGCCGCGATGGTCCGGTCCGAAAAGTACGGACAGCGGTGTTTGACCTCGCAGTCGAACTCCCGTTCGCGGACGCAGGGAGCCTGGTCGACGGGCGTGTCCGTCTCGCCGGGGAGGATGCAGTCGTAGTTGTTCTTCCCGCGGATGATAGAGAGGTCCGAGAGGAGGGGGTCGGCGGCCACGTCGTCTAGCTGTGAGACCTGCGGCGTGGTGTAGTAGGCGTCGATGGGGTCGCCGGCGGAGGCCTGACTCCCCTCGCGGGCACAGCCAGCGATGGCCCGGGCCAGCAGGGACTTGCCGCTGCCGGTCGGCGCGCGGACGAGGACGACGTCGTTGCCGGCCGCGAACGCCTCCCGGATGTCCGCGAGGGCCTGCTGTTGGGCCCCGCGGTACTCGGGGGCGGGAAAGGCGTCTTCGAGACGGGAGGGATCCACGTCTACCGGGGAGGGCGTCCCGCTACTAAAGACATCGGTCACTCCTCCATCGACAGCGACCGCATCGCCCAGACGAGGCCGAGGGCGACGCTCCCGGGGACGGCGACGGCCACGATGCCGACCAGCGGCCGCGTCGCGTAGCCGACGCCGGCACCCACACAGAGGAGGAACGCGCCGGCCCCGAGGAGGAAGACGGCGTCCTCCGGGACGGCCGCGAGCGTTCGTGCCATACGGTCACCTTCGGACGGGACCACATAGTCGTACCGCTCGAACGGGACGGGAAGGCCTATGCCGGGCCGGCCACCACTTGGAGGTATGACAGACAGGTACACGCGGCGGCGCGCCCTCCAGGTCGGTGCCGTCGGGGTCGCGTTCGGTATCGCGGGGTGTTCGGACGGCAGCGACAGCGACGATGACGACGACGAGGAGAACGAGGGGACGCCGACGGCGACGCCGGCGGCGACACCGACGCCGACGCCGCCGCCGGAGACGGGCCCTATCGGGCCGATTCCGGAGACGGTGACGGCGCTCGCCCGCGCGGACGCCGACGCGTTACTCTCGGGGGAGTTGCTCGCGGAACTGGATTCGACGCCGCTGCCGGGCATCGGGGACGCCTCGACGGCGCTTGAGGACATCGAGAGCGAGTACGGCCTCGACCCCGAGGCGGTGTCGACGCTGACGGCCTTCCAGTCGACCCGCGGGGAGGGACAGCTAGCGGGCGTCGTCGTCGTCGCCGACTGGACCGCCGAGGACCTCGCCGGCGTCGACGCGCCGACGACGACCTATCAGGACCGGACCATCTACGACGGGGAGTCCGACCTCGCGCTCGGAGTGTTGGGTGGCGACCAGTACGCCATCGGCCAGCGGCCGGCCGTTCAGGCGACCATCGACGTCGCCACCGGGGAAATCGAACCGGACAGCGGCCCCGTCGTCACCGGCCTCCAGAACGGCCCGGAGGGACGGGCCCGGTTCGCCGTCGGCGGATCCCGAATCGCCCTGCCAGCGGGGATGGGCGAGGGGGACGGCGGTTTCGGCGCGCAACTGGCCGGCGGGTTCGTCGAGGACATCTCGCTGCTCGCGGGGTCGCTGTCGGCCGACGGCGACCGGCGGACGCTCACCCTCGACATCGTCGCCACAGAGGACACCGCGCCGGGGCTGGCCGGCCTGCTGAGCCAGACGGCGCTGGTCGAGGCCGGACTGAGCGAGGAGCAGCGAAACGACGAGAACGTCCAGACGCTGCTGTCGGCGTTCGAGTCGGCCACCGTCTCACAGACCGGGGACACCGTGCGGTGGGCGTACACCGCGCCCGTCGCGGAGTTCGCGGCGACGGTCCGGGCGGGAGCGGCACTGGCGGCCGGCGGGGAGAGCGGCACGAGCGGCGACGGCGACGCCGCTCAGAGCGAGTGAACGTCGCCGGCGGTCACGTCCTCGTCCTCGGGCAACCGGTCGATGCAGTCGAAACAGAGGAAGTGTTCGGAGCCGTCGGCCAGCTCCAGCGTCATCCCGCCGGAGGAGCCGCCGGCTTTCGACCAGAAGTCGCCGATGCCGCCGGCGATACGGACCTCCGACCCACAGGCGTCACAGGGCTGGCTCGTCATAGCGACCGGTAGCGACTCCGCGAGCAAAAACCTCCGGACGCGCCGGTCGGCTACTCGGATTTGATCTCGGCGAACTGATCGAGGAGGTCAGCCGTCGACTCCCCGGCGTCGTACTCGACTTCGCCGTGGTGGACCGTCCGCTCGTCGTCGAAACTGGCGTCGACCTCGCTGTGTTTCCGTTCACGGCGCTCGTGTTCGTCCTCGTCGTACGCACCCATCGACATCGTTTGTCACACACGAACTTTCGTGGGTACCTATATCAATGTGTCGCCGACCCACGGTACAGTGTGTCACATAACAGGGTCGGCCGCGTCGTTTATACCGTATGATGGCGAACTAACTGCTGAAATGAGACACATCGGCTTGAAATTCCGAATGGCGGTCGTCGGATCGATCCTGTTCGGGTTCTACGCCGTCGTGGCGCTGTTCGTCTACGCGATGTTCGGCGGCGGCACGACGGTCCTCGCCCTGATATTCGCGGGCAGCGTCCTCTTCGTCGGCGTCCAGTACAAGATCGGGAAGTGGGCGGCCCTCCGCAGCGTCGGGGCCGAGGATATGCCCGAGGACGACCCGCGCCTCCGGGAGGTCCACCGCTCGGTCGAACGCCTCAGCGACGATATGGGCATCGAGAAGCCGCGGCTGATGATCGCCCAGATGGGCGTCCCCAACGCCTTCGCCGTCGGCCGGAAAGGCGCCGGGGTCGTCGTCGTCTCCTCGGAGCTCATCCGCCTGCTCGACCACGACGAACTGGAGGGCGTGCTGGCCCACGAGTTGGCCCACATCCGCAACCGTGACGTGGTGATGATGGTCGTCGGGCAGGGCATCGCCTCCATCGTCGGCCTCGCCGCGCAGTTCATCGTCCTGTTCGCCGGCGACAACGACATCGCCGACCTGTTCCTCTCGTTCATCGTCGGGAACATCGTCCAGTTCCTTGTGAGCCTGTTCGTGCTGGCCATCTCCCGCTACCGGGAGTACGTCGCCGACAGCGACGCCGCGGGGGCAATCGGCGGCGGCGACCCGCTGGCCCGCGCCCTAGAGAAGATCAGCAACACCGACCACAGCCGCAGTCAGATCGACGAGAACGCCAGCGCGCTGTGCATCTTCGGCGAGGAGCGCAGCCTCCTCTCGAAGATTCTCTCGACGCACCCGCCGACCGAGAAGCGCATCGAGAAGCTCCGTTCGTACTGACGCCGCCGCGGCCGTTTCCGGACGGTTGCCGGGGGAACCCTGTAGTATTTAGCCGTCGGCGACCACGCCCGTCACGATGGTAGCCGGTACTGTGTTGGCGACGTTACTGGTCGCGGCACTGGCGAGTCTGTTTATGGCGTGGGCAATCGGTGCCGGGTCCTCAGGGTCGACGCCGTTCGCGCCCGCCGTCGGCGCGAACGCGATATCCGTGATGCGCGCCGGCTTCTTCGTCGGCATCCTCGGCCTCGCCGGCGCGGTCCTGCAGGGCGCGAACGTCTCGGAAGCCGTCGGGCAGGAACTGATCGTCGGCCCGCCGCTGCCGGCCAGCGCGGCCGTCCTCGCGCTGACGACGGCGGCGGTGCTCGTCGCTATCGGCGTCTTCGCCGGCTACCCAATCGCGACGGCCTTCACCGTCACGGGCGCCGTCGTCGGCGTCGGCCTCGCCGCCGGCGGTGACCCCGCGTGGGCGAAGTACCAGCAGATAGTCGCCCTGTGGGTCGCCGTGCCGTTCGTCGGGGGCGGGACCGCCTACGGAGTCGCCCGGCTGTTGCGCGACGACCGCGTCGCCGAGCGATACGCCGTGCCCGTTCTCGCGGGCGTCGTCGGCCTCATCCTCGCCACGTCCGGTTCGTCCTGCTCGCGCCGGGCGACCAGCAGGCCTCGGTCGCGGCGGTGTTGTCGGGTCCCCTCGGCGGGTCGACGCTCGCGCAGGTCGCCGTCTCGTTGGCCCTCGCGCTGGCCGCCGCGGGACTGCTGTACTGGGACTCGACGGGCGCGCCCGAACGCGGCCAACGGCACTTCCTGCTGGTGCTCGGCGGACTGGTCGCGTTCTCGGCCGGCGGGAGTCAGGTCGGGTTGGCCGTCGGGCCGCTGTTGCCGCTGGTGACACCGTTCGACATCCCGCTGATCGCCGTCCTCTTCGGCGGCGGCGCGGGCCTGCTCATCGGCTCCTGGACCGGCGCACCGCGGATGATCAAGGCCCTCGCACAGGACTACTCCTCGCTCGGGCCGCGCCGCTCTATCGCCGCGCTCATTCCTTCCTTCGCCATCGCCCAGACCGCCGTCTTCCTCGGCGTCCCCGTCTCGTTCAACGAGATTATCGTCAGCGCGATTATCGGGAGCGGGTACGCCGCCGGCGGGAGCGCCGTCAGCGGCGAGAAGATGGCCAAGACGGTGCTGGCGTGGGTCGCCTCGCTGGCAATTGCGCTGGGCTTTGGCTACGGCGCGTTCGCGGCCGGGACGGCGCTTTTGGGTTAGCCGTCGGTCGCGTCTTCGGCCGCGGGCGTCTCCTCTATGGGCTCCTCGTCCGGTTCGTCCGTCTCGACGCGCGTGATTCGGGCCTTCATAATCCGGGTGTTCTCCACCTGCTCGACCCGGATCTCCACGTCGCCGTACTCGATGACCTCGCCCTCCTCGACCAGTCGGCCGACGCGGTTGAAAATGAACCCAGCGAGGGTCTCGAACTCCTCGCCTTCGGGGATGTCGACGCCGAGGGTTTCGTTGACCTCGTCGATGTTGACCTCGCCGCGGACGACGGCCGTCCGGTCGTCGACCGTCTCGATCGGTTCCTCCTCGCCGCCTTCGAGTATCTCGCCGACGATCTCCTCGGTCAGGTCCTCCATCGTCACTAGCCCCTCGGTGGTGCCGAACTCGTCGAGGACGATCACCATATGCATCCGGTTCTCGCGCATCTCGGTGAGGAGGTCGTCGACGTTCTTGGACTCGGGGACGTGCAGCGTCGGTTCGATGAGGTCGTCCAGTTCGAGGTCCTCGTTCTCGCCGTAGTTGAGGTCACGAACGAGGTCCCGGATGTGGACGACGCCGATGATGTTGTCGAGGCTGCCCTCGTAGACGGGCAGGCGGGCGTGGCCGCTCTGGATACACGTCTCGATGGCCGCCTGGATGCCGTCGTCGACGGAGACGGCGGTCATATCGAGTCGCGGCGTCATCACCTCCTTGGCGATGGTGTTGTTGAACCGGAGGGTGCGCTGGAGCATCTCCCGTTCCTCCTCGTCTAAGACGCCCTCGCGCTCGCCGGTCTTGATCATATTCCGTATCTCGTCGCGGGTGACGTAGGTCGACTCGATGGCCGACCCGCCGCCCGTGACGCGGTTGACGACCCGCGTCAGGTAATCGAAGAAGACGATCAGAGGTAACAACGCCCGCTCGGACCACTTCAGCGGGCGAGCTATCGTCACCGCCCACGACTCGGTGTTCTCGACGGCGTAGGACTTGGGCGCGCTCTCGCCGAACAGCAACACGACGGCGGTGATCCCGAACGTCGCGGCGATCACTGCCTGTCCCTGCGAGAGGTACAGGCCGAACAGTCCGGTCGCGATGGAGGACATCGCGATGTTGACCAGATTGTTGCCGACGAGAATCGTCACCAGCAGGCGGTGCGGGTCGCTTTTGAGGTTCTGGACCGCTCGCGCACCCGGGACGCCCTCCTCGACCATCGAGTCGATCCGGTGTTTGGCCAGCGAGAACATCGCGATCTCCGAGGAGGAGAAGAAGGCCGAGAGACCGATCAACACGACGATGGCGAGTGTCCCGAGGAGTGCGACTGCCGTCCGGGACAGTTCGATCCCGACGACCGGTGCCGTGTACAGCCCCCACGACGCTGCTATCACACCGTCGACTACCTCTGACGAGTGCTGCGGTATGCCCATCAACACCGCATGTTACTGTGGCGGCGAATTAACTCTTGTGTGCTGTCGCCACACCACGGCGACAGACTTAGCCGGCCGACGCCCCTATCCTGGCGTATGTCGACACGCGAACCAGCGATCACGCTCTACCGGTTACAGGCCTGCCCGTTCTGTGAACGCGTCGTCCGGACGCTCGACGACCTCGAAATACCCTATCGCTCGCGGTTCGTCGAACCGATGCACTCGGAACGGGACGCCGTCAAGCGCCTCACGGGCAAACGGACCGTGCCGGCCATCGTCGACGAGAGCACCGGCGTCACGATGTCCGAGAGCGCCGCTATCGTCGAGTACCTCCAGTCGACCTACGGAGGTGGCGACTGATGGACCTCGGGTTCGACATCGTCGAGTTGGGGTCGGCCGACCACGTCGAGACGGGCGAGACCGCACCGGACTTCGTCCGACCGCTGGTCGGTGAGGAGTACTGGGAGGACGTGGCGCTGTCGACGCTGCTGGACGATGGGCCGGTCGCACTGGTCTTCCATCCGATGGCCGGGTCGTTCCCGGCGACGTACGTCTGGCAGGAGCTCTCGGGACGCGAGTGGGGCGACGTGCAGGTCGTCGGCCTCTCCATCGCGACGCCGTACGGCCACAAGCGCCTCATCGACGAGCGCGGACTCGGCGACCGGTTCCGGCTGTACTCGGACCCGGCCAACGGCGTCGCCGAGTCCTACGGCATCGCCCACGACCTCGACGGGATGGCCGGCATCAGCGAACCGCGCCCCGCCGCGTTCGTCGTCGACACCGACCGAACCGTCCAGTACGCGTGGGTCAGCGAGGAGTGGCCCGCCTTCCCGCCGTACGACGAACTGCACGAGGCGACGCAGTCGCTGTGACGATGGCCGACGATATCGAACGCGCGGCGGCGGCGATAGAAGCGGGCGACCTCGTCGTCTACCCCACCGAGACGGTGTACGGCCTCGCGGCGGACGCGCTCGACCCCGACGCGGTCGCGGCGGTCTTCGAGGCGAAAGGCCGGGACCGCGACAAGCCGGTTTCGCTCGCCGTCCCCGACGTCGAGGCCGCCCTGGAGTACACGACCCCGACCGCGACCGAGCGGGCGTTTATGCACGAGTTCCTGCCCGGCCCGGTGACGGTGGTCCTCGAACGTCGAGAGGTTGTCCCGGACGTCCTCACCGCCGGCCGCGAGCAGGTCGGGATCCGCGTCCCCGACCACCCCGTCGCGCTTGCCCTGTTGGACGCCGTCGAACCGCTGACCGCCACGTCGGCGAACGTCAGCGGCCAGCCAAGCGCCCGGACCGTCGCCGACCTCGACGCCATCACCGAGTCTGCGGCGGTAGTCCTAGACGGCGGCGAGACCGGCGGCACCGGCAGCACCGTCGTCGACGTCGAGGCCGGCGATATCCACCGCCGCGGCGCGAACGCCGACGCTGTCGAGCAGTGGCTGGCTGACCGCTAGTCGCCAAGCATCGACCGCAGCGACCGCGTCCGGACGCCACACCCCTCCCGATACTCGCAGGGCGGGCACTTCTCGCGTTGCGGTTCGGCGCGGCGGTTCCTCGACGTCGGCCGCCGTCCGCAGCGCCGCCCGGTACTGGGCCCGCCGGCGCGCCGAGACGTCTATCTCCCGGACCAGTCCGTATGCGGGGTACTCGACGAAGGCCGTCTCGACCGACTCCTGCCGTTCGTTGGCCAGCGC
>NZ_WPCA01000142.1 GCF_009741825.1 Halapricum sp. CBA1109
GGGTCGCCAGTGGCTCGCCGTCGACGGTGATTTCGACCGACAGCGTTGCGGGGACGACGGCATCGCCGCCCTCGTGAGTGACGGTGACGCGGTCGGCCTCGGCGTCGGCGCTCGCGGAGAAGGCGGCAGTCGGGGTCGGATCGGGCGTCCCGAGGCCGGTGACGCCGGCCGCGAGGACAGCCGCGAGCGTGACGGTGATGGCGACGACGAGGACCGTGCCGACGACGGGAGAGATACCGCGGGACACGGGCCGGGGTGTGCCCCGATCACTGATAAACGTCGGTCAGTTCTGGGTCGGGACGAGAATCGAGACCGAACCGTCGTCGGCGACGACGCGGACGGTCGTCGCGGCGCGGGTGTCGACAACCCAGCGCTGGCCGTCCTCGCCCAGCGACCCGAGGGAGCGGTCGTCGACGTACACCGTCCCGTCGCGGGGGTCGCCGGTGGCGTTGTCGGTCAGCGAGACCAGCATCGGGCCGGTGTCGTGCGTCGCGACGACCGACAGCGACAACGACCCGTTTGTGGCGTTGAGGACGGTCCGTGGTTCGGCGTCGGCGAGGCGCTTGGACTGGCTCTCCTGGTAGACGTTCGAGGTGTTGCCGTCGAAGTAGGCAGTGAACGACCCCTGGACGTGATTGATGCTGACCTCCTGAACGGAGGTGTTGCCGATGCGGTTGCCGATACCCTCCGACCCGACGGAGACGAGGTTTCCGGGCTGGAGCGCCCAGCGGTAGAGGTCGTTGATCCGGGAGGTCGACTCTTGGGGGTCGACGGTGTTGTTCGGGTCGAAGGCCCCGCCGGCGTAGGCCTCCCTGACGTAGTTGTTCTCAAGGATTGTCGCGAGCGCGAACGTGTCAGCGCCGGTTTCGAGGTAGACGTGGGTCCCGGCCATCGACCCGCCGTAGACGGCGTTGCGGACGACGCGCTGGCGGACCGTGCGGCCGCGGACCGACGCGAGGTCGGCTTCGAGGTTCTCCAGACGGGTGTCAAGCGCCTCGCTGAGGACGTAGCCGAGCGCTCGCTCGTCGATGTCACGGAGCAAGTCCGTCTCGTTGGCGACGGTCTGTGCGGCGGCGTCGACGCGGGTGAGCGTCCGGAACAGCGACTGCTCGTCGATGGTGCCGCGGTTGTACCGCTCTATGGCGCGGGACTGTCGTTCCCGGAGGCGCTCGGTCGTGTTCTCGAGCGCTCGGGTCGCGTTTCTGATCGTCGCCGTCCGGTTCGTGGCCGTCGAGGCGTCGTCGAACGCCTGCTCGAAGCGGTCCATCACGAGACGGATCCGGAGGCGGTCGTGGCTGATGGCGGTCGTCCCGGGCACGTCGACGCCGACGGACGTGTACGTCGACTGTTCGAGGTGGTTCTCGGAGACGTGGAGGTAGCTCGTCGTGTTCGGCGGTTGGGCGAGGCTGTCGTCGTGGGGTTGCGAGCCGTCCGTGGCGAGCGGTGTCGCCGGGGCGGCGATGGAGACACCCGCCAAGACGGCGGCGGCGACGACGGCCGCGACCACGGCGACGGCGGCCGAGCGACGGGTGAGCGACGGGGACATCGTGGTGGCGTACGTCGTCGGTTCACTAAAACCCAGCTACCTTGCTACGGCCGCGGGGTGAACTGCAATCAACCACGCGAGACCGCGCGAGAGGAGTTGTGCGCCGCGATTAGATGTATAGAAAGCGTTTTCCCCGAGGCGGATGGACTGGCAATCACATGCCCGCGCGGTCACGGTGCGTCCGGTTCGGCATCGTCCTGCTAGTGGTGGCCCTAGCCGCCGCTGGGACGGCGGTCGCTAGTGGTCCGGCCACGGTCGACCGACCGGCGACGGTCGACCACGCGAACGAGAGCCTTCCGACGGTGACCAGTCAGATCACCGTCGACGTGGCTGCTGACGGCGACGCCCGCTGGACCGAACGCCTGACCGTCCACTTCGACAACCAGACTACCAGCGCGGACTTCTCCGAGATAGCGAGCGAGTTCGAAGGCGAGGAGAGCCGACTGCTCCCGATAGAGCGGTACCGAAACGCCAGCGACGGCGTCGCGGCCGCGGCGGGCCGTGAGATGGAGATCACCGACACCGAGCGACGGACCGAGATGACAGCCGACAACGGCACGCTGATCCTGTCGTTCACGTGGACGAACTTCGGCGAGCGCCAGGGATCGGACCTCTCGGTCCGTGACGTCTTCGCCGGCGACACCGGCCGGTGGTTCCCGGGGCTTGAGTCCTTCCAGACGCTGACGATCCGAGGCCCCGACGACCACGAGATAATCAGCGCCAGCCAGGGGTTTCAAAACCAGACGCTCCGGTGGAGCGGCCCGGTGACGTTCGGCCCGAACTCGCCGTACGTCGTCTACAGTCGGAGCACTAACCCGCCGCCGGACACCGCGACGACGGACGCACCGACGACACCGGGGACCAGTGGGACGGGAGGGGACGGCGGCCTCGTCGTCGGTGTGTTGATCGCGCTCCTCCTCGGCGCCATCGCCGTCGTGGCCTACGGGGCGAGCCAACGCGACGGCGACCTGTTACCGTCCCCGAGCGACGACCCGGTGGAGACCGAGGAGGCGGTTGAGACGGACGAGGCGTCGGGGGTAGACGAGGCGGCGGCCGGCGGCACCGGAGCGGCGGCGACGGCGGAAGCGGAGGCGACGGACGACGACGATGTCGACGAAGCGCTGTTGAGCGACGAGGAGCGCGTCGAGCGGCTCTTAGAGGACAACGGCGGCCGGATGAAGCAGGCGAACATCGTCTCCGAGACGGGGTGGTCGAACGCCAAGGTATCACAGCTCCTGTCGTCGATGGCCGAAGAGGGGCGTATCGAGAAGCTCCGCATCGGCCGCGAGAACCTCATCTCCTTCCCCGACGAGGATATCGTCGACGACGAGGAGTAGGCCAGTTCGCGGAAACGCTTAACGGCCAGCCCCGTATCAGGAACTAGTATGAAGGTTCTGGTGACCGTCAAGGAGGTGGCCGCCGTCGACGACGAGTTCGAGATAGACGGGCTCGCTATCGACGACCGGTATCTCAGCTACGACCTCAACGAGTGGGACGAGTACGCCATCGAGGCGGCCGTCCAGATCAGCGAGGCCCGCGAGGACGTCGAAGTCGTGACGGTGACCGTCGGCGGCCCCGATACCGAGGAGACGATCAGACAGGCGCTGGCGAAAGGGGCCGACCGGGCGGTCCGTGTCTGGGACGACGCCATCGCGTCTGCTGGCCTGCTCGACCCGGCGACGAAGGCGACGGTACTCTCGGCCGTCGTCGAGGAGGAGGACCCCGATCTGATTCTCACGGGCGTGCAGGCGGCCGACGACGGCTTCGGCGCGACCGGTGTCACGCTCGCCTCGGCCATCGGCTGGGAGTGGGCGGCAGTCGTCAACAGTCTCGACCTCGACACCGAGGCCGGCGTCGCGTCGGTCCACCGCGAACTGGAGGGTGGCGTCGAGGAGACGACCGAGGTCGACCTCCCGGCCGTACTGACTATCCAGACGGGGATCAACGACCCGCGGTACGCGAGCCTGCGGGGTATCCGGCAGGCCCAGAGCAAGGAGTTGGCCGTGCAGTCGCTGTCGGATCTGGGCCTCGACGCCGGCGCGCTCGACTCGCCGATGGAACAAACCAGCCTCTACGAACCAGAGACCGAGGGCGAGGCGACGGTGTACGAGGGCAGCGCCGAGGAGACGGCCGGCGAGTTGGCCGCCCTGCTCCGCGAGAAGGGGGTGGGCGAGGCATGACGGTGCTGGCCGTCGCCGAGCACCGCCGCGGGGACCTCCGACCGGTGAGCTACGAAGTCGTGACCGCCGGTCGGGAGGCGGCCGACGCCACCGGCGGCGACCTCCACCTCGCGGTTATCGGCGGCGACGTCGAGTCCTTCGCCGAGGACCTGAACCGCGAGGGCGTCGACGCCATCCACACCGTCGCCGTCGGCGAGGAGTTCGACCACGGCGTCTACGCGCAGGCGCTCACGCAGTTGTGGGCGGACGTGGAGCCGAGCCTACTGCTCGCGCCCAACACCGTCAACGGGTTGGACTACGCGCCGGCCGTCGCCGAGCGACTGGACATCCCGCTGGTCACCGACGCCGTCGGCGTCGACGCCGGCGAGGAACTGGTCGTCACACGGGAGTTGTACGGCTCGAAGGTCGAGACGACGCTGGCTGTCGACGCCGACCGGGCGGCCGTCACCGTCCGACCCTCGGAGTGGGCGGCCGCCGAGGGCCACGGCGACGCGACAATCGAGCCCTTCGACGCCGACATCGACGAGTCCGCGCTGGGTGCGAGAGTCACCGGCTTCCAAGAGGTCGGCGGCGGCGACGTCGACATCGGCGAGGCCGACGTGCTGGTCTCGGTCGGCCGCGGCATCGAGGAGGAGGACAATCTCGATATCATACAGGCGTTGGCCGACGCACTGGACGCGACGGTGTCGGCCTCCCGCCCGATAGTCGACAACGGCTGGCTCCCGAAAGACCGGCAGGTCGGCCAGTCCGGAAAGGTCGTCACGCCGGACGTCTACATCGCCATCGGCATCTCCGGGGCCGTCCAGCACGTCGCCGGGATGAAAGGCGCCGACACCATCGTCGCCATCAACAACGACCCCAACGCGCCCATCTTCGACATCGCCGACTACGGTATCGTCGACGACCTATTCGACGTGGTGCCGGCACTGACCGCCGAGTTCCAGTAGCTCCCGTCACGAGCGCAGCGAGTGACGGCTTTTTGGCCCAGCTTTTTCGACGAGCGGTGGCCGAGGTACGAGGCCACCCGAGGAGAAAAAGGTGGTTCCGACGTGGTGCCGGCACTGACCGCCGAGTTCCAGTAGCTCCCGTCACGAGCGCAGCGAACGAGTCGGGGAATTTGCGGGAGAATTGAGTGAGAGTTCGAAAAGCGGTTTTGAAGGGGGAGACCCGAGGGAGAGGTATGCCCACGTGTGACAACTGTGGCGGCCACGTCTCCGACCAGTTCGTTCGCGTCTTCGGCGACGAGAACGACGCGGTCCACGCCTGCCTGAACTGTGCGGCCAACGCCGGTATCGCGGAGACGACCCGCGAACGGGCGAGACGGTCCTAGCGGCGGCGGGTCGGTTCCTCCAAGTCCCGGAGTTCCCCCGACAGCGAGGAGAGTTCGGCCGAGACCTGATCGACGCGTTCGGCGAGGTCCTGCACCCGGGGTGGAGCGAGGCGCAGCGAGAGGTCGGCCAGTTGGGTCCGGACGCGGTCGTACACCTCGCCGGCGTTGTCCATCGTCGCGCGGTCGCCCGTCTCGATGCCGACGAACCCGCGATTGTCCAGGGCCGCGCGGGCGTTGTCGTTGAACGACGGCGCGACGATGACCTTGAGGTGCGGGAACTGCTGGAGGGCGTTGACCCGCCCGGCCTCGCGGTCGATGACGGGTGTCCCGACCTCGTTCTCGTGGTTCTTGCAGGAGGCGTAGGCGCTGAAGGTGACGCCCGGTTTCTCCGCCCAGACGTCTATCTCCTTGACCGCGTTGCCGTTGCCGGTCGCCTTGCGGGCGTTCGGTGTCACGTCGTACTCCAACGAGGCGAAGGCGTCGGCGACGATGGCCTCCAGCAGTTCGCGGGTGTCGTGGCCCGGGACGTACGCCTCGACGGTCTCCCTGTCCGGGCGGGTGGCCGACAGCGAGTGCTGGGTCGTCGACTGTCGGTCGGGGACCTCCCGGTCGGGGGGGTCTGTGGCCCCATCGGCGCGACCAGGGGCCTCGTCGGTGGCCGCCGCGGCGTGACGCTGGCGGTCGCCGTCCGGCGAGTCGGTCCGGCGCTCCTCCGGAGGGTGGTCGGGCGCCACCGGGCGGTGTGACCCGTCCGTGCGGCCGGACGCGGTCCCGACTGGTTGGTCGGTTCCGGCGGGGTCGCGGTCGGGCATCGGCTCCTCGCGGGTGTGGATCACGTCGATGTCGCGGCCGGCGTCCCGGTCGGACGAGGACTGCGAGGCATCCTCGGAGATACGCTGTACCTCGCCGTCCTTGATGATGTCGTGGAGCCGAAACCGGACGAACCCGCCCTCGCGGATCTTGTACGCCTCACAGACGCCTCGGGGATGCGGAACGCGGTCGGGTCGTGGTCGAAGAGGTCGGCGACGAACGTCTCGCCGACATCCTCCTGAACCGTCTCGCCCCACGGCATCGTCACCTCCGTCAGCGTCACGCGAACCGAGTTGCCGCGCTCGATGTCGTGGAGTTCCGCAATCCCCTCCGAGAACGTCACCCGGCGGTCGCGGCCCGCAACCTCCGAAAACACCGGTTCGCCCTCCGGCGGGGTGACGAGGCTGGCGTCCCCGAGCGTACTCGCCCGGCCGTCAGTGATGACTTGGTGGATGCGCAACCGGACGATGTCCTCGCCGGTGATGTCGTACTGCTCGCGGAGTTCGCCAGGCAGTGCGAACGACGTCGAGTGACCCGGGTCGAGGTCGACGACGAACACCTCGCCCGGTTCCGACCGCGTCCGGCCGTCCCCGGCCGAGACCTCGATCAGTTCCACACGGATCGAGTCCCCCGCCTCGATACCGTGCTGTCGTGCGATCCCCCGTGAGTACTCGATACCCCCGTCTGCGTCGACCTGCGCGCGGAACGTTTCCGTCATATCGTCAACTCGTGAAAATATGCCACGGCCAAATAAAAAAGAACCCGGTTCGAGCAAATGCGTCACACTGTTTGTTGTAGGTCAGTTCGGTATCGACCGCCCGGCAGCAGGCGGTCGTACCGGGACACAGCTACAACAAACAGTATCAG
>NZ_WPCA01000252.1 GCF_009741825.1 Halapricum sp. CBA1109
GTCGCGGACCTGCTGGCGATGGCCGGCGTCCCGTTCCGGACGGCCCACGAGGTGGTCGCCGAGGCGGCGGCGGGGATGGACGACGGCGCGGCCGCCCCGCCTTCGAGACGCTGGACGCCGCCGCACAGTCCATCCTCGGCGAGTCGCTGTCGGCGTACGTCGACCGCGAGGCCGTCGAATCGGCGCTGGACCCCGTCGAGAGTGTCGCGGATCGGGACTCACGCGCGGTCCCGCCCCCGACGCGGTGGCCGAGAGCATCGACGCCGCGGCGGCGACGCTGGCCGAGGACGGGGCTGCGCTGACGGACCGCCGGGACGCGCTCGCCGAGGCAGCCCAGCGACTCGACGCGGAGGTCGAGACGTATGTGTAGGCGGCGACCCCGCGAGGGGCCAACCTACCAGATTTAGTATACACTCGAAACCTATCGCCGTTCGTTGCGCCGCTGATAGCCGTTAGTCGGTGCTTTTGCTACTATTGAATCCTGATAGGTTCGAAGCTATTAAGTAGATACGGGCGTGAGATAGCGGTATCTATGACGGAGTGCGTCGAGTGCGGGGCCGACGTGGCCCTACACGAGGACCTCGAAGCGGGAGAGATAGTCGACTGTGCCACTTGCGGTGCCGAACTCGAGGTAGTCGGGACGGACCCGGTCGCCCTCGAGACGCGCCCGAACTCGAAGAAGACTGGGGTGAGTGAGCCGTGAGCGCGGCCGGGTTGACCGTCGGACTGTTGTACTCACGCATCCGCAAGGACGAGAAACTCCTGCTGTCGGAGCTTCGAGAGCGCGACCACGAGGTCGTGAAGATAGACGTCCGGCGCGAGCGGTTCTCTATTTCGGACCCGCCGGCCGCCCTCGAGGACGTCGACATCCTCCTCGACCGGTGTCTGGCGACGAGCCGGAGCCGCTACATCAGCCGGTTCGCCGAGGCCTACGACGTGCCCATCGTCAACAGCCCGGAGACGGCCCGGATCTGTGCGGACAAAGTCGAGAACAGCCTCGCGTTGGAGGCAGCGGGCGTCCCGACGCCCAACACCGAAGTCGCGTTCACGAAAGACTCCGCTCTCGACATCGTCGAGGACTTCGGCTACCCCTGCGTGGTCAAGCCGGTCATCGGCTCGTGGGGTCGCCTGATGGCGAAACTGGACACCCGCGACGCCGCCGAGGCCGTCTTCGAGCACAAGGAGACGCTGGGCCACTACGAGCACAAGGTGTTCTACGTCCAGGAGTTCGTCGACAAGCCCGGTCGGGACATCCGCGTGCTGGCGACCGACGGCGAACCGGTCGCGGCGATGGTCCGCTCCTCGGACCACTGGATCACCAACGCCGCCAAGGGCGCCGACACCGACACCTTCGAGTTGGACGAGGAGGCGCTTGAGTTGGTCGAGCGGGCCAGCGAGGCCGTCGGCGGCGGGCTGTTGGGGATAGACTTGATGGAAGTAGGGGCGTCGCGCAGCGACGCCCAGAAGTCGAGCGGGGAGGGGAC
>NZ_WPCA01000230.1 GCF_009741825.1 Halapricum sp. CBA1109
CGGCCTCGCGGGCGGCGTCGGCGTCCTCGGCCACCGAGACGCTCCCGTAGGCGGCGAAGTCGAACTCCCCGCGGTGGTCGGGTCGTTCTTCGAGGCCCTTCGCTACCTGATCGGCCGCCCACTCGACGTCTCGCGGGTGGACCCCGTTGTAGAGGACGCCGTCGGCGTGTTTGGCGGCCATCCGCGTCATATGCGGCCCCTGCGCGCCGACGTAGACGGGGATGGACTCGACCTCGTAGTTCAGGCCGGCGTCGTCGGCCCGGAAGGTGCCGTCGTGGTCGACGCGTTCCCCCGCCCAGAGCTCCTGAGCGACTTTGAACGTCTCCAGCGTGCGCCGGAGCGCGTCGTCCTGATCGAAGCCGAGGTTCGCCAGCGTCGACGCGTCGCCCGGGCCGATACCGAAGCGGCCGCGACCTCCCGACACCTCCTGGAGGGTCGCCATCCGGGAAGCCAGCGTCACGGGGTGGGTCTCGTAGGGGTTGGCGATGCCCGGACCGAGGGCGATGTCATCGGTCCGGGACGCCATCTCCGTGAGCGCCATAAACTGGTCGCGGTTGTTGTAGTGGTGGCTGACGAAGGCGGCGTCGAGGCCGGCCGATTCGGCCGTGGCCGCGAAGTCAGCGAGCGTTCCGACTGGGTGTTCCGGTGTGAGTTCGAGTCCGTACATCAGTAGCTCCACTGCCGCAGCGCCTGTCGAACGAAGTCGGTTTCGGCGTCCCTGAACAGCATATCGTGGCCGTCGTGGTCGCCGAACTCCCACTCGCGGACGACCGCGACCGGCGTCCCGCCGTCGCCCTCGCCGGTGACGAGGTTCGCCGTCCCCGCGAGTTCGTCGACGACGGACTGGACGGTCACGCCCAACTCGCGGCCGTCGCGGTCGGGTTCCCCGCGCCAGTCGCGGTTCGCCCACATCCCGTCCCACCCCAGCGCGACCGCACGCTGGCCGTGGCGGAACGGCCGCCCCGAGGTGTCGGTGACGACGACCGGCGGCGACCCGGACAGCCCCTCGCGGAGCGCGGCCGCGCTCGCCGACGGGTCCTCGGGCAGCAACAGCAGGTCCGATCCGGGGACGTTCGAGCGGTCGATACCCGCGTTGACGGTGATGTGGCCGAAACGGGTGGCGGTGAGTAGAAACGGCGCGGTCATCAGTAGCTCCTCGCTCTCGTCCAACACCGCCTGGGCGAAGCGTGGGTCTTTGTCTTCGCCAGTGATTCCCGACAGACGCCGGGCGATGGCTCGCGCCCGCTGGCCCGCCTCGAAGTCGGACATATCGTACGCCCGCCCTTCGGCCTTCGAGACGACGGTACTGGCGACACAGACCACGTCCGTCGGCCGGAGGTCGACTCGCTGGTCGATCAGCGCCGCTAGGTCGTCGCCGGCGGTTATCTCGGGCAGGTCGGGGACCGCGAAGACCTCCATACGCCCCTCTGGGGGGTCCCCGATAAAAAGGACGCCGCTAGGAGCAGGCGCTGCCGACCGTGCTGAACGTTCACAGTCCGCTCAGTCGCCGTCGGACCGCCGTTCGTGTTCCTCGGCCGCCTCCGAGAGCTGTCCGAGTCGCCGCTCGGCGGTGTACCGGCCGTTGTACGCCGGGTCGAGGTACGGGCCGTCGCCGCCCTCGATGCGGTCTTCGGGGTCCTCGACCGCCCACCACGACCGCAACCGCTCCAGCAGGGGCCTGAGCATATCTACAGCTTCGCGCCCTGAATTGAAAAGTATTATCCAAAAATAGAGGTATTTAGACAAATCCGGGAATTATAGCGAGATTTTCCGTCTCTCGGGCACCGGAACTACGCCCGGTGGACGGTCACGTCCAGTTCCCCGTCGCTCGCCGTCGCGGTCAGCATCGTCGCCGCGTCCGCCGGGGCCGCGCCCGTGACACTGCCGGGGTTGAGCAGGCGGTAGCCCTCGACCGTCTCGTCCAGCAGTTCGTGGGTGTGACCGGCGACGCCGACGGTCGGTTTCTCGCCCGCGTGGTCGTCGACGATGCCCGCGACGCGGGACTCGTAGGTACGCTTCGACCCGGCCCCGTGGGTCAACACGAAGCGGACGCCGCCCAACTCGACGGTTTCGACGGTCGGCAGGTCCAGTCCCCGAGGGTCGGTGTTGCCGCCGACGGCGACCAACCGCGAGGCAAGGCCTCGGACGTCCGCGAGGGCCTTCGTCGAGTCGAAATCGCCCGCGTGGAGGACGTACTCGGCCGTCTGTATCTCCCGCCGCGCCCACGCCGGAATCGACTGCGCCCGGGAGGGGATGTGCGAATCGCTGACGATGGCGATGTCCATACCACTCCCTCGACCGCTCGGGACAAGAACCCGTCGCGGCAGTGGCGTTTTGTCGCCGACACCCCACTGGGGCCGTATGCACGTCGCAGTCGCACTCCTGCGCGCGGACGGCCGGCTGTTGCTCCTCCCCGAGGACGACCGCTGGACCGCTCCGTCCGCGCCGGTCGAGGGCTCCCCGGCCGATGCCGC
>NZ_WPCA01000213.1 GCF_009741825.1 Halapricum sp. CBA1109
GAACTGGCCTCCGCCCTTTCAGTTTCGCCGGAAGACGCCGTCTTCGCGCCCGAAATCGTTCGATTTTCGCAGGCCACCAGGATTCGGTTGGTTGACCGGCAGAAACAGACTCTTTGTTCGGTACTTATCTGAACACTACCGTTTCACCATACCGTGCGGACCGGCGTCGGCGGTGGGGCGTGTGCTTTTGGCGATGCAACCCTGACCCACGGTAATGAACTCGACTCCGCCACGGCCGAAAGGTGACCCCCTGTTCGGCAACGCCCGCCAGTACGCCGACGACCCGTTCCGGTTTCTCACCGCCTGTGAACGCGCCTACGGCGACGTCGTCCAGTTGAATCTGGGGCCGCTGGACACTTATATGGTGACCAACCCCGACGACATCCAGCAGGTGCTCGTCGCGGACGACGCGAACTACGTCAAACCCGACTTCCAGGACGACGCCATCGGCGATTTGCTGGGCGAGGGACTGCTGTTGAGCGAGGGCGAGACGTGGCAGTCCCAGCGTAAACTCGCCAACCCCGCGTTTATGATGGACCGACTGGAGGGGTTCACCGACACCATCGCCGGCCACGCCGAGACGATGGTCGACAGTTGGGCCGACGGCGACCGCCGGAACGTGGAACTGGCGATGACGGCGGTCACTCTCGACGTGATCTGTGACCTGATGCTCGACGTCCGGTTGAGCGAGCGCCAGCGCCGGATCATCAGGGAGAACTTAGAGCCCATCGGTGCCCGGTTCGAACCCGACCCGATCAGGTTCATCACGCCCGACTGGGTGCCGACGCCCGACAACCGCGAGTACCAGGCGGCCCTCTCGGAACTGGAGGGCGTCGTCGACGAGATAATCGCCGAGCGCCGCGGGACGGAGGGTCACGAGGACGACGACGACCCGCCGATGGACGTCCTCTCGATACTGTTGCGCGCACAGAACCGCGGCGAACAGAGCGAGACACAACTCAGAGACGAGGTGGTGACGATGTTGCTCGCGGGCCACGACACGACGGCGCTGACGCTGACCTACAGTTGGTACCTGCTGGCGAACCACCCCGAGATAGAGCGACAGGTCCACGAGGAGGTCGATGCCATCTGTGACGGGTCGGTGACGATGGCCGACGTGCGGGAGATGGACCTGATCGACCGCGTCATCAAGGAGTCAAACCGGCTGTACCCGCCGGTGTACGTCATCTTCCGCCAGCCGACGACGGACGTGGAACTCGGGGGGTATCGCGTCCCCGAGGGGTCGTCGGTGATGCTCCCCCAGTGGGCGGTCCACCGCTCGCCGGACTACTGGGAGAGTCCCGAGCAGTTCGACCCCGGCCGGTGGACGGGCGAGGACGACCGCCCGCGGTTCGCGTACTTCCCGTTCGGCGGCGGCCCGCGTCACTGCATCGGCAAGCACCTCGCGCTGCTGGAGGCGAAAGTGATTATGGGGACGATAGCACAGCAGTACAGCCTCGACACCGAGCGGAGCGGGCAGTTGGAGTTACGGCCGTCGCTGACGATTCACCCCCGGGGCGGACTGGAGATGACCGTCGAAGAGCGGTGACCGCGCTCAGGCGTCGGCCGGTTGCTGGGAGATAGCGGTCGTCAACAGGGGCCGCAGCAGTTTCACCAGCGGCGTCCGGGAGCTATCCGTCCAGACGGCGCGGTGAGTCGAGACGCCCGGCAGCGAGGACCCGGCGTCGGCGCTGACCAGCATACTGTCGCTGTCGACCATACAGACGGCGCTCATCGCGCCCGGTCGGATGGGGTAAGATTCCCACCACGTCCACGTCTCGACGACGGTCACGTCCGCGCCGGTGCCCGCGACGGCCTCGCGTATCTCCCCGCCGGGCGAGCCGACCAGCACCTCGACGCCGCGGGCGGTGGCGGCGTCGATGGCGGCCAGCAAGTCGTCGGTCAGCAGGTCCGCCGCGGCGACGGCCAGCAGGACCTCCGAGTCGGCGTCCTCGATCAACTGCCGGAGGCGGCCGCTGACTTCCTCGGAGCCCTCGATGACCCAGATGTCGCCCGCCTCACCTCGCGCTCGGGGGACTCCAACCGGTCGAAGAGGGTGTCGAGGCGTTCGAGTCGCCTGCTGTAGTACTGGTCGAGAGTTCGCAGCGCCTCCCGCGTGGTGGCCGCGCGGAAGCGTCGGGGTTTCGACTGCTGGACGTCCACCAGCCCGCGGTCCGCGAGCGCGTCCATACAGTCGTACACCCGCGCCTGCGGGATGTCAGCCACCTCGCTCACCTCCTTGGCCGTGCCGTGGCCGATGCGCGAGAGCGCGACGAAGCATTTGGACTCGTACTCCGTCAACTCGAAGGACTGCAACACGTCGACGCACTCTTCGACCGTGCCGCCGACCCCGTCCGGTGTAGTGTTCGGTGTCATAGCTGTCTCCGCACGGCGGCCGCCTCGCCCCGCCGCGGTTGGTCTGCGCGCCCCTTTGGCGTAGACTCGTTTAACCGCTTTGCTTTTTTCACTCTCGTAGAAACCGACTTCAGTACTCCGAGCCACCTTCGGAGGGGCACGCTAGCCGCGTTCGGGGCACACCTCACTGTGTAGGTAGCATCTTTTTATATGTGGGGTCCGTTTTCTACGATAGTAAAAACGAGACTGAGAGGACGCACATAAGAACAGTGGGGTGGGCCCGGACGGTCCCCCAGAGCGACACCGCGAACACAGATCCATGGCACAATCCAACACGAACCTCCGATCACACCGCCGAGAACGCACCGAGACGGACGAACAGACGACCGACGAACAGGCAGACGAACTCACCTGTCCGGAGTGTGGCGCGGACGGTATCGCCGTCGAGAAGCGCGGCGAGACAGTGTGTGAGGCCTGTGGCGTCGTCATCGAGGAGGATATGATCGATCACGGCCCCGAGTGGCGGGCCTTCGACTCGAACGAGAAAGACCGCAAGTCCCGCGTGGGCGCGCCCTCGACGAACACGCTCCACGATAAGGGGCTCTCGACGAAGATAGACTGGCAGGACACCGACGCCAAGGGGTCGTCGCTGTCGCCGCGCAAGCGCTCCCAGATGGTGCGCCTGCGGACGTGGGACGAGCGGTTCCGCGCCCAAAGTGCCCGCGAGCGCAACCTCAAGCAGGCGCTTGGCGAGGTAGACCGGATGGCCTCGGCGCTGGGCCTGCCCGAGACGTCCG
>NZ_WPCA01000229.1 GCF_009741825.1 Halapricum sp. CBA1109
CGATGGACCCCTGCCGGAAGGCGATCAGCGCGACGTTGATCAGGATAAAGACCAGTATCTTGAACGCGCTGGCGAGTTTGGCTATCTGGTCGATGGAGACGAACGCGATGAGAACGAGCACACGCCGCCGGTGATCGTGATGGCGTTGACCGGCGTCTCGAAGCGCTCGCTGACGGTCTCGAAGACGTCCGGCGCGAGGCCGTCACGGCTCATCGCGAAGGGGTACCGAGAGGAGGAGAGGATGCCCGCGTTCGCGGTGCTGATCAGCGCGAGCAGCGCGGCGAGGATAACCGCTGTGACGCCGATAGCAGGGAGCGCGTTCTCGGCGGCGAGTCGCATCGGCGTGTTCGTGTCGACGAGGGCGGCCTCGTCCGCGACGCCGACCATCACCGTCACGATGGCGACGTAGATGCCCGCCGTGATGATCAGCGACCCGAGGATGCCCAGCGGCAGGTTCCGGTCCGGGTTCTCGACCTCCTCGGCGACGCTCGCTATCTTCGTCACGCCCGCATACGAGACGAAGACGAACCCGGTCGCGCCGAGGATACCCTCGATACCGCTGTCGAAAAAGCCACTGAATCTGGTGGGTTCGACGGCGGGCGCGCCGGCGGCGATGAACCAGACCATCACCGCGAGCATCGCCGCGACGATGACGACCTGCATCCGACCGGTCTGTTTCGCCCCGACGATGTTCAGTACGATCAGGAGGACCGCCACGGTCAACGCGACGGGCGTCACCGGTAGGTCGAACAGCAACACCAGATACGGCGCGCCGCCGACCAGCGCCAGCGCGCCCTTGAACGTCAGCGAGAACCACGTCCCGACGCCCGCGATGGTCCCGAACAGCGGTCCCATCGCGCGCTCGATGTAGAGGTACGTCCCACCGGCCTCGGGCATCGCGGTCGCCATCTCCGATTTGCTCAGCGCCGCCGGCAACACCAACACGCCCGCGAGGAAGTAGGCGAAGACGACCGCCGGCCCGGCCATCTTCATCGCCAGCCCCGGCAGGATGAAGATACCGCTGCCGACCATCGCGCCGATACTGATCGCCGTCACCGACGGCAGGCCCAGGTCCCGTTCCAGTTCCTTCCCCATTACTGTCTGGCGGTCCCGACGCGTCGTTCGTCCACCGTCGCTCCCAACGTAGCCGCGCCTGTTCGAGTGTCGTCCACGTGTATATAACTACTCGTAACGGATCCGCATAAGAATCTCGATTGAAAGACGGTTCCGGACTGCAACCGACGGTCGATTTCGGGTATCCACAGGGCGGCATCGGCCGACGTGAGCGCCGGACAGGGTAAGAGACCGCCCCGCAGAACCCATATACCGCCCGAGAATGTACAGTATCCCGATGACAGACTCTACCGGGGCACAGGCGCGGATCTACACCGCCCCGCGGACGGACGTTTCCCGAGACCAAGGGGGGTTCCGGACACACTTCAACTTCCCCGGGCGCGCGGTGCCGGACCACGACGACCACGGCTACGGGCCGCTGTCGACCGTCGTCGAGTCGTTCATGGACCCGGGCACGCGCATCCGGATGCACCAGCACCGCGAGGAGGAGATCATCTCGTGGGTGCCCGCGGGCGTGATGCGCCACGACGACCGACAGGACAACGAACTCGTCACCGACGCCGGGACTCTGCTGGTTATGAACGCCGGGAGCGGCTTCTGGCACGCCGAGGAGACCCTCGCCGACGACCCGCCGCTGCGGATGCTCCAAATATTCGTCCGTCCCCACAGCCTCGGCCTCGACCCGGACATCCAGCACGGACCGATTCCCGACCCCGCAGACAACGAGTGGCGACACCTGTTCGGCCCCGAGGGAGGCGACGCGCCGTTCTATGTCCGCAACGAAGTCGATTGCTACGACTGCCGGCTTGAGGCCGGCGCGACGACGACGCTTCCCACCCGGGCCGACCGGGAGACCTACCTCTACGTCTTCGACGGCGCGGTCACCCTCGGCGGCGAGTCCCTCGGCTACACCGAGAGCGCGCTGGTGACCGGCGGTGACGTGTCCCTCACCGCCGAGGAGGACGCGACGCTCGTCGCGTTCGTCCTCGGCCCCGATGCCCCGGTCACGCGACAGGGGACCATCGGTCGGTAGTAACAGTCGGCGTCTTCTCACCGGGCGACTCCGCCCAACGGGACAGTGACAGCTTCGCCGCTCGTGTCTCCCACCTCGCGACTATTTTGTAATACTGAGTATCTTCTCAGATAGAAGGATTATTATAATCGGCTATAGAATTATTAACTACGGATGGAGCACACACGACGCGGATTGCTGACGGCGACGGCCGGCATCGCATCGGTAAGCGCGCTCGCGGGCTGTCTGGGCGGTCTCGCCGGGGACTCAGCCGACGGGTCCACCGTGCAGGCGACGTTTTTCGTCTTCGGGGACATCGCCGCGGAAGTCGCGGGCGCGGCGGCGAGTACGAACCTGCTCGTCCCGGTCGGACAGCACGGACACGGGTGGGAGCCCGGACCACGAGT
>NZ_WPCA01000232.1 GCF_009741825.1 Halapricum sp. CBA1109
CGCTCGTTGTCGCCGGTGAGCATCACCGTCCGCTCGACGCCCAACTCCCGGAGACGCCGGACCGTCTCGGCGGCCTCGGGTCGGACCTCGTCGGCGACGGCGACGACGCCCTCCAGTTCCTCGTCGGTCCCGACCAACACGACGGTCTTCCCCTCCCCTTGGAGGCGCGGGACCGTCTCCGAGAGCAGGTCGAGACAGTTGTTGCGGTCGCACAACTGCTCGGCAGTCTTCGTGACGACGCCGCCGTCGGTCGTCGCGTGGACGTGCGAGAGGTCAAAGCCCAGTTCCTCGAAGAGGCCGGGCTTGCCGGCGTAGTGTTGCCGGCCGCCGAGGTCTGCCCGCACGCCCTTGCCGGTGATGCTCTCGAACTCCTCCACCGGCGGCGCGTCGACGCCCGCGTCGGCCGCCTCCGCGACGATGGCGTCGCCGATGGGGTGTTCGCTCCGCTGTTCCAGCCCCCGGGCACACCGGAGGACGTCCGCCTCGGTGTTGCCCGCCAGCGGAATCACGTCCGTCACGGTGAGTTCGCCCTTCGTCAGCGTGCCCGTCTTGTCGAAGGCGACGGTGTCGACGGCCCCCATCGCTTCGAGGTGGTTGCCGCCCTTGATCAGGACGCCGTTGCGGGCGGCGCTGGTGATGCCCGAAACCACGGAGACGGGCGTCGAGATGACGAACGCGCAGGGACAAGCAAGCACGAGAAGCGTCAGTCCGTAGACGACTGCCGTCGACCACGAGACGCCCATCACGGCGGGGCTCCCGATGGTGACGAGGACGGCGAAGGCGACGACGACCGGGGTGTAGTACGCCGAGAAGCGCTCGACGAACTGCTCGCGGTCGGTCTTGTTCGCCTGTGCGTCCTCGACCAGTTCGATCACCCGCGAGAGGGTGTCTTCGCCGGAGGGCCGGGTCACTTGGACTTCGAGGTAGCCGCTCTCGTTGATGGTCCCCGCGTACACCTCCTCGCTCGTCGTCTTGTCGACGGGGACGCTCTCGCCGGTGATGGGCGCTTGGTTGACCGCGCTCGTCCCCTCGACGACTTCGCCGTCGGCCGGAATCTTCTCGCCCGGTTTGACGACGACGGTGTCGCCGACGACCAACTCGCCGACCGGCACCGTCTCGGTCCCGCCAGCCCGCTTTACCGTCGCCTCGTCGGGCGAGAGGTCCATCAGCGACTCCAGCGAGTCCCGGGCTTGGTCCATCGCGTACCGCTCCAGCAACTCGGCGACGCTGAAAAGCACCGCCAGCGTCGCGGCCTCGAAGTACAGCGGTTCCCCGAAGACGAGACTCGCTACCAACGCGCCGCCGATGGCGACCGACATCAGGAAGTCGATGTCGAGGTTGTGACTTTTGGCTGAGTAGTAGCCGTTGCGGACGATGGTCTGTCCGCCCACCGCGACGGCCAACAGGAAGGCCACGTCCGCGAGGTGGATGTCGCTCCCGAACAGCGTCGCCACCCTGCTGTTTAGCCCGGGCAGGAGGAACTCCCCGACCAACCCGACCGCCAGCAGGACCGCCGCGACGCCGGTCTTCTTCGCGCGAGCGCTGGCCAAAAGTGCCGTCTCCTCGTCCGCCCCGACCGCCTCGCCGTCGACGCTCTCGACGCCGTAGCCCGCGCCTTCGACGGCCTCGATCAGTTTCTCGACCGTCGTCCGGTCGCCGTCGTAGCTGACGACTACGCGTCCCGTGGTCGGTTGGGTCTGGATACCCGTGACCCCTTCGACGGACTCCAGCCCGCTCTCGACTTTCCCGGCACAGGATGCACAGTCCATGTCCGGGACCGAGAGGTCCAGATCGGTTCGGTCACCGCCCCCACGCTGTCTATCGTCGCTCATTGTCTGCCCCTAATCCGCCCTCGGTTATGAACTCCACTGTTACGAAACGGGGTTCTGATAGGGTTATTTAACAACGTACGGCAAACGAGTTATTAATTCACCCTCGGTCGCAGCCTCCTCATCCCCGGCGGGTCGTTCGGTCCCGGGGTTCTTCGGTTTCCAGCAGGCGGTCGATTCGGTCGTCCATCGGGGGGTGCGTCGATAGCAGGCGGGTCAGCGTCCCCTCTTCGTCGCCGTCGACGAACAGTGTCGAGAGCAGGCTTCGGTCGGCGTTCGTCGCCCGCTGAATCTTCCTGAGGCCGCTGGCCAGCGCCATCGGATTCTCGGTCACTTCGACCGCCCGGTCGTCGGCCGCGTACTCCCGCGCCGGGAGTGGGCCCGGATCAGGACAGTCACCGCCAGCGACAGCACGGTCACGCCGAGGCTGAGCCAGAGGTACACCGCCAGCACGGGGCTCCGAGACCACTCCTGCGGGCGGCCGCGGATCCACGCGCTCGCTCGCGCGACGCCGACGGCGACG
>NZ_WPCA01000181.1 GCF_009741825.1 Halapricum sp. CBA1109
TCCGCGGCCGACAGCGCCGTTCCCGCGGCGTCACGCTCGGCTCCCTCGGATCGGGGACGGACGACGGCGGCCGCGGCGGCGGTCCGGTCGGCCGCCGACCGCGTCGTCGATCCCGAGGCGATTCTCTCGGACGCGGTGGTCGACCGACTCGGCGAGGGCGGCGCCCGGATGCACCGCCTCGAACGCGTCCTCTCGGACATCGACGGACCGCTCGCGGTCGTCACCCACGACAATCCCGACCCGGACGCTATCGCCAGCGCCGTAGCGCTCGGTCGCCTCGCGGAGACGGTCGGTACGGACGCCGAGACGTGTTACTTCGGCTCTATCTCACACCAGGAGAACCGGGCGATGGTGAACGTCCTCGACCTCGACCTCCGGAACGTCGACGGCGAGACGGACCTCGACCAGTTCGGCGGGTTCGCGCTCGTCGACCACTCCCGGCCCGGCGTCAACGACCAGTTGCCGCCGGACACGCCCATCGACATCGTCATCGATCACCACCCGCCGCGGGGACCGGTCGACGCCGAGTACGTCGACCTCCGGAGCGACTTCGGGGCGACCAGCACGCTGTTGGTCGAGTACTTCCAGCAGTTCGACGTGGCCATCGAACCGACGGTGGCGACGGCGCTTTTGTTCGGCATCCGCGTCGACACCGACAACTTCTCGCGGGAGGTGTCCGCCGCGGACTTCGAGGCCGCGTCGACGCTCGTCTCCGTCGCCGACCTCGACACCCTCGACCGCTTCGAGAGCCCCAGCGTGGACCCGGAGACGATGGAGACCATCGCCACCGCTATCACCAACCGGACGGAGCACGGTCCGGCGCTGATAACCGGCGTCGGTTACATCGCCAACCGCGACGCGCTGGCACAGGCGGCCGACCGGTTGTTGAACCTCGACGGCGTGACGACCGTACTCGTCCACGGTATCAAAGACCAGACGGTGTTCGTCTCCGCCCGCGCTCGCGGTGCCGACGTCGACCTCGGGGAGGCGCTCCGGGACGCGTTCGGACAGATCGGTAGCGCCGGCGGCCACGCCGATATGGCCGGCGCACAGCTAGAGTTGGGGATGATGGGCGTCAACGAGGACACCGAGTCGGTCCCCGATGTCGTCGACGACGTGCTCTCGGACCGGTTTCTGGACGTCCTCGAAGCGCGCTGGAACCGACAGGTCCCGAGCGATTTCTTCCCCGGGCCTATCGAGGAACTCACCTCGACCGACCGTTCGTGATCAGACCGAGCGCGCGCGGTACTCGCCGTGTTTGACGCCGAGAACGAGCACTATCGCGCCGAATATCAGTGCCGACGGTGCGACCATCATCAGCGTCGTCGTGAATCCCATCGGTGTCAGCGACGCGCCGCCGACACTGACGACGACCAGTGCCAGAAACACTCCGAGCGTCGTGGCTCTGTCGAACTCCATACTCGGTCGTTCGGCCTGCACCCTCTTGAACGCGTAGCTTCCGGTCGAACTCACCCCAAGTGCGCCCGCAGTCGGTCGACCGCCGTCCCGACCCGGTCGGTACACATCGAGAACCGGATCCACGGGCCGACGCTCTCCCCGAGGCCGCCCCCGGCATCCCGGCGACGCCGGCCTCGTCGATCAACTCGTAGACCGCCTCGAAGTCCCCACCTACGTCCGGCAACTGTGCCATCACGTAGAACCCGCCGTCGGGGTCGGTGTAGGCCGCACCGATGTCGTCGAGGCCGTCGGTGAACCGGTCGATTCGCTCGCGGACGCGCCGCCGCGAGGCCGCGTAGTACTCGGGCGTCGTCGCCGCCAGCGCGTGGGCCACGGCGTACTGGGCCGGGCGACTCCCGGTCACCGTCCCCAGCATATGTCGCGTCCGGGCGGCCTCCCGGAGCGCCTCGTCCTCGATTATCGTATACCCCACCCGGAACCCGGTGATGGCCATCGTCTTCGAGTAGGCGTCGGTCACGACTCTGTTCGGCGAGTCGACCGCCAGCGCGCTACTGAACCGCCCGGAGTAGTCGAAGTGGTCGTACACCTCGTCGCTGACCAGCAGAGCGTCGACGGACTCGGCCACGTCGACCAACTCCCGCATCGTCGCCGCGTCGTAGACGGCCCCGGTCGGGTTGTTCGGACTGTTGACCACCACGACTGCGGTGTCCTCGCTCGCGGCCGCCCTGACCGCCTCGGGGTTTAGCTCCCCCGTCGGTCCGGCGGTGACGTAGGTCGTCTCGGCGTCGAGGAAGTTCGCCCGCCCGGCGTAGTAGGGGTAGACCGGATCGACCAGCAGTATCTCCTCGCCGCTGTACTGCGCCAGTCCGCAGGCCATCGCGAGGTGGTTGGCCTCGCCCGCGCCGTTGGTCACGATGACTGATTCCACGGGCACGTCACGCCGTCGGGCGATAGCCTTCCGGAGGGGCCGGATGCCGGCGCTGGGCGGATACTGGAACGCCTCGGGGTCGGCGTCGGCGTAGGCGCGCAGCCCGTCCCGGAGCGCCGCCGGCGGGTCCCAGTCGGGGCTCCCCGAGACCATATCGACCACGTCGCGGTCGGCCCGCGCCGCGTACTGCATCACCCGGTAGAACTGCGGCGTCTCGTAGTCCATACCCACACTGCGGTCCCCGCCGACTTGTAAGCGCTACGCCACGGACGCCGCTTCGCCGGAGAAACAGCCGTTCGCTCGGGTGTGCACTATCGAGGCCGATGCGGCGGCGACCGATGCACCGCTCCGCTACTCGGGGACGTCCGGGTCGTCGCTCTCGGTTCGCGTCTTGTCGAGGTCCTTCTCGCCGAAGTATATCTCCGCGCCGTCTTGGGCCACCTTCTCGGCGAGGACGGCGCATTTGATCCGCATCGGGGAGATGTCGACGCCGAGCATCTCCGTGATGTCGTCTCTGTCCATCTCCCGGAGTTCCTCGATGGACGTGCCCTGTAACTGCTCGGACAGCATCGACGCCGACGCCTGCGAGATAGCACAGCCGTCACCGCGGAAGGCGACGGCCTCTATCGTCTCCTCGTCGTCGTCGAGAACCACGTCCATCTCGATGGTGTCGCCGCACATCGGGTTCTCGCCGACGTGGGTGAACGTCGCGTCCTCGATCTCCCCGTAGTTGCGGGGGTTCTTGTAGTGATCGAGGATCTGCTGCCGGTACATATCCGAGCCTCCGATACCCATTGGTAGCTACTCGTTGGTGTGTCAGCCCGAAAAAACGTTCCGAGAGGGGCAATCGCACGGTCTTTCCGGCGGGCCCTGCGTGTCCCCGACAGTCCACGCCCACCAACCATTTGCCCGTCCGACCCGTACGTTAGATAATTCCTCTCAGTATGGCCAGTCTGGACGAGATTCCGTCGGTGCCGATGCCGCGGCTCACACCGCTGCGTATCGCCGGTGTCTACCTCGTGTTCGGGCTCTCGTGGATATACCTCTCCGACGGCGTGCTGTGGGCGCTGACTGACGACGGCGAGATCCGGCTCTGGATCGAGGCGACGAAGGGGACGCTGTTCGTCCTCGTCTCCAGCGGCCTGATCTACTGGCTGACGCGCCGTGCTCGACACACGTACGCGGAGACGCAGGGCCGACTCGAAAAGCGCAACCGCGAGTTGAGCATCTTCCACCGAATCGTTCGGCACAACCTCCGGAACGTCGCGACGGTGCTGACCGGCCGGGCCGAGGCCGCCGCCGAGGCCGAGGACCCCGACCCGCATCTCGCGGTGATCGAACGCAAGAGCGACCGCCTCCGGACGCTCGCCGAAAAGGCCAGCCTCCTCCGGGGCGTCTCCGACGATCAGTCCGCCCGACGGGTCCAACAGGACCTCTGTCAGGCGGTCACGGAAATATGCGACCAGCACCGCGAGAGCGACCCCGACGCCGACATCGCCGTCGACTGCCCGGACTGCATCGTGACGATGGTCCCCGCCCGAATCGGCTTCGCCGTCTCGGAACTCGTCGAGAACGCCATCGTCCACGCCGGCCCGGACGCCACGGTCGTCGTCACCGTCGACGGCGACGACGAGTACTTTCGGATCACCGTCGACGACGACGGCCCCGGCATCCCCGACGTCGAACGGACGGCCATCGAGGGGACCGTCGAGGATGTCCTCGACCACTCCGAGGGCGTCGGCCTGTGGCTGGTCCGCCTCATCGTCGAGAACGCCGGCGGCGACCTCGCCGTCGTGGAGAGCGACCTCGGCGGTACCGCGGTCAGACTGACGTTCGCACGCGTCGAACCGGACGAGGACGAGGAACCCGCTGTGACGGTGCCGGCCGGCTGACCACCTCGCTTGGAGGCTCTGCACGTCGACCAGTTTGTCGATCTCCTCGCGGGTGTTGTGAGACCACCTTTTTCGGCCCGGGTGATTCGCTTGGCTCACGGTTGTCCCGTTCGCCATCGCGGCCCCTCTCTACGTTCGGTGCCGCGCTTCGCTCATCACCACTCGCGCAAAAACGTGGGCGAAAAAGCCGGACCCTCGGCCGCTGGCCTCGGGTCCGGAACAGACTCAAGCGAACAACTGCCGAGCCTGGCGAGACTCCTGCCGTCGTC
>NZ_WPCA01000208.1 GCF_009741825.1 Halapricum sp. CBA1109
GCGTGAGCGCCAGCGAACGCGGACGCCGTAGATTCGCCACCGCCCAAAGAGTCATACCGTTCCGACCCGTGGTAAGGTCACACATGAAAATGCGGGTCACCGGCGGCCCGGCGGAACCGTTCCTCAGCGCACGCGGACTGTTCGAGACGGAACACGACCTCTCGATGCCCGTCCACGTCGAGGTCCGGGCGGACCCCGACGAGCGGACGCGGGTCAGCCACGACGAGACACACCATCTGGTCATCTCCCGACAGGCCGCGACCAGCGCGATGGCCCGGGAGTTGGCCCTCCACGAGTTCGCGCATATGCGTCACAACGAACGGGGCCACCCCTCACACACCCAGTCCGTCGAAGAGGCACTCTTCCTCGCGCTGACGGGCCGGAGCGTCGAGCGCCGGAAAGTCGCCCACTGCTATCAGATCGCCAACCATATGAAGGACATCTACGCCGACGACCTCTGGGTCGGCCTCGCGCCGGGCGGGAAACTCGTCGGCTTCTTCGAGTCGACGCTGGCGGCCGCCGTCGCCGACCGGCCGACCGACCCCCCGGCGTGGGACGCGATTCACACGAAGCGGTCCCGGGAGCAGGAGGCGGACCCACCGGACCGCCTGACCCCCGCCGCTGACCCCGACATCACGGCCGTCAACGCCGCCTTCGCGCTGGCGCTGTGTGAGCGCCACGACCTGATCGGAACCGACCATCGGCTATACGACCTCGCACACGCGGCCGCACGCGATGCCCCCGACGTGGAGCTAGAGCGGTTCAAACAGCGCTTCGCCGCGCTCTCGGCCGACCCCGACGAGAGCGAGTACCGGAAGGCGCTGGTGGACGTGACCCGACAGTACGTCCTCGGGCCGCGGAAAGCCGCGGACTGAGACCGAAGTCGTCTTTTTGCCTCCCGCGTACCGCTCTGTATGGAGCGTCGTCGCGTCCTCGGCATCGAGGGCACCGCGTGGGCCGCCTCGGCCGCCGTCTTCGAGACCACCGACCCGACAGCACGGACCGACGACGAACGCGTCGCCATCCACACCGACGCCTACGAACCCGACAGCGGCGGCATCCACCCCCGCGAGGCCGCCGAGCATATGCACGAGGCGATTCCCGAAGTGGTGGAGCAGGCGCTGGACACCGCCGCCGGGTGGGCCGACGAACGCGGGGAAGACAGTACGGAGCCACCGGTCGATGCGGTCGCGTTCTCCCGCGGCCCGGGACTGGGCCCGTGTCTCCGCATCGTCGGCACCGCCGCCCGCGCCACCTCGCTACGGTTGGGCGTCCCCCTCGTCGGCGTCAACCACATGGTCGCCCACTTGGAGATCGGCCGCCACCGCTCGGGCTTTGCCTCGCCGGTCTGTCTCAACGCCTCGGGCGCAACGCCCACATCCTCGGCTATCGCAACGGCCGCTACCGCGTGCTTGGCGAGACGATGGACACCGGCGTCGGCAACGCCATCGACAAGTTCACGCGCCACGTCGGGTGGTCTCACCCCGGCGGCCCGAAGGTCGAGACCCACGCGAAAGACGGGGAGTTCGTCGACCTCCCGTACGTCGTCAAGGGGATGGACTTCTCGTTCTCGGGCATCATGTCCGCGGCCAAACAGGCGTACGACGACGGTACCCCAGTGGAAGACGTCTGTCGGGGCCTCGAAGAGCACGTCTTCGCGATGTTGACCGAGGTCAGCGAGCGAGCGCTGAGCCTCACCGGCAGCGGGCAGTTAGTGCTGGGCGGCGGCGTCGCCCAGAACGAGCGCTTGCGGGAGATGTTGGCGACGATGTGCGAGCAACGCGGCGCGGACTTCTACGCGCCCGAGCCCCGATTTCTCCGGGACAACGCCGGGATGATCGCCGTCCTCGGCGCGAAGATGCACGCCGCCGGCGACACGATCGACGTCGCCGACTCGGCAATCGACGCGAACTTCCGACCCGATCAGGTGCCGGTGACGTGGCGGGCGGCCGAGTCGTTCACCGCCGACGGCGACAGCGTCCGGGCGGGCGAGGCGCTCAAAGGCGCGGAGGCGACGGTCACCATCGAGGACGACACCGTGACCAAGCGACGGGAGCCACGGACCTACCGCCACCCCGAACTCGACGAGCGGTTGCGGGCGAGTCGGACCAGACTGGAGGCGCGCCTCACCAGCCACGCTCGGCGGGCCGGCGTCCCGACGCCGGTGATACGCGACATCGACGTCGAGTCGGGATCGCTGGTCTTCGAGGCAGTCGGGAGCGCGGACCTCCGGGACGCCCTGACCGAGGACCGCGTCAGGGACGTGGGGCGGCATCTCGCGGCCGTCCACGACGCCGGGTTCGTCCACGGCGACCCGACGACCCGCAACGTCCGCGTCGGGGCGCGAGACGGCGGCACCGACCGGACGTACCTCATCGACTTCGGACTGGGCTATTTCACCGACGACGCCGAGGACTACGCGATGGACCTCCACGTCTTCGACCAGTCGTTGACCGGCACCGACGACGACGCGGCCGACCTGATCGCGGCCGCCGAGGACGCCTACGCGGAGGCCGCGACCGACCCCGACCCCGTCCTCGACCGCCTCCGGGAGATAGAGGGACGGGGCCGGTACCAATCTGGCTGACAGGACAAGCGACTTAGGACCCCCACCCGTAGGGACGGATATGGCCGAGAAACCACAATCGGGCGAACTGTTCGGAATCCCCTACAACTTCGAGCGACCGAGTTTCCGGCGGATGCTGTCCGCCTACTGGCAACCCGAGGAGGGGATGCTCGTCGAGAAGCCCTTCGGCATCGGCTACACCCTCAACCTCGCTAACTGGCGGTCGTGGGTCGTCCTCGCCGTCGCCGGCCTGATGCTGTACGTCGGCAGCGACGACGGCGGGACGGCCGACGAAGAGGAGGAGGAACCGGTCGAAGTCATCGTCGACTGAATGCTCAGGTTCGTCACCGGCAACCCCGGGAAGGTCGCCGAGGCCGAGACGTACCTCGACGACCCCATCGAGCAGTTCGAGTTCGACTACACCGAGATACAGAGCCCCGACCTCCGGGAGATAGCCGCCCGCGGCGCGCGCGAGGCCTACGAGACGGTCGGGCAACCGGTGTTCGTCGAGGACTCTGGGCTGTTCGTCGACGCCTTGGAGGGCTTCCCGGGCCCGTACTCGGCGTACGCGAGGACACCATCGGTATCGAGCGCATCTGGCACCTCGCCGAACCCGAGGCCGACCGGGGCGCCGCTTTCCGGTCGGTGATCGCCTACTGCGACGGCGAGGGCTTCGACGCCACGCCGGACCCGGTCGACCGCGGGGGAGCGACGCGGCCC
>NZ_WPCA01000123.1 GCF_009741825.1 Halapricum sp. CBA1109
TCGGGGTCGGCGCGGGCGTCCATCGACGCCGGGTCCGACCCGTGGTCCGGTTCGGTCAGGCCGAAACAGCCGACGGCGTCGCCGACCGCCAGCCGCGGCAGCCAGCGTTCGCGTTGGGCCTCGCTGCCGTACTCGGCGATGGGGTACATCACCAACGCGCCCTGCACGCTGGCGATAGAGCGGATACCCGAGTCACCGGCCTCCAGTTCCTGCATCAACAGGCCGTAGGCCGTCGCCGAGACGCCCGGCAGCTCCCCCCACGACAGCATCGGGCCGAAAAAATCCAACTCGCCCATCCGGCCGACGATGCCCTCGGGGACCGTCCCGGCCTCGAAGTGCTCGCCGATGTCCGGGTCGACCTGTTCGGCGACGAACTCCCGGGCTGTGTGTCGGATCATCTGGTCTTCGCCCGAGCAGTCCGCCGCGAGGTCGAGGTAATCGAGCATACTCGACAATCGGTACCACGGGACAAAAACGCTCCCGCCGGGTCCAACACCGTTTTGCCTACCGGTAGTCGACGGGACGGTGTGTTCGGTCCGATCCGTCGTGCAGTCCGTGCCGGCGGGTTCCTGCTCGTGCCCGCTGTCCTCGCCGTCGCCCTCGCCGAACCGCTGGTGTTCCCGAGTCTCGGCCCGTCGGCGTACCTGCTTGCGGTCCGGCCCGACGACGACGCCGCGACGCCGCGCCGGGTCGTGGTCGGCCACACCCTCGGTGCGCTCGCCGGGTTCGTCGCCTACCACCTCGTCGCCGCGCCGGCGACACTGGTGGCGCTCCCGCCGGCACAGTCGCTGGCGATGGCCTCGTTGATCGTGAGCGCGACGCTGTCTGTCGTGCTGACGACGACGGCGATGGAGGGCACCGACGCCCGCCACGCCCCGGCCGCCGCGACGACGCTCATCGTCTCGCTGGGGCTGTTGGCGACACCGCTCGACGTCCTCCTGATCGTGTTCGCGGGTCGCCGCCCTCGTCGGAACGCAACTGGCGTTCGACGCCGCGACCGACCACAGGCGGGTCCCGACCTAGTCGTCGGTCGCCGACCGCGCTGGTTCCTCGGCGGACACCGTAGACTCGGCCGCCGTCGAGCGCTCGGCGACGACATCGAGGAAGTTGTCGAACAGCCGTTTCGTCTCACAGGCTGCCCTGTAGTTCTCGGGGTCGATACCGTCGAGGACGCGCCGTTTCCGCTCGGGGTCGATGTCCTTGCCCTCGGTCACCTCGCGGGCGCTGGTCGTGTCGTACTCGGGGTGGAACTGGACGGCGTAGGCCGGCCCCTTCCGGAAGCCGTGGACGCCGTAGTCGTTCGCCGCGAGCAGCGTCGCCCCCGGCGGCAACTCGGTGACAGCGTCCGAATGCGTCGTGAACGCGGTGAACGCCTCGCCCAGTCCCGCCAACAGCGGGTCCGCGGCCCGCCGCTCGATTGTCCGGTACCCGATCTCGTACTCGCCCATCGGCTCGACCGTTCCGCCGAGTACGTCCGCTAGGACTTGGTGGCCGAAACAGACGCCCAGCGTCGGGATACCGCGGTCGAGCGTCTCGGCGACGACCGCCCGCAGCGTGTCGATCCACGGCTCGTCCCAGTAGACAGAAGAGCGCGAGCCGGTGACGACGGCGGCGTCGAAGTCGTAGCCGGTCGGTCGCTCCCCGCACTGGATCCGGAACTCGACGACCTCGGCGTCTAGTTCCCGCCGGAAGTTCCGGCTGTTGTGCGAGTCGTGTTCGGCGTCGAACAACGCGACCGTCGGCTGGCTCATCGTCCCCCTCAAACGCCCGGAGAGTCAAAAACACCCCTGCACCGGCAGGTACTGCCGCTCACTCGAACGCGCCGGCGTCCTCTAAGTGACCGACGAGCGTGTCGGTGACCGCCTGTGCGGACTCGACGAACGCGCAGTGGCCGCCGTCGACCGCCCGATGGGTCCCGTTCGGCAGGGCCTCGGCCAGCGCCTCGCCCGCGGCCGGGTCGACCACCGCGTCCTCGGTCCCGTGACAGACCAGCGCCGGCGTCGTCACCTCGTAGCAGTCGGTGAGAGTGTGATCGCACAGCGCCGCCCGCTGAGCGTTCCAGCCCTCGGCGTCGGCGTCGTCCTCGCGCCGCCAGCCAACAATGCGGTCCATCTCCTCGGGGTGGGACGCGACCGTCTCGGGGGCGGAACAGCGTCGACAGCGACGACCGGAGTGCGCCCGCGTCGCCGGGGTCGGCCCACACCCGGTTGAGGGCATCCGCGTCGATATCGGCGGGCGAGCGCGGCGTCCCGAACAGCGTGAGTGTGTCGGCGCGGCCGTGGTCGCGAGCGTACTCGACGGCGACCTGTCCGCCGAGGCCGGCCCCGACGAGGTGGACCGAGCGCGCGCCGTGGTCCGCGAGCACCGAATCGAGGTCCGCGACCAGCGTCTCGACGCTATAGGGTCCCGGCGGCGCGTCCGAGCGACCCGTCCCGCGGTACTCCCACACCAGCGTCTCGACGGTCGGCGGGAGCCCGCCCAACTGGTAGCTCCACAGCCACGCGCCCAGCCCCGCCTCGCCACAGAAGACGACCGTCGGCCCCGCCCCGTCGGTGACGTACTGGAGGGTGACCCCGTCGTTGCTCGCTGTCGGCATACCGGGGGCTACGGCGGAGGTCCCCCTGAGCCTTGTCGTTCGCCCCGGCGGAAGCAGCCGACTTATCCCCGCGGCAGCCCTATATCAGTCAATGACCGTCCGACACGACGGCCTCACCGTCGAGTGGCTGGGATACGCCACGATCAAACTCGCCGGCGAGGACACGACCGTCTACGTCGACCCCGGCCGCTACGGCATCCTGACCGGCGAGTGGGAACCCGACACCGAGGACATCGGCCACCCGCCGAGTCGGGACTACCGCCCCGAGGACGGCGACGTCGTCTGTGTCACTCACATCCACCACTACGACCCCGACGGCATCGAACGGGTCGCCGACGAGGACGCGACGATTATCGCCTTCGAGGGCATCGACACGCAGGCACCGGGCCGTGACCTCCCGGCGCTTGCCGAGTTGGGCTACGAGGTCCGGCGCGTCGGCACGAAAGACTCCCTCTCGGTCGGCGACGTGACGGCGTGGTCGGTGCCGGCCTACAACAGGCCCGACGGCCCCAACACCCGCCCCGACGGGACGCCCTACCACCCCGAGGGTTTCGGCTGTGGCTACGTGCTGAACGTCGAGGGGACGCGGGTGCTCTACCCCGGCGATACGGACGTCTTGCCCGGCCACCGGACCATCGACTGCTCGCTTTTCTGTCCGCCCATCGGCCAGCGGTTCACGATGAATCGCCACGAGGCCGCCGAACTCGCCGACACAATCGACCCGAACCTCGTGCTCCCGGTCCACTACAACACCTTCTCGACACAGGAGATAGATTCGCGGGCGTTCGCCGCGGACGTGGCCTCCTCCGGCGTGCCCGTGGTGCTGGACGAGGGTCGCTAGTCGCCACGCCGGCGAGCGTACAGCAGGCCGCCAAGCGCGACGAGCGTCAGGGGCGGCGCCATCTTGATCGCCCCGAAGATGGCCAACTGGCCGGTCGTCGCTCGTTCGACCCGTTCGCCGAGCCACAGCCAGTAGATGTCACCCTGGTACCGGACGTTGATCCGGTCGGAGATGACGAGTTCCGTCTCCGCGGCGAGGTACTCGGCACGCTCTTCGGGGACGACCGTGGCACTGTTTGCCTCGCCGGTGTAGAGGTCGTCGAACGCGCCCCGCGCGTCTTCCGAGAGGTTCTCGTAGGCGTAGACGGTCGCGTCTGGTTCGTCGGGGGCGTCTTTCTCGTGGAGGGACATCGTGTAGTCGTGGCCGTTGGCATCGAGCGCGGACGCCACCTGGGAACCGGCCACGCCGGTGTAGAGGAGGCCGCCCGCGAGGAGGAAGACGGCGAGGACACGCCAGGGGTCGACGGCGGACATAGTCGATCCGTCCGTGTCGAGGTCTGTGAATTTTACGCCGGTGATCAGCCGCTGATCTCGTTCCACAGCGCGAGGGCGTCGAAGAGGTCGCCAGTGTCGCCGTCCCTGTCGAAATCAAACTGCGTCGGGTTGTTCTGAATCGCATCGGTGTTGCGGTTGTTGTAGTACGACAGCGCGTCGAAGAGGTCAGCGCTCCCGTCACCGGTTATATCTTCCAGCAATCGATCACCGTCGATGGTTCTCGCCGGTGGATTCCCGCCGACGGACGGATTCAGGTCGACGGCGATATCGGCCGTGTCCACAGCGAGGATGTTCGCAGCCGTCGGTTCGCCCGAGTGGATAGTAGCGGCAAGAGTCTGGTTGGTTCGAACGTACGGTGAAGTCCCGAGCGACTTCGTCCCGGACACCGCCGTCAGAGTCACCGAACCGAGAACCTGCCCCGGGGACCCGTCTTCGGTGACTGACCAGATGGCCAACGTCTGGCCGTTGTTGCCGAGCGAGAAGGATGCGACGTCAACGAATCGATCATTTATGATTTGATCGTTGAACGTAACCGATGCCGGCACAGTTTCGATAGTGATTGCCGCCGTATCGGCCGCCAGCACGTTGTCGGCCGTCGGGTCGCCCGAGTGGACAGCGGCAACGAGCGTCTGATTCGTGTCGATAGCCGACGCCAAAAACGGCGAGAGAGTCCCCGACTGACTCGACGGGGTCACCGACGCGAGTACTTGGTCCGGTGACCCGTCCTCGGTGACCGACCAGACAGCCACGGTCTCGCCGTCGCTCCCGAGATCATAGTCGGCAACATCCACCGACCGGCCGCTGCTTGTCTGGTCGTTGAACGTAACCGATGCCGGCACAGTTTCGATAGTAATTGCCGCCGTATCAGCCGCCAGCACGTTATCGGCCGTCGGATCGCCCGAATGGACCGCAGCGACGAGCGTCTGATTCGTGTCGATAGCGGACTCCAACAACAACGAGGTCGCCCCCGACTAACTGGATGGAGCCACCGACGCGAGTACCTGGTCCGGTGACCCGTCCTCGGTGACCGACCAGACAGCCACAGTCTCGCCGTCGCTCCCGAGAGTATACGCGGCAATATCCACCGACTGGCCGCTGCTCGTCTGATCGTTGAACGTGACCGACGCCGGCACAGTTTCGATAGTGAGTTCCGCTCTATCACTCACGATGACGTTGTCAGTCATCGGTTGGGACGAATGAACGGCGACGGCGACTGTCTGGTTTTCCTGCAGCGTCTGATCAAGTTCGATTTCGATGGTCCCACTCAAGGTATCCGGAGCAACTGATCCGATCACGGTATCGAGTGACCCATTCGATAGCGACCACACGGCGAGAGTCTCACCCTCAGTGCTGAGGTCGTAACTCGCGATATCGATACGCGATCCATCCGTGGTCTGGTCGTTCGCCGCCAGCGATACACTGGTTGCGTGACCCGTCGCGTTAGTTGATACCTCCTCGGTGAGCGCGGGAACAGCCCCGACACCACCAGTCAGACTCCCAACAACGATGAATAGACTCAACGAGAGTACGACTATGTGTCTCTGAATCGTCATACTATCCATTTGAATATCATAGCATATTAAGAACTAGTCTTGACAGAGTAGCTGGACGAAAAATGGGGAGGTGGCTACTCTCGTGCCAGAGTGTTGTTAGTCTTCGGCGGTCACCGACTGGAGAATCTCCGGGGCCGCCGCGAGCGCGTCGTCCAGTTTCTCGCTGTCGGGGCCGCCGCCCTGTGCGAAGTCCGCCGGGCCGCCACCGCCGCCGCCGACCCGCCCCGCGAGTTCGCCGACCACCTCGCCGGCGTTGACGCCGACACCGTCGGGGACGGCCACGACGAACTGGGCGCCGCTTTCACCGCTGCCGAGGACGGCGATCTGCCCCTCGTCGACGAGGGCGTTGGCTTGGGCCCGGAGTTCGTCCATGTCGGCGTCGATGCGCTGGATCACGGCGGTCGTCTCGGCCACCTCGACCTCCTCGGCGTCGGCCCCGCCACCGGCGCGGGCCGTCGCGAGTTGCTCTTTGAGGTCCTCTATCTCCTTGCCGCGGGCCTTCCACTCCTCGAAGAACCGTTCGGCGGTCTCCGGGACGTCCTCCGGGGAGACGTCGAGAACGTCGGCGGCCTCGTAGAGAGCGTCCTCCGTCTTCTGGGTCGCCTCGACGGCGGCCTCGCCGGCCGCGAAGGTCAACCGGATCACGCCGTCCTGGATCCGCTCTGTCGAGCGCATCTTGATCGCGCCGATCTCGCCGGTGTAGGCGACGTGGGTCCCGCCACAGGCCTGGATGTCGTCGGCGACGCTGATCGTCCGGATCTGTTCGCCCGGCGGGATACCGCCCTGATAGAGGTCGAAACCGTGCTTGTCCTCGGCCTCGTGGCGGTCGGGCCAGTTCTGTTTGACTGCGACGTTGTCCATCACCAAGTCGTTGGCGCGGCGCTCTATCTCTTTGACCTGCTCGCGCGTGATCGACTCGTAGTGGCGGATGTCGATGCGTGAGGAGTCGACGCCCTTCTGTGCGCCGGCCTGCCGGACGTGGTCACCGAGGACCTGCCGGGCGCTGTGGATGACAATGTGGGTCGCGGTGTGGTGGCGCATCAACTGCCGGCGGCGGGCCGCGTCGACCTTCCCGCGGACGAACTCCCCCTTACCGGGGTCGCCGTCGGCCGTGTGGAGGATGACGCCGTCGACTCGCTGGGTATCGGTGACGTCGACGGTGCCGTCGTCGCCCGAGAGCGTCCCGTGGTCCGGTGGCTGACCGCCGCCTTCGGGGTAGAACATCGTCTGGTCCAGCACCACGTCGTAGTCGCCGTCCTCGCGCTCGAACACGTCCAGCACCATCGCCTCGAACTCCATGCGCTGCTGGTCGTCGTAGTACAGGCGGTCGGTCTCGGGGAGTTCGGCGATGCGGTCGGCGTAGGGCACCGTCTCGGCCGCGTCGGCGGCCGTCTCGCCGCCGTGTCGCTCGGCGACCAGCGAGTAGAAGTCGTCGGGCGTCTCGACGTCGACGCCGCGTTCGGCGGCTATCTCCTCGACCATATCCGGCTGGATGCCGTGGGAGTCGTACAGTTCGATCAGTTCCGCGACGGGGATGGGGTCGCCCGTCTCGGCGTAGTCCTCTGCCAACTGCCGGACCTTCCGGCCGCCGCGGTCCAGCGTCTCGCGGTACTTCTCGACCTCCGTGCGGACGATGTCCCGGACGGTGTCGCGGTTGTCGTAGCCGAGTCGCTCGGCCTGCATGTCGACGAGTTCGTCAAGCGGCGCGTCGACGCCGAGGCCGTCGACCAGTCGCTTGGTGCGCCGGAGGACCATCCGCGCGAGATAGCCCGTGCCGACGTTGCTCGGGACGATGCCGTCACCGAGCATATAGGCGAGGGTCCGGCAGTGGTCGGCGACGGCGTAGACATCTTCCAGCGGTTCGACCAACTCGCGCAGGCGCTCGACGTCGACGCCGAGTTCGTCGGCAATCGCCCCGCGTGCGGCCTCCACGTCGTCGACATCGTCGATGTCGAGGCTCCCGGACATCCGGGCCGCGTCCCGGACGATTGCCTCCTCCTCGTCGGTGTAGGAGAGGCCGGCGTTGTCCCGCAGGAACTCGATCATCTCGGGATAGATGGCCTCGTACACCGTCGGCGTCCCCTGGCTCATCCACGTCCAGCGCTCGATGCCGTAACCGGTGTCGATGATCCACCGGTCCATCTCGCTGTAGGTGTTGCCGTCTTTCATCTCGACGTCGCCGTCGGGGTCCTGCTCGAACTGCATGAAGACGAGCGTCGCCAACTCCAGACCCTTGAAGATGACCTCGAAGGCGGGGCCGGCGTTGCCGCCGCCGACCCACACGTCCTCGATGAGGGTGAGTTCGCTCGGGTCAGCGCCCAGTTCCTCGAACAGTTCGACGCAGTACTGGACACACTCCTCCTTCCAGTACACCTCGCCCTCGTAGGCGTAGTCGGAGCCCTCCTCGGCGTTGAACGCGTGGTGGCCGCCCATCTCGAAGGCCATCGTGTGGCGGCCGGTCTTGCCGACGTTGTCGATGTCCTGCATCCGGATGCAGGGCTGGGAGACGACCAGCGGGTTCGCCGGCGGCGGGGCCTCGCCGGTAGTCACCAGCGGTTGGAAGTCGTAGATAGAGGCCTGCGTGAGCAGCACGTCCTCGCGCCAGCGGTTGGCCGCGACCGGGTACGGGTCGATGCGGGTGTGGTCGCGGTCCTCGAAGTGAGAGAGAAAGATCTCGCGCATCTCGGCGAGTTCGAACGAGTCGTCGAAGCCGGGGTCGCCCAGAAAGCTGTACTCCGCACACGGCGGTTCGCCGCAGGTCTCGCGGTCGGGGTCTTGCGTCCAGAAGTGGTCCCCACACTCCGGACACTCCAGTCGGTGGAACCCCTCCTCCTCGAAGTAGTCGAGGCGGTACTCCTCGGTGAGGTCGCTCATTAGTCGACTGTGCCGCACGCGCGCCTAAATCAGTTCCGTTGGCGAGTTGTCCCCGCCGCGCCGGCGTCGCAGT
>NZ_WPCA01000191.1 GCF_009741825.1 Halapricum sp. CBA1109
TGTCACTCCGCAGGACGAACCCGGGCGGTCCCACCGTCCACAGCGACAAGAACCACTGTGAGAACCCACGGCAAAGACCATAGGCCATCCCTGAGTAGGATTGCCAATGAGCGTCGTCGAAGTCTCGAACCTCTCGAAGTCGTTCGGCACCGTACAGGCCGTCGAGGACGTCAGTTTCAGCGTCGAGAGCGGCGAGGTGTTCGGCTTCCTCGGCCCCAACGGAGCGGGGAAGACGACGACGATACGGACGCTGCTTGGCTTTCTCTCGCCGACCGGCGGGTCGGCGACGGTACTCGGGGCCGACGCTACCGACGAGTCGGCGATGATCGACGCCAAGCGGTCCATCGGGTATCTCCCGGCCAGTCCGTCCTTCGACGAGGACGCGACCGGCACGGAGATACTCGACCTCCACGGGTCGATCAAAGGCGAGTCCCGACGGGCGGAACTGCTTGCGTTGTTCGACCCGCCGCTGTCCCGGCCGGTCCGGGCGTACTCCTCGGGGAACGTCCAGAAACTCGGGCTGATACAGGCATTTATGCACGACCCGGATCTGGTGATCCTCGACGAACCGACCAGCGGCCTCGATCCGCTGATGCAACAGCGATTCAACGACTTCGTCCGCGCCGAACGCGACCGCGGGACGACCGTCTTCTTCTCCAGCCACGTCCTCAGCGAGGTCCGACAGATCTGTGACCGGGTCGGTATCCTCCGGAACGGCCGTCTCGTCGCTACCGAGCCGATAGACGTCCTGCTGGGAGCCAGTGGGAAGTTCGTCCGCGCCCGCATCGTCGGCCGCGTGCCCGAGGGCGCATTCGCGGGCGACCACGTCCACGACCTCGACCGCTCGGTCCGCGAGGAGGGGACGGCGTCGATGCTGGCCGCCGCCGACGCCGACGCAGACACCGGCGTCGTGACCGAGGTCAGTTTCACCTACACCGGGGACGTCAACGACCTCCTCGCGGCGCTCGAACCCTATCGCTTCGTCGACCTCGATCTGGAGGAAGCACCGCTGGAGGAGGTCTTTATGCGGTTCTACGGGGAGGGCGACGATGCTTGAACTCGCGCGTTACGAGGCCCGCCGCCGGGTCCGGGGGACGCTGTATCTGACCGTCGGACTGGTCGTGTTCGCGGGGATGTACATCGGGACGTTCCCCTCGATACAGACCGACATCGACCTCGATCAGTTCATCGAGAGCCTCCCTGAGATATTCACCGAACTGTTCAACCTCGCCACGATGAACACCATCGAGGGATTTCTCGCGGCGGAGCTGTACTCGCTGGGCTGGACGCTGTTGCTCGGGATGTATCTGGCCTACAGCGGCGGGACCCTGATCGCGGGCGACGTCGACCGCAAACGGATGGATCTCCTGCTCTCGCTGCCGCTCTCCCGGCGCCGCGTCGTCGCCGAGAAGTTCCTCTCGCTGCTCGTGCCCATCCTCGGCGTCAACGTCGTCGTCCCCGCCGCCGTCCTCGTCGGGACCACCGCCGTCGGCTACCCCATCGACCCCGTCAACCTCGCCGTCGTCCACCTGCTGTCGATACCCTATCTGCTGTCGTGTGCCGCGCTTGGCCTCGTCCTGTCGGTCGTGTTCAGTCGCGTCTCGGTCGCCCAGCGCGGTGCACTCGTCGCGATATTCGCGCTGTACCTCTTCGAGTCCGTCGTCGTCGTGGCCGACGTGGGGTGGCTCGGCGTCGTCGCACCGATGCGGTACTTCGCGCCGACCGCCGTCCTCGTCGAGGGGAGCTACGACTGGCTGGGGGCGGCAATCCTCCTCGCCGCGACCGGGCTGCTCGTGGCCGCGAGCGCTGCGTACTTCACTCGTCGTGACGTGCAGTGACTGGATACCCACCACTTGGGAATCCGAGCGAAGGGTTTACCCACGGAACCCTAAGCTCAAGGCGACAGCCCTCTCATGAACACATACGAGGACGCCGCTGTGACGACGACTTTCCAGCGCCCGCCCCACGAGTTCGTCGACAAGTCGGGGCGGGAGATAACGATCCGGACGCCGGCCGACAGGGACGCCCTCGCCGCGATGTACGTCGAGTTCGACAGCAGCGACCGCGCACAGGGACTCCCGCCGGTCGGCGAGGACCGGATCCGTGACTGGCTCGACGTCCTCGACGCCGGCATCGAGGTGGTCGCGGTCCACGGCGACCACACCGTCGGGCACGCGACGCTGCTGGACTGTGGGGACGGGACTCACGAACTGACCATCTTCGTCCACGGCGACTACCAGCTATCGGGCATCGGATCGCAGTTGATCCAGTGTCTCCTCGGTGCCGGACAGCGAGACAGCGTCGACCACGTCTGGCTGTCGGTCGAGCGCTCGAACCACGTCGCGATGAACCTCTACCGGAAGGTCGGCTTCGAGACGACCAGCGGGTCCGGCCTCGAACACGAGATGGAGTTGGAGTTATAGCTCCCGGGCCAGCATCACCTCGTCGACGTACTCGTCGTCGATGCGGTAGTGGTCCTCCCGGGTGGCCTCTATCGACCAGTCGTGGGACTGCAGGAACTCGATTGCCCCCTCGTTGGTGGCCGGGACGCTGTTGTACAGCTTCTCGTACCCCTGATTGCCGGCCCACTCGACGCCGCGGGAGAGCAGGTGACTCCCCATCCCGTTGCCCCGGTAGGCCTCCAGCACTCCGAGGGTCAACTCGGCCGTGTGCGCGAGTTTCGCCACCTCGGGGTGTTTGATGTGGACCCACCCGACCACGTCGTCGTCGACGCAGGCGACGAAGAACATCCGCGATTCGATCTCGTTGTGCCGCAACAGCACGCCCTCGTTGTCGACGACGTCGGCCACCGTCTCGGCGTCGACGTAGGTCTTGTTCTCGACGACTTCACGTATCGCCCCGACCAGTCCCGTGAGGTCCGCCTGCCGGGCCTGTCTGATCGTGAAGGAGACGTCCTCGCCGGAGAACTCCGCTTCGGTGTCCTCGTCGTACGCTATCTGTAACTGCCCGTCTACCTCCTTGAGAATCCCGTCGCGTTTGAGTATCGCGACGTGGTGGCCGATAGCCCGTTCGTCCATATGGAGGGCCTGCCGCGCCTCCTCTAGGTCTACCTCCCCCATCTGCTCGACGTACTCGTAGATGTCCTGTCGGTCCCTGTGTTCGAAATCGAGGTCGTCCGTTATCTCCATGTCCGTTGGTACCACACCCCAGTACTTAACGGTTTACGATGAGGGACTTCACTGTGAGAACCTTTTGTTGGTGATAGGTATCACCGGGCGTGGCATATACAGATGAGCTACAAATCGAGTATCATTTCCGGTGCTGTACTGATTCGGCTTATCGAGTAGAAGCCTGAATTCGTTCCCTGAACCGGGGATTCCCGTAGATGCCGACGGCGATCACGAGAGTAGATACGCCGACCGAAATTGTGCTCAGGACCGGACTTTTCCCGGGATAATCCCCGAAGTACACGAGGAAACTGACGAGAACGCCGAGAGACCCCATAAATACGAGTAACCAACTGAACACACCCGCGAGGGTTCGTCCGGCGAGTTCAGCGAATAGAACGCCCTTCGACTGCTTTTCCATACATATGTTACTAAATTGGATTATCAAAACTTTTCTGGTGGTAAATACGCAGACACACTGAGACGGTGTTTCAGCGGAGAGTGGTCGAGAGAAACGAAGTCACTGTGCTGACTTGATACTCTGCATCTTGTATGCCGTATTCATCATCAAGCGAAGGTTCCGACGGAGCCAACGGGAACACGTCCGCCACTCACTGCCCGTCGTGCCGGTCCGGGACGTGGGTCAGCATCGTCGCCACGTCGCGGATGTTGTGCGTGTCGACGAGCAACTCGGCGGCCTCCGTGACCGCGAACGAAGCGTCGATGTCCGTCCCGTAGCAGGCGGCGTACAACTCCAGATAGGTGTTCATCGTCGACTCCAGTGACTCGAAGGCCTCTGCCTCGAAGCGGTGCCACTCGCCCGTCCGGGCGTCGACGTACACCGCGACGGCCGGGCCGACGCCCTCCCGGAGGTACTCCATCGCTCGGTCCTCGTCGGGCGGGTCCGCCGGCCGCTGGAACCGCCGCCCCGGTCCCGGGCGCCCGGTCGGCGAGCGTCTCGATGCGGTCGGCGTAGTCGCTCATCCCTGCCGGTACTCGACGCCCTTGCCGCCACGGGGGTGCGTCCAGTCGGTGTCGGCGACGACGGCGCAGGTCCCGCACTCGACACAGGGTTGGGTGTCGAGGC
>NZ_WPCA01000265.1 GCF_009741825.1 Halapricum sp. CBA1109
CCGAGACAGACCCCCAGCGTCGGGACCGACAACTCCTCGAATATCGGCATCGAGACGCCGGCCTCCTCGGGCGTTCCGGGACCCGGCGAGACGACGATGGCGTCGGGGTCTAACTCGCGGATACCGTCGACACCGACGGCGTCGTTGCGCCTGACCAGCACCTCGCCGCCGGTGTCCAGATACGCGTCGGTCGTGACTATCTCGCCGACGTACTGGACGAGGTTGTAGGCGAACGAGTCGTAGTTGTCGATCACGAGGACTCGCATGTCTCCTCCACCGAGAGCGTGCTGTCGGACAGGGCCTCGTCGACGGCCGTCACCAGCGCCCGGCCCTTGGCAAGCGTCTCGTCGTACTCCCTGTCGGGCACCGAGTCGTGGACGATGCCCGCGCCGACCCGGAGGTGGTACGCCTCGCCGTACCGGACCAGCGTCCGGATGACGATGTTCAGTGTCGCGCGGTCGTCGAACCCGAAGATACCGATAGAACCCGTGTAGGGGCCGCGCCGCGTCGCCTCCAGTTCGTCGATTATCGCCATCGTCCGGGGTTTTGGCGCGCCGGTGATGGTGCCGCCGGGGAACACCGCCGCGACGGCGTCGGAAAGCGAACAGTCCGCCCGGAGGCGCCCCTCGACGAGGCTGACGAGGTGCATCACCTCGGAGTAGCGGTCGACGCGACGGTACTCGCTGACGTCGACGGTGCCGTACCGACAGACCTTCCCGAGGTCGTTGCGCTCTAAGTCGACCAGCATCGCGTGTTCGGCCCGCTCTTTCTCGTCGCCGGTGAGTTCGGCCGCCAGTTCGGTGTCTTCCTCGTCGGTCGCCCCGCGAGGCCGCGTGCCGGCGATGGGTTCGGTGCGGACCTGTTCGCCGTCCCGTTCCAGCAGGAGTTCGGGGCTGGCGCTGACCAAATCGACGCCCGGGAACTCCACGAGCGCGGAGTACGGCGCGGGGTTCACCTCGCGGAGGGCGTCGAACACCGCGACCGGGTGGACGGCCGCCGGCGCGGTGAGGCGGTGGGAGATGTTCGCCTGAAAGGTGTCGCCGTCCCGGACGTACTGCTTGACCTGCCGGACGCGGTCGGCGAAGGCTTCCCGGCCGCAGTCGCTCTCGAAGTGCGCCCGGTCTGTCGACACGTCCGCCGGGCCGATGGCCGGGTCACCGTCCGTCGCCTCGCGGGCGAGTTCG
>NZ_WPCA01000209.1 GCF_009741825.1 Halapricum sp. CBA1109
GGAGGAACCCGGGTCCGTATCGACGAGCACGGACCGGCGTGACGCCGCTGGCGAAGTACCTCGCTGACGTGGCCGCCGAGACGCGCGAGAGATAGCGGCCGCCGCGGACGAGCTCGACGGCGAAGACGGCGATGACGATGACGACGAGGCCGGCAGCGGAAACGGCGGTGGGGGCGGCGGCGCGGTTCGGGGCCTCGTGAACGCCCTCGACGCCGTCGCCGCGGCCGCCGAGCGGACCGCCGAGGACGCGGCCACCGGCAACCGCCGAGCGGTCGAGAACCGTCTCGCGTCGGTCGCCACCCGACTGGAGAACGTCCGGACGCGGCTCTCGGAGGCCCGTGGCTCGATTCCCGAGGAACTTTCGCGTGCGGTCGAAAACCGCCTCGAACAGAGCCGTCGCCGCCGCGAGCAGGCCGCCGCGGCCGAGAAACTCTGACCCGTAGCGTTTTTTCGGTGGTCCGTGAACTGACCCCCAGTGAAGTACCTCGACATCAGGTTGCGCCAACCGGAGTGGATGATGCACCCGATGCAGGTGTTCGCCAAGCGCTCGGACGCCGTCGAGTACGAGGAGCTACAGGCCTGGAACCTCATCGGGAGCCAGTTGAACGTCGAGTACGAACTGTTCTACGTCGAGGGCGACCGACAACCCTACGAGGCGAAACTCGACAGCGTCGACTCCATTCGCTGGTACGACCTGACGCCCATCGACGACGGCGCGTTCTACGTCTACGTCTGCCAACAGCGCCGCGAGGAGGACGTCGTCTGGCAGGAGGCGTTCGCGGCGCTTGACTTACTGGTCGTCCCGCCGGTCGTCTACGACGACAGCGGCGAGTTCTCGATGACCGTCGTCGGCGAGGGCGAGGAGTTCCAGACGTTGCTGGAGGGCCTCCCCGAGGATATCGACGTGACCGTCGAGACTGTCGGGGAGTACGACCGGCGGCACGTCCCCGTCGCCGGCGACCTCACCGACCGCCAACTGGCGGCCGTCAGCACCGCCGTCGAGGTCGGCTACTACGAGGTGCCCCGCGAGGGGAGCGTCGAGGAGGTGGCCGCGCGACTGGACTGTGCCGCCTCGACGGCCTCGAAACTGCTCCAGCGAGCGGAGGCGTCGGTCCTCTCACGGGTCGTCGACTACCACGGCCGGTAGGTCAGCCCTCGACCGGGAGTTCGACGTGTGCGTCCCACGCCTCGTGGACGACGACGAGCAGTTCCGTGTCCTCGCCCACGTCGAGCGTGACCGAGTCGCCGGCCTCGACAGTGTCGTGTGACCCCGCCCAGCGGGTCGTCTCGCCGGTGAACTCCCCCGACGGGGAGATGACCCTGAGCCGTTCGGGGTCCAGTTCCGCGTCTGTTTCCGAGGTGAGCGTCGCCTCGCCGGCCGCGGCGTCGTAGGAGAGGTCGAATTCGAACGGCGGGTGGACGGTCCCCTCGAACACCGTCTTCGACTCCCCGTCGGCGACGAACTCGACCGCGACCGCGTCCCCTGTGGCGGCGTCGAGCGAGACGGCGTCGCCGTTCGACACCGTCCCCGAGAAGCCGTCGACGGCCGCTCCGTCGACCGTGACCGACAGCGACGCCGCCGGCCACTCGCCCTCGCCCGCGAACAGGAGGGCGGAGCCGTCTATCTCGAACGACAGGACACGTCGGAGGAAGACCGTCCCGACGTGCATCGGCTCGTCCGGTTCGGTCCACTCGACCAGAATCCGGCGGAACACCCCGTCGATAGCGACCGCGTCACCGTCTTCCAGTCGGTCGTGGGCCGCCGCGAACAGTCTCTCGCCCTCCCGGCCGTCGACGGTCACGGTGAACGACTCGGCATCGAAAGTGCGCTCGCCCCGGTAGACGAGGGCGATACCGCCGTCGCCGTCGGGCCGTACCCCGAAGGAGGCCGACGGCCGCAAGCGGTGGTCGAACACGGTCGCCGGACCACCCTCGCCGACCCACTCGACGGTGACTCGCTCGCCCGCCTCACCGCCGAGGGGGACCGAATCGCCGGTTTCGAGGGTGTCGTGGGCGTCCGACAGCCCCGTCCCGGGGGTCTCACCGCCGACGGTCAGCCGGTAGTTCGCGGCCGGGTGGGCCGTCTCACCCCGGTAGACGAGGCGGCGGTCGGCGTCCGATTCGACGTGGAACGCGCCGGGCACTTCGGGACGGACGATAGCGAGCGACGTCGAGACGCCGCCGGTGTCGGACTCGTAACTGGCCAGCAGCGACACCCGGTCGCGTACGAGACGCCCTCGATGACGATATCGGTGCCCGGGTCGAGCGTCCCGTACCGCTCCGAGAGCGGTTCGGTGGTCGTCTCGTCCGGCGGTCGTCGCTCGCCCGTCCCCGACCGGTGAGATATTTCGAGTCGGTCGGTCGCCTCGACCGGCCGCTCACCGGTGTAGGTGAACGTCACGGACTCGGTCGCCGGGTCGTACGCCGACTCGAAGGCGTCACGGGGAACCGCGAGTTCGGTAGCGATGGGGCGGGTGAGTCCCGCCTCCGGGTCCGCCCACTCGATTGTGACGTACGCGAACGGGTCCACGGCGACCGTCACGCTGTCGCCGGCCTCGAACGTCCCGTCGCTCCACGGGTTCTCGACCGGGTCGTCCTCGACCAGCAACGTCAGTCGGTCGGTGTCGACGCTGTCACCGCCGCGGTGTTCGAGCGTCACGGTCCCGTCCTCGCCGTCGTATCGGGCCTCGATACCGACCGATGGCATCCGTTCGCGGACCGCCTCGGAGGGGTAGTCAGCCCGCAGCGTCGCGACGGCGACGCGCCCGTCCTGCTCGACGGACACGTCGTCCACTCCCTCAGAGACGGACTCGGTGAACGATGTCTCGAGCGCGTCGGCGTCGGCGGCCGACTCGTCCTCGAACACCGCGGCCAGGGACATCTGGACCGTCGTCGAGTCGACACGGCGGCCCCCGAATGCGACGGCCTCGGCGCCGTCCACGTCCGTAATCGGCGCACCGGACCCGTCCTCGGAGTAGGAGGGGTACAACTCGACCCCCTCGTACTCACTGACCTGTGCCAGCGCCAGCGTCGCGTCCGCCGACAGCGGCGTCTCCTCGTCGATGGCGTCGCCAGTGGCGTCCGTCCCGGCCGGCCACGCCTCGCCGTCCGAGCGCATCGCGGCGACGAACAGGCCGTCCTCGCGGTGGACGGACGGTTCCGACGCGGCCAGCGGGAACGTCGGTTCGTCGGCGTCGAAGGTCCCGAGGACGACGGCGAGAGTGTGCCCCGGACCGTACTCCGCGGCGGCCATCCGGTCGACG
>NZ_WPCA01000131.1 GCF_009741825.1 Halapricum sp. CBA1109
AAAAAGGCCGGAATCGCCGACGGCGATTCCGGTGAAACGGCGCTCACTGCGTTCGCGCCGTATGCTGGACCGCCACAGCAACAGCACCGCACCAGCAGGCCTGCCACTACCACTTTTTCCTCCCTCGGGTGTCCTCGCTCGCTTCGCTCGCTGCGGGCACCGCTCGGTCAGAAAAAACGTGGGGAAACGTACTCTGCTCGCTTGCGCCAGCGGCGCTGCGCGAGCAGTGAAACGGTGCCTGCGGCGCCGTATACTGGACCGCCACAGCACCGCGGCCACAACAGCAGGCCTGCCCTTCCCCGACGGGAGCGACGAGACGCTCCCGCGGCCACCGCACCGCCCCGCATCGCGGTTCTTTTCCACCCGGACGACCTTCTGGCGGTATGAGCAAACTGGAGTCGTTCCTCGCCGGCGACCGGCCCGACGACGTGGCCTTCTTCCTCCACGAGGACGCCGTCGAGAACATCGGCGCACTCGAGGAGTACGCGGAATCTGTCGCGGACGGCGTGGTCCTCGTCCTCCCGGGCGAACAGGGCCGCAGCGCCTTCCAGAAGGCCGCCGGCATCGACCCGATGGAACTCTCACAGCAGGCGGTCGGCACCGAGGGAGACATCCACCGGGACCTCTCGGGCGGCGTCTGTCCCGCCAAGGAAGAGGAACCCGAGGAGAACCACACCGCTCGTATCGTCTTCTCGTTCGTCCAGGAACAGACCGACGACGTCGAAGGCATCTACACCGAGGGCGACGTGGTCCACGGCTACGCGGTCTGTACCTGCGGGGAACGCTACGCCGAGAAGTGGCTCGCAGACGAGAGCGAATAAGAGTCGCTACGCCGCGTCCGCTGGTTCTTCTTCGGGGTCCAACCGTTGGAAGGCGTCGATAATGGCCTGCTTGGCGACAGCGCCGCGTGTCGTCCAGTGGTGGGCGTAATCGAGCATATCGTCGTAGATGTCGGGCTTGCACCCGGCCGCGCGGGGGTGCCGCCGCCGTCGACCTGTCCCGCGACTTCGTGACACCGCTCGAAGTTCTCGGTGCCGCGGATGGACGCGCTCCCGGCGGGTTTGACGATGACGGCGGCGTCGGCCCCCTGCTCTCGGAGCGTCTCGGCGACCTCGTTCTGTGAACAGCGGCCGTAGGTGACGCCGACGGTCCACGGCCCGACTTCCCGGAGTTCCGCGCGCTCGACGGCCTTCTCGATGAGCGCTTCCTTCTCGACGCGTCGCTCTGCGAGGTATTCCTCTACCTCCTCGGGGAGGTCTGCGCCGTGGTCGGTGATCGTCTCCAGATACTCCTCGGGTTCGCTCCAGTAGGAGTAGTCCGCGAGGTCGTCGCTGCGCGGATCCTCGCGGATCCAGAGGTCGTGGTCGCGCGTTACGGCCACGAGGTCGTGATAGCGCTGTTCGAACTCGGCGTCGAGTTCCTCGATGGTCACGTCCGCCGAACACACCTCCTCGGAGGGACCGACGACGAGGTCCACGTCGGCCGCTCGGACCGCCGCGGCGAGGTCGGGGTCCCACTGGTGGTGGTCGAACCAGCGGACGAACTCCGCGGCGGCGACGAGGTCCTCGACCGGTTCGATATCCCCGGGGTCGTCGGGACAGAGGTCACAGACGTAAACGGCGGCGTCCTCGGGGACGTACTCTGCGGTCCACGCGAGGCGTCGAGCGAGGTCGTGGGGGCTGGCGGGGATCAGCGCGGCCCCGTCTGCCGCCAGTCGAATCAGGGCCGTACAGGCCAGTCCGTCGGCGTCGGGGTCGGCGACGACGACCGTCTCGGCGTCGGCAAGCGCCGCTTCTATCTCGCGTTCGGTCTGTTCGGCTTCGACCGAGTCCGGGCGGAAAAATCCCTCGCCGGGAAGGATAGACTTGCGCTCGATGGGCAGCGTCTCGCCGTCGATGATCCGGTCGTCCACGTCAAGACCCCCCGTTCGGCACCGGGACGTCCACGTCGGCGTCCTCCTCGAGTAGGCGGGCCGTCAACACCGGTACGGGCGACTGGCCGACGACCGCTTCGGCGACACTGCCCAGTAGGGTCCCGTTCGCGCCGCCGCGGCCGCGGGTCCCGGTGACGACGAGGTCGGCCGCTATCTCCTCGGCGTAGGCGCAGATTTCGGCCGCCGGGTCGCCCTCGCGTGTCACGGTCGTCACGGACGAGTCGCGGTCGGTCACGGCCGCGAGAGCGTCCGTGCCGTCGTCGGTGTCGGCCGTCTCGTCGCGGACGTAGCAGGCGTAGACGTCGGCGTCGAACCGGCCAGCGAGGTCCAGCGCGAGCGTGACCGCTCGCTCGGCGCTGTCGGAGCCGTCGGTCGCAAGCACTATCGTATCGAACATACCTCCCATTACGCCGGTCGGGGTATAAATGGGACGACCGCTCGGAGCCGGGACGAAGAGGTGGCTTTTTGCCGTCGCCGCGTCGAGTGCGTGGCAGATGAGCGTCGAAATCGAGACGATTCTGGTCCCGGTCGACGGAACGCCGGCCGCGAGCCGTGCTGTCGAGTACGCGGTCGCGGTCGCCGCCGCCTACGGTGCCGAGATTCACGTCCTCCATCTGGTCGAGGAGGACCCGCGGGAGGACCCGGACCTCGTCCCGTCGGAGATAGCCACCGAACAGGCCGAGTTCCTCGCGGCGGCGACGGGGGGGCTGCAGGCCGTCGAAGACGGCACCGTCTACGTGACCGCATCCACGGCGGCGGGGTTCTCACAGCGGTCGCTGGCCCGTAGTCCGGTCAGTGTCGTCCTCGACGCGGCGACGGATATCTCGGCGGACCTGATCGTCGTCCCGCGGGAGTCCGTCCGCGAGGACCCGACGGCGCTTTTGGCGAAGGCGGCCGAACACGTCCTCTCACACGCCAGCCAGCCCGTCCTCTCAGTGTAGCCGGATCGACATCTCCATCTCGAAGCTCTCGCTAGAACAGACCTCGAAGCCGACTTTCTTGTACAGCGCGATGGCGGCGTCGTTCCAGCGCTCGACCGTGAGCCAGACCCGGTCGAGGCCGATGTCCTGTGCGTGGCCCAGCAGTGTCCTGACGAGCATCGTTCCGATGCCGGCCGACTGGTACCTACCGAGGACGAAGATGGCCAGTTCGTGGGCGTCCTGTTCGTCGGGGACGAGCATCGCGTGGCCGACGGCGTCGCCGTCGTGTCGCGCGAGGACGCCGTAACAGTCCTCCTCGATGACGTTGTCCAGCCAGCGCTCGATGGCGTGGTCGTCTATCGGTGGGATGCCCTGCGCGCGGTCCTCGGGATTGAACTCCCGATACATCTCCAGCAACAGTGTGCGGTCGCTCGGGTCGACGACGTCGATGGTGATGGACCGCCCCTCGCCGTCGGTCGTCGTCCGTGGCGGGTCGGGAAACGGTCCGGAAACCGCCTCCGGGTAGATTCGCTCGCCAGTCATCGGAGCAGAGTCACCGGCGTTCGGAGTTGAGGACGACGAACTCGGCGACACCGCCGAGTTGAATCTTCCCGAGGGTGCTCCGGGAGCCACCGGCGACGACGAGGCGGTCGAACCCCTCGCCGTCCGCTATCTCGACCAGCGCGCCGCCGGGATGGCCCGAGACCGACCGCACGTCGGCGTCGAGGCCGGCCTCGTCGACCTCCTCGCGGACGCGGTCCGCTATCGTCGCTGTCGACTCGCCGACGGCGTCGTCCTCGTAGACGGCCACCGTCAGGTCGTCGCCGGCTTCGTTCGCCCGTGCCACCGTCTGGGAGAGGGCCTCCCAGCAGCGGTCGCTGCCCCCGATTCCGAGCAGGACCTTCATATCTCCCTTCTCGGCGGCGACCCGCTAAAGTCCACCGCTCGCTCGGCGGCGATACCCTTTTTCGCCGGGCGGCCGGACCCACCTCTATGGACGACTCCCCCGACACCGAGACGCCGGAGACGGCGGACGGCGACGACGCGGCCCCGGACGACGAGATTCCCGAGGACGTAAAGAAGTACGACCGGTTCAAGAAGATAGACACCGCGACATACGACCGGGCGAACGAGTTCCTGCGCGAGCGGACGTACGTCACCGCGCGGGAGTGGGCCATCGCCCGTCTCTGTGCCGATTTCCGCACCGAAACCGGCGTCGAGATGACGAAGATCGGCGAGAACCTGCCCGAACTCGTCCCCTTTATGACCGATACGTACACGCCACAGGCCGTGAATCAGGCACGGTCGTCCTTCGACGAGAAGGTCCGGAAGGCGGGCGCGACCTTCCTCTACGGCGCGATGTCGGACTTCTACACGGCTGAGGAACTGGACGACGTGATGTACGAGGTGACCGAGGTGGCGAAGTTCCTGCTGGAGGTCGAGGGCGTCGACCTGGCCGTCGAGCAGGAACTGGCCGCCGAGGACCAGATATCCTCGGTGATGCGGGACGTGCGCGAGCACTCGGCGGCGCTGCGCCACGACGAAGTGTGTTGTCCCGAATGTGGACACGAGTTCGAGGCTGGGGACGCAGGCCAGTGAGGGCTCCGTGCCCGAACCGCTGCGTCCACAGGCGAGTAGAGGCAGGTGAGTAAGGCAGAGAGTGGTCGCGGAGCGACCGCTCAGAGGCCGCCGGTCCCGCCTTCGAGGCGGTCGATGACCTCGCGGATGTCGGCGCTCTCCTCGATGCTCTCCTTGACGGACTCACGCTGGCGGACTTCGGCGGCCGTGGCGTCGTAGGCCCGGACGTACTCAGCCCGGCTGTGTTCCTCGAAGGCGTGCCGGATGGCGAAGTAGCCGTCCGGGAGCACCGTGCCACAGACCTTGCACTCGGCGCGGTCGTGTGCGGTCGCCTGGTGGACGATGAGGTCCTCGACGCGGTCGAAGGTCTCGCCGTGGCCCTCGATGGCGCACTCCCACTGTGTCATACGTAGTCGTACGAACGGGGAGGGGTATAAGTCCACCCGCTCTGTGCCGAACCAGAATCCATTTCTCCGGGCCAATCGAACGGCGGCCAGTGATGGACGACGACGTCGTCCGGGTGGATCCACACGTCAAGGTGCTCGACGAACGGGTGGTCCAGCGGGCGAAAGACCGCGGACTGGACGTCTTGGTGTACGCCCCCCACTTCGAGCGACTCCCGACGATCCGAGAGCGTGCGAGCGGTTCAGCGACGAGGAGCTACTGGTGGTCCCCGCCAGAGAGGTCTTCACCGGCAGTTGGCGTGACCGCCGGCACGTCCTCGCCGTCGGCCTCTCGGATCCGGTGCCGGATTTCATCTCGCTCGACGCCGCGATGGCCGAGTTCGACCGACAGGACGCGGCCGTGCTGGTCCCACATCCGGAGTTTCTCACGGTGAGTCTCACGCGCGAACAGATTGACCGGTACGCCGACGTCATCGACGCCGTCGAGGTGTACAACCCCAAGCACTGGCCGCGGCACAACCGACGGGCACAGACCATCGCCCGCGAGACGGGGCTGCCGACGTTCGGGTCCTCCTACGCCCACCGCCGTGCGACCGTCGGCGAGGTGTGGACGGCCTTCGAGGGAGAGATAACCGATAGCGCGACCCTCGCCACTGCGTTCCGGGAGGGAGCGTCCCGGCGGGTCCAGCGACGCGGCGGTATGGCCCACCGGCTCCGGTGTCTGGCGGAGTTCGCGGATCTGGGGTACGAGAACAGCGTCAAGAAGGTCGACCGACTCCTTCTCTCGGGGATGGAACCGACCCACCCCGGACACGTCGCCTACGGCGGGCGGTTCGACGACAGCCGGGTCTACTGAAGGCCGACGGCCTGCGCGCCGAGGTCGAGTACCTCCGGCGGGGCGAGTAGGACGATACCGGTGGCGACGGTCAACTCGAAGGCCGTCACCGCGATGGTCATCGGGCCGGCCCACTTGCTGGAGGTTGTGACGCCGATAGGGAAGCCGTACTCCTCGTCCCAGAAGGGATAGAAGAGTGCGATACCCCGTTTCGATCCGAAGATGTCGAGTACGTAGTGGGTGAGGACGCCGATCCAGACGAACTGGAGGTTCTCGAAGACCAGCGGGTACGCGAGGACGATTGCCAACACCGGCAGGTTGTGCAGGGTCTTGCGGTGTTTCCCGAAGGCGGTGTCGACGTCGGGGAACAGCGCACCGAGGATCACCGGGACGAACACCTCCGCGACGCTCCGGGCGGCCTCGAGGCTCACCGTCGGTTCCCGGAGGATTCCGATGCCGATACTCAGCAGAATCGCGTTCGTCACGTGCCCGCGTTTGTTCACACCTACTCGGAAGTCGGCCGTCGGTACAAACGTTTCCCCTCGGGCGACTGTGACTCACTCCTCGCGGGCGGTCAGGAGGTCCGAAAGCGTCCGCTCGGCCAGTCGCTCCCGGACGGTCGAGCGGTCGCCCTCCAAGCGGTAGCACGAGACTACCGTCGTCGAGTCGCCGCTCTCCCACGGGGCGGCGTGGGCGACGGCGACGAAGGCCGTCCCGACGGGTTTGTCCTCGGTGCCGCCGCCCGGGCCGGCGATGCCGGTGTTTGCGACGCCCCACGTCGCGTCGGCGGTGTCGCGGGCGGCCTTCGCCAGCTCGGCCGTCACCGCTTCGCTGACGGCCCCGTGGGCGTCGAGCGTCTCCCGGTCGACCGCGAGCAACTCCCGCAGGGCGTCGTAGTCGTAGGGGACCAGCACGCGGTCGAGATACGCGCTCGCTCCGGGGCGGTCGGTCAGCAACGCCCCGACTAATCCGCCGGTCGCCGTCTCGGCGACTGCGAGCGTTTCTCCGCTGTCGGTCAGCGCCGTCCCGACCCGCTCTCCGAGCGGTCGGTCGGCCGTCGAGTCGTCCATACGCCCGCTGTCGGGCCGGACGATGAAAACGGGTGGGGGCGGCCGTTCGGGACAAGACTTGTCGGTCGGCCCTGCGATGGCTCCGGCGATGAGCGCCGAGAGCGTCTCCCGGTGGGCCCGCCGACACGTCGCCGTCGGCGCACTGTTTCTACTCGCGTGGCAACTGGCGGCGCTCGGCGGCGCGCCACGGCGAACGGCCGTCGCGCTCGGCCTCTACGGCTTCGTCCTGCACACCGTCGCCGGAAAGGGGTACGCGCTCGTCCCCTCGTACTTCGACCGCTCGCTCGCGGTGTGCCGCACGCACCGGTCGTCACCCTTCCGCTGCTCTCCGCCGGGGCCGGCGGCCTCGCCCTTTCGGGGTTCCCCGCGACACCGCCGCTTCTCGGGACGCCGCGGCCGTCTGCTGGGCGCTCGGTGCAGTCGCTTCGCCGGTGCGCTCCTCTGGACCGTCCGGGACAACCTCATCGGCCGCGAGACGGGGACCGGCGACGCGAACGCCGACCGCCGGCGCGTCGACCGCTTCGCCAACGCCTTCGTCCCCATGGTCCTCGCGTATCTCCTCGCCGGGGCCTACGAGACTGTCGCCGCCGCGGCCGGGCTTCCGTCGGTCACCGGTAACGGCTTCGCGGGCGCGAGCCACTTCCTCGCGGCCGGCGTCGGCGCACTCCTCGTGTTCGCTGTCGGGTTCCGGTTGCTCCCGCGATTTCTCGTCAGTCACCCGCCGCCGGCGCTGGTC
>NZ_WPCA01000061.1 GCF_009741825.1 Halapricum sp. CBA1109
CTCGAAGGCGGGCGCGGCGTAGACGGCGACGGCCCCAACGGGTTCTGCGCCCATCGCCGCCAGATCCGACAGCGACGCGCCGACGGCCCGCCATCCCGCGGTGTACCGCGTCGTCCCCGCCGGGAAGTCCGTGCGCTCGTGGAGCATATCCGTCGTCACCGCGAGGCCGTCGACGACCGCCGCGTCGTCACCGGCCGCCGGGAGACGGTCGGCAAGCAGTCCCAGCACCGTCCGTTCGTCCATACACCGCCCGTTGCACTCCGAGAGGCAAAAGCCCACCCGACCGCCCGCTTCCGGTGGCTTCAAGCCGCCGATGCCCGTGTCCCCAACCGATGGACGGCGACCGTTGGGTGACCGTCGTCGGATTCGCCGCTGCGCTGCTAGTTCTGGCTATCCTCGTCTACGTCGCCGGTGTCGAGGAGACCATCGGGACGCTCCAGCAGGCCGACCCGGGCCTCTCGGCCGTCGTTCTCGGTCTCGCGGTCGTCTGGTTGTCGGCGTGGGGACTGTCGCTGCACACCGTCCTCGGGGCGATGGACGCGCCCCTCTCAGCCACGCGCTCGATACTCGTGTTCTCGGCCGCGATGTTCGCCAACAACATCACGCCGTTCGGTCAGGCCGGCGGGGAGCCGGTCAGCGCCTTCCTCATCTCCGAGGCGACCGACGCCGAGTACGAGACCGGCCTCGCCGCTATCGCCTCCGTCGACACCCTGCACTTCGTGCCCTCTATCGGTATCGCCGTCGTCGGCGTCGCGTCGCTGTTGTTGCGCTCGGTCCCGGTCGGCCGGCAGTTCGTCGTCGCCATCGTCGCCATCGTCGTCCTCGTGGCCGCCTTCGTCGCGGCGGTGGTCCTCGGCTACCGCTACCGCCACCGGATCGAACGCATCGTCGGCCGCGTCCTCACGCCCGTCGTGCGGGGTCTCTACAGACTGATCCCGACCCGCTCGCCGCCCGATCAGGCGGCGATACAGGGCCGCGTCGACGGCTTCTTCAGCGCCATCGACCGCATCGCCGCCGACAGGCAGGCCATCGTGCTGGCCTCGGCCTTCTCGGCCGCCGGGTGGCTCGCGCTCTCGATCGCCCTGTGGGTGGCTGTGCTGGCCGTCGGCGTCGACGTCCCGCTGGCCGCCGCGCTGGTCGTCACGCCCATCGGTTCCATCGCCGGCGTGACGCCGCTTCCCGGCGGCTCGGGTGCCGTCGAGGGCGCGTTCGCCGCCCTGTTGACCTCCCTCGGTGGGATCGGTTCGGGGGCCGCCGTCGCCGCCGTGTTCATCCACCGCGTCGCCACGTACTGGCTCCCGACGTTCGTCGGCGGCGGCGTCGCCACCGCCTTGGGTGCCCGCCGTGCCAGTATCGACGAGGAGTAGCTCCACCAGATGCGACGGGCTTAAATGAGCCAGCGCAGAACAGAGTTGTAATGACTTCACTCTACGACGTCCCCGCCGACGACCTCATCGAGGCCGTCGCCGAGGAACTCGCCGAGGAGTCGGCCATCGAAGCCCCGGACTGGACAGAGTACACGACGACCGGCGTCGGCAACGAGCTGCCGCCCGAACAGGAGGACTTCTGGGCGACCCGCGCCGCCAGCCTGCTCCGGAAGGTCGCTATCGACGGCCCGACCGGCGTCGGCGCGCTCGCCACCGCCTACGGCTCGACCAAGGGCGTTCGAACCGCTATCAGGTCAGCCCGCCCGAACAGGTCGACGGCTCCCGGAACATCGTCCGCACCGCCCTCCAGCAACTGGAGGAGGCCGGCTACGTCGAAACCCAGCAGGGACAGGGCCGCGTCGTCACCGGCGAGGGCCGCGCTCTCCTCGACGACACCGCGACCGACATTATCGAGGATCTGAGCGAGGAACTGCAGCGCTACGCCTGAAAGCCCTTGCGCGGCACTGGCGTGCCGCGCTGCGCCCTTTTCATTTCCACCAGGCCAGCAGGACCACCGCCGGCGTCGCCGGCGGGGTCTGTGAGCAACGCCAGTGCTTTCCGCAGTCGCGGCCCGATGTGGGCCGCGACGATTCCCCTCACTCCTCCCCAGAGCGCGCCATATCGGCGCGCTCGCGGTTTCACCGCTCGCGCATTCGAGACCGTCGCTTCGCTCCGGTCTCCGGCGCCCGGGCGTCCTGACAGCAGTCGCTAGGCCGCAGAGCGACTGCTGATATGGGTCGCCTTCACGCGCGTACTGTCGTCGAAACGGTGGCTCCCCCGGGACGCTGGAGTTCTGACGGACGGGAGCAGTCCGCCCCGGTCACTCAAGCGTCACATCGGGGTGGAAGATGTCCTCGATCCGGCACTCGAAGTACGCGGCGAGTTTGAACGCCAGTTCCAGCGACGGGTCGTACCGGTCGCGCTCGACGGCGTTTATCGTCTGTCGCGAGACGCCGACTTCCGTAGCCAACGCTCCCTGACTCAACCCCTCGCGTTCGCGGTACGTAGCTATCTCGTTGTCCATGTCACTCAGGCGTACTGGCGCTTCGTGGCCCAGTGGGCGACCCCGAAGACGAAGAGCAACAGGAGGTACCCCCAGATCACACCCCGGGCGGCGGCGGGGGCCGTGTAGACGCCGGTCGAACTGAGGACCACGTCCGCCGGCAGACCGAGTATCGTCACGCCCGTCACGAACGCGAAGGTTGTCTGGCTTGCCTCCCGCTCCATCCGCGCTTGCAGTTCGTCCCTGACCGACACCGGCGAGGTCCAGTACCCGAGCGCCATCCCGAGACACCCGAGCCAGTAGACGCCCAGTCCGACGAAGAGCGCGACCGCCGCGTCGGTGACCATCCACGCCGCGGTCCCGACGAAGAACCCGGCGACGCCGACACCGACCGACCTGTTGATCCATCGCGTGTACTGTTCGCGCTTCTCGACTCGCTTGCTCGCGGTGAGTTCCTCGCTCATCGTATCACGGGTGTAAAGCACCCTTTACAGTAAAGAGTGTTTTACACCCACATAAAATTGGCGGTCACACAGGAGGATACTCGCAACCGACGGGTACACAAGCCCCGGCCGGGAACGGACGCGTATGACCGAAATCGACGTCGAGACTGTCGAGGACATCGACGACGCGGCCGTTCCGGCGGGCGTGGACGCCGCCGAGTACGTCCTCTACGGCGGGAAAGGCGGCGTCGGGAAGACGACGATGGCCGCCGCGACGGCGCTCGCCAGCGCCCGCGACGGCACGTCGACGCTCGTCGTCTCGACCGACCCCGCCCACTCGTTGTCGGACACCTTGGAGACGGACATTCCGAGCGAACCGACGCGCATCCGTGAGGACGACCCCCTCTACGCCGCCGAGATAGACCCCGAGGACGCGATGGACGAGGGGATGGCGGGGATGGACGAGGCGCTGGGGCCAGTCTCGAATATGCTCGGCGGCGAGGAGATGGCCAACCCCTTCGGCGGCGCGATGCCCGGCAGCGACGAGGCCGCGGCGCTGAAACTCCTGCTTGAGTATCTGGACGACCCGCGCTTCGAACGGGTCGTCGTCGACACCGCGCCGACGGGCCACACGCTCCGTCTGCTGGAGCTCCCTGAGGTGATGGACACGATGATCGGTCGCCTGCTGGCCTTCCGCGAGAAGATGTCCGGGATGATGGAGGGACTCACCGGGATGCTCGGCGACGCCGACGAGGAAGACATCGACGAGGGCGTCGACGGCCTCCGGGAGATGAGCGACCGCATCGAGCGCCTGCGGGCGGTCCTGCGGGACCCCGAGCGCACCGACTTCCGCATCGTGATGGTCCCCGAGGAGTTGGCCGTCGCCGAGTCCGAACGCCTGCTGGCCCGCCTCGAGGAGTTCGGTATCCCCGTCGGGACCATCGTCGTCAACCGCGTGATGGAGGACCTCGCCGACGTGGCCGGCGTCGACCCCGAGTGGGCGGTCTCGCCCGATATCGACCACTGCGAGTTCTGTAAGCGGCGCTGGGACGTCCAGCAGAAAGCGCTCCAGCGCTCCCAAGAGGTCTTCCGCGGCCACAACGTCAAGCGCGTCCCCCTGTTCGCCGACGAGGTCCGCGGCGAGACGCTGTTGCGTGTCGTGGCGGCGTGCCTAGAGTGACCTGCGGCGCTTGCACGAGACGTACCCCAACGCGAGTTTCGCAACTACTTTGCGCGCCCGAGACGCCCCTCCAGATATGAAACTCGCCGGAATGGCCTCCAACAGGGGTCGCAACCTGCTGAACATCGCCGACCGAACACCCGGGGGCGCGGAGTTCGCCGTCGTCCTCGCCAACGAGGACGGCGCGCCGGTCCTCGACGCCGCGGCCGAACGCGGCATCCCGACGGAAGTCGTCGAAAAGCGTGACGAGGAGTCCCGCGAGGACCACGAAGCACGCGTCGCCGCCGCCCTCGCGGAGTACGACTACGACCTCGTCTGTCTGGACGGGTATATGCGCATCCTCACCGAGGGGTTCGTCGCCGACCAGCCGACTATCCTCAACGTCCACCCCAGCCTCCTGCCGGCGTTCCCCGGGATGGACGCCCACGAGCAGGTAATCGACGCGGGCGTCACACAGACCGGCTGTACGGTCCACGTCGTCGACGAGACGGTCGACGACGGCCCCATCGTCACCCAAGAGCCCATCCCGGTCTTCGACGGCGACGATGTCGACGACCTGAAAGAGCGCGTCCTCTATCAGGGCGAGTTCAAGGCCTACCCGCGCGCCGTCAAGTGGTTCGCGGAGGACCGCGTGACCGTCGACCGCGCAGCGGGGACCGTCAGCGTCGCGGGCGACGACGGCGGGGCGTTCCCTGAGCGTCGGATCGTCAGCGACGACCGCGCCGCGACGCTGCGCTACGGCGAGAACCCCCATCAGGAAGCCGCGCTGTACGCCGACCCGACCTGCGAGGAGGCTAGCGTCGTCCACGCCCCGCAACTCAACGAGGGCGCGAAGGGCATGGGCTACAACAACTACAACGACGCCGACGCCGCGCTGAACATCGTCAAGGAGTTCGACGCGCCCGCGTGCGCCATCATCAAGCACACCAACCCCGCCGGCGCGGCCGTCGCCGATTCCATCTCACAGGCCTACGCCGACGCGCTCTCGACGGATCCCAAGAGCGCCTTCGGCGGCATCGTCGCCCTCAACCGGGAGTGTGACGCCGCCACCGCCGAACAGATAGTCGAGTCGTTCAAAGAGGTCGTCGTCGCGCCGGGGTACACCGACGCCGCCTTGGACGTCCTCTTCGAGAAGGACAATCTCCGCGTCCTTGACTGTACCGAGCAGTTCGACGCCACCGAGACGCTGACGGAGAAGCCGCTCGTCGGCGGGCGACTGGTCCAACAGCGGGACCTGCAGTCGCTGTCGGCCGACGATTTGGAGGTCGTCACCGAGCGCGAACCGACCGACGAACAGGTCGAGTCGATGCTGTTCGCGTGGCAGACCATCAAACACGTCAAGTCTAACGCCATCCTCTTCGCGAAAGGCACCGAGACGGTCGGCGTCGGCGCGGGACAGGTTTCCCGGGTGGACGCCGTCGAGATAGCGAAGATGAAAGCCGAGAACGACGCCGAGGGCAAAGACGCCGAGGGTGCCGTGATGGCCAGCGACGCCTTCTTCCCGTTCCCGGACGGTATCGAGGCCGCCGCGGAGGCGGGCATCGAGGCCGTCATCCAACCGGGCGGGAGCGTCAACGACGAGGACGTGATCGAGAAGGCTGACGAACTCGGGATGACGATGGTTATGACCGGGCAGCGGTGCTTCCGTCACGATTAGTGACGGAAACTCGCTGGACGAGTGGTAGCGAGTCCAGCGGTGCTTAGACACGACTGAGCGACGGCGAAAGAGTGTCTAAAGCTCGTGGCAGCTTTGCTGACACGGTGCTTCCGACATGACTGACCGAAGGGAAGGAATGTCGGAAACTCGCTGGACGAACGGAGGGCCGTCCTACTCTGAGGTGCCGATGCCGCCCGCGCCGCCCAGCAAGTGTTTGATGTCCTCCTTGCGATTTTCGAACTCCGTTCGGAGGTCTTCCTCGGTCGATTCGAGGGCTTCGATGCGGTCGTCGAGGCGGGCCACCTTCGCTTCGAGTGCGGGACGGGCCTCCCCCGCGGTGGTCTCGGCGAAGACGCTTCCCAGCCGGCGGTAGACGGCCTCGTCCCCTTCACTGTCCTCGATGGCGTCTATCGCGGCCGCCGCCGCCTCGCGCTCTCGCTCGGCGTCCTGTCTCTGGGCGACGACGTCCTCGGCCTCGGCCTGCAGTTCCTGCATCTCCTCGTAGATGTCCTGTGCGGCGGGTGGAAGCTGTCCTTGCATAGCTGTATCGAGTGTGGCCAGCGTCAAATATCCTCGATGTGGGAAACGGTGCTACTCGGTGTGTTTCGCCGCGAGGACGTCTATCTCCTCGATCTGTGGCTCCTCGACGAACAACTCGTCGGCGCGGGCCATCAGTTCGGCGGCGATGTCACCCTCTAGGTGGGCCTGCCGGCCGTCCTCGTCGGGGAAGGTGTCGAAGATGCCAAAGGTGGTCTCGTCGAGGCGGAGCGCGAACCACGTCGTCGTGTCGGGTTCGGCCTCGGCCATCGGGAGGGCGTCTTCGAGGAACTGTGCGACCTCCTCAGCCTTCTCGGGTTTCGCTTCGAGCGTCGCTTGGAGCGCGTAGTTGGATTCGGGCATACGGCGTCCGTCGAGGACTGGAGCGATATAACCGCCAGTGTCGGGTGCTCCCGACGCGTCGACCGACCACACTTTTGCCCGGGGGTGTGCAAGCGGAAGCCATGGGACGAGACTACGCGGAGTTGCACGACCCGAACGCCGAGTACACGATGCGGAACCTCTCGGCGGAGACGATGGGGGCGACGGCGACGCGCGGCGGGGGCCGGGACGTCGAGATAACCGACGTGCAGACGACAATGATCGACGGCAATTTCCCGTGGACGCTGGTCCGGGTCTACACCGACGCGGGCGTCGTCGGCACGGGCGAGGCCTACTGGGGCGCAGGCGTTCCCGAACTGATCGAGCGGATGACGCCCTTCTTGCTCGGGGAGAACCCGCTTGACATCGACCGCCTCTACGAGCATCTGGTCCAGAAGATGTCCGGCGAGGGCTCCGTCGAGGGCGTGACCGTCACCGCCATCGCGGGCATCGAAGTCGCGCTCCACGACCTCGCGGGCAAGATTCTGGAGGTCCCGGCCTACCAGCTTCTGGGCGGGAAGTACCGCGACGAGATGCGGGTCTACTGTGACTGTCACACCGAGGCAGAGGCCGACCCGGACGCCTGTGCCGACGAGGCCGAACGGGTCGTCGAGGAACTGGGCTACGATGCGCTGAAGTTCGATCTGGACGTGCCTTCGGGACTGGAGAAAGACCGGGCGAACCGCCACCTCCGACCGGGCGAGATACGGCACAAAGCCGAGATAGTCGAGAAGGTCACAGAGCGCGTGAAAGACCGCGCGGACGTGGCCTTCGACTGTCACTGGTCGTTCTCGGGCGGGTCGGCACAGCGGTTGGCCGACGCCATCGAGGAGTACGACGTGTGGTGGCTCGAAGACCCCGTGCCGCCGGAGAACCTCGACGTCCAGGAGGAGGTCACGAAGTCGACGGTGACGCCCATCGCGGTGGGCGAGAACCGCTATCGGGTGACCGAGGAGCGCCGCCTGATCGAGGACCAAGCGGTCGACATCGTCGCGCCGGATATGCCGAAAGTCGGCGGGATGCGCGAGACGCGGAAGGTGGCCGATGTGGCCAACCAGTACTACGTCCCGGTGGCGATGCACAACGTCTCCTCGCCGGTGGCGACGATGGCGAGCGCCCACGTCGGCGCGGCCATCCCGAACTCGCTGGCGGTCGAGTACCACAGCTACGAACTGGGCTGGTGGGACGACCTCGTCGAGGAGACGGTCATCGAGGACGGCTACATCACCATCCCGGAAAAACCGGGGCTGGGCGTGACGTTGGATATGGACGCCGTCGAGGAACACGCTGTCGACGGCGAGGACGTGTTCGACGAAGCGTAAGCGGGTCGTGAGCGTGCGGGCGTGAACCACGGTCGAGTCACTCTTTTCACTCGGCCGACGGAACGGCCGGTATGCCGCTCCCGAACTTCGCGGGGAAACACGACGCGGAAGCGGTCTTCGAGGCGTCTGACTTCGTGGATCAGCCCGACGAACCGATTCCGGAGACCGTGGTCCTCTGCTATCAGGACGGGTTCTTCGCGGACGTCGTCGCGACGGCCGGCGAGCGACTGGACGTGTTGAGCGAGGGCCGAATGCACCGGGTCGCCGACGGCGTCGGGGCCGTCGGTGCGTTCGGCGTCGGGTCGGCGGTCACGGCCGGCGTACTCGAAGAACTGGCGGCGTTGGGCGTGGAGACAGTCTGTATCCTCGGCGGGGCTGGTTGTCTCGACCCCTCGATACCGCCGGAACGGGCCGTCGTCGCGACCGACGCTATCAGAGACGAGGGGGCGTCTTACCACTACCTCCCGCCGGAAGCCCCGGCCGAACCGTCGCCGGCGCTCACGGCGGAACTGAAGCGGTCGATAGCCGATGCCGGCCTGTCCGTCGAGGCTGGTCCGACGTGGACGACCGACGCCTTCTTCCGGGAGACGGTGCCGGAGGTTCGGCAGTACCGCGAGGACGGCGTGCGAACCGTCGAGATGGAGGCGGCGACGCTGTTCGCCGTCGCGGCGTGTCGGGACCTCGACGCGGGGGCGGTGTTCAGCATCGGCGACTACGTCACGCCCGAGGAGCGGACCGTCCCGGCGGCCTCACACGAGACGTTGCCCGACCTCCTCTCACCGGTCGTCGAGTCGCTGGCAACACACGTAAGTGAGTGACCCGTCCGACCGACCGCTTTTTACGAGCAACTCCGTACGGCGACCGAACGATGGCAGGGGACTCCAGAGTCCCGACCTTAGGTGCCGCAGCCCGTAAGCTGATAGACCGCTAGCGACCCGCTGCCGGCCGTCCCTGATGATAGAACACCAAGAATATTAATCTCCTAGAATGACTTTAATACACCCTTGTCTCTTGAAGGATAACCTCTTATTACTGGAGCCGTTACTGCGGGTCACATGACTACTACTGGCACAGACGAGTCCGCTGGCGAGTCGGGGCTCGCCGACGCGGACGTACGATCGAACTGTGGTGTCGGGGTCGTGATGGACCTCGACGGCGGCAGCGAGCGATGGGTGGTGCAGGACGGGCTCGACCTGTTGGAGAACCTCGAACACCGTGGTACTACCGGTGCCGAAGAGAACACCGGAGACGGTGCGGGGATCAAACTCCAGATTCCGCACGCGTTCTTCGCCGACGAGACTGACTTCGCGCTTCCGGCCCCGGACGAGTACGCTATCGGGACGCTATTCCTGCCCCAAGATGAGACGGCACGGGAGGAACTGAAGTCGATCACCGAACAGCAGTTGGCAGCGGAGGGTATCGACGTGCTGGGGTGGCGGTCGGTGCCGACGGACAACAGCGGCCTCGGGGAGACGGCGCTGGAGAGCGAACCCGACGTCCAGCAGGTGTTCGTCGAGTCCGCGGCCGGCCACACCGGCGACGAACTCAGCCGACAGCTCTACGTCGCCCGTCGCGTGCTGGAGAACCACGTCGAGCGTCTGGAGGGCGAGCAGGCGGGTGCTGAGCGGTTCTACGTCGTCTCGATGGACCACCAGACGATCACCTACAAGGGGCTGCTCAAGGCCGAGCAGTTGCCCGCGTACTACCCGGACCTGACCGACGACCGCTTCGAGTCGACGTTCGCGATGGTCCACGCCCGGTTCTCGACCAACACCCTCGGCGCGTGGCACCTCGCCCACCCCTACCGCAAGGTCATCCACAACGGCGAGTTCAACACCATCGAGGGCAATATCAACTGGATGCGCGCGCGTGAAACCGACATCGAGAGCGACGCCTTCGACGCGGTGACGGCCGGCGAGACGGCCCCGATAGAGAAGCTCAAACCGATCATCGACGATCCGAACCAGTCCGACACCGCGAGCGTCGACAACGCGCTGGAGTTGCTGCTGGAAGGCGGCCGTGACCTCCCGCACGCGCTCCGGATGCTCATCCCCGAGGCGTGGCGTCACGAGGACAACGACGTCCCCGAGGCCCGCCGGGAGTTCTACGACTACCACGCTTCGGTCGTCGAACCGTGGGACGGTCCCGCGCTGGTCGCCGCGACCGACGGCGAGCGCATCGGTGCCGTGCTGGACCGCAACGGCCTGCGACCCTGCCGGTACGACATCCTTGAGGACAACACGCTGGTGATGGCGAGCGAGGTCGGTGCGGTCGACTACGACGCCAGCGAGATACGCGAACGCGGTCGCCTCCAGCCCGGACAGTGCTTCCTCGCGGACCCGAACGAGGGACGGGTCGTCCCCGACGACGAGGTGTTCGACGACCTCGTCGACGAGAAGTACGGCGAGTGGGTCGAAGACGAGCAGGTCGACTTGGTCGACATCGCCGAGGCCGACGATCCGGAACCCGAAAGCGACGTCGACGCTCTCCGGAGCCATCAGGCGATGTACGGCTACACCTACGACGAGGTCGACCACCTGATCGAACCGATGGCCGAACAGGGGAAAGACCCCATCGGCTCGATGGGTGACGACACGCCGCTGTCGGTGCTGAGCCAGTTCAACCGCCCGCTGTTTACCTACTTCAAACAGCTGTTCGCGCAGGTGACGAACCCGCCGCTTGACTACATCCGCGAGGAGGTCGTCACCTCCCTAGAGTCCCGCATCGGCCACCAGCGGAATCTGCTGGGCGAGAGTCAGGATCACGCCCGGCAGTTGGTCGCGGACTCGCCCATCCTGACGGACACGGAGATGGCGGCCATCCACGACCTTGACGCGAACGGCCTCTCCTCGACGACGGTCGACATTACGTTCGACCCAGAGACGGACCTCCGAACGGCCGTCGAGGACGTCCGCGAGGCGGCGACCGAGGCCGCCGAGGCCGGCGAGGACGTCATCGTCCTCTCGGACCGAGGCGCCGGCGAGGACCGTATCCCCATCCCGAGTCTGCTGGCGATGGGCGGGGTCCACCACCACCTCGTTCGCAACGGACTGCGAAACCACGTCGCATCGTCCTCGAATCGGGCGACCCGCGGGCGGTCCACCACGTCGCGACGCTGGTCGGCTACGGGGCCGACGCGATCAACCCTTATCTGGCCTACCAGACCATCGAGGACCTCGTCGCCGGTCCCGACGGCGCGGAACTGGAGGCGGCCATCATGGCCTACGTCACCGCGTTAGAGGACGGCCTGCTCAAGACGATGTCCAAGATGGGCATCTCGACGGTCGAGTCCTATCAGGGCGCACAGATATTCGAGGCCGTCGGACTCTCCTCGGACTTCGTCGCCGAGTACTTCGAGGGGACGACCTGTCGGACCGAGGGCATCGGCATCGAGGATGTCGAGGAGGACCTCCGCAAGCGGTACGCGGTCGCCTTCGACGACGAGGTCGATATGGAGCGCCAAGGCGAGTACGAGTTCCGGTCGGACGGGATTCACCACCAGTGGAACCCCTCGACGACGGGGACGCTCCAGCAGGCGGTCCGGACCGGCGACTACGAGACCTACAAGGAGTTCGCCGCGGAGATAAACGAGCAGACTGAGACGCTCCAGACGCTGCGTGGACTGCTTGAGTTCGACACGGACGAGCGCGACGCCATCCCGATAGCGCAGGTCGAACCAATCGAGGACATCGTCACGCGCTTCGAGTCGGCGGCGATGTCGCTGGGGTCGATCAGTCCCGAAGCCCACGAGAATATGGCCATCGGGATGAACCGCCTCGGCAGTAACTCAAACACCGGCGAGGGCGGGGAACCGCCCGAGCGGTTCAACACCGAGAAGGAGTCAAAGACCAAGCAGGTCGCCTCCGGCCGCTTCGGCGTCACGAGCGACTACCTTGCGGCGGCCGAGGAACTGCAGATCAAGATGGCCCAAGGGTCAAAGCCCGGCGAGGGCGGCCACCTGCCGGGGAAGAAAGTCAACGATATGATCGCACACGTCCGGTACGCGACGCCGGGCGTGGGGCTCATCTCGCCGCCGCCGCTGCACGACATCTACTCCATCGAGGACCTCAAGCAGTTGATCCACGACCTCAAGGCCGCAAACCCCGAGGCCGACATCAACGTCAAACTGGTCGCCGAGGACGGCATCGGCACCATCGCGGCGGGCGTCTCCAAGGCCAACGCCGACGTGGTCCACATCTCGGGCCACTCCGGCGGGACCGGGGCCTCCCCGAAGACGTCGATCAAGAACGCGGGCCTGCCGTGGGAACTCGGCGTCGCCGAGGCAAACCGGATGCTCCGGGCGACGGGCCTGCGCTCGCGCATCAAGATCACGACCGACGGCGGAATGAAGACCGGGCGGGACGTGGCCGTCGCTGCCTTGCTCGGTGCCGAGGGGTACACCTTCGGGACGGCCGGCCTCGTCACCTCCGGCTGCGTGATGGCTCGGCAGTGTCACGAGAACACCTGTCCGGTCGGCGTGGCGACCCAGAAGGAGAAGCTCCGGGAGCGCTTCCCCGGCCAGCCCGAACACGTCATCAACTATATGACCTTCGTCGCACAGGAGCTTCGGGAGATTATGGCCGAACTCGGCTTCGAGACGGTCGAGGAGATGGTCGGGCGGACGGAACTGCTCGAACAGCGCTCGGACGTCGAGCACCCGAAGGCCAAGAAGCTTGACCTCTCGGTCATCACCGAACCGCCGGTCGGCGGCGACGACCGGACGAAGACGGTCGAGCAGAACCACGACGTCGACGAGCAACTCGACTGGGACCTCATCGACGCCGCCGAGCCCGCAATCGAGAACGGTGAACCGGTCGCCATCGACGCCGATATCAACAACGTCGACCGAGCGGTCGGGGCGACGCTCTCGAACCGCATCTCGCGGGCCCACGGCAAGGAGGGCCTCCCCGAGGACACCGTCCACGTCGACTTCGACGGGACCGCCGGCCAGAGTTTCGGCGCGTTCGTCCAGAGCGGCGTGACGATGGAACTGACCGGGACCGGCAACGACTACGTCGGCAAGGGACTCTCCGGCGGGAAACTGATCGTCCACACGCCCGAGGACGCGGGCTACGTGGCCAGCGAGAACATCCTCGTCGGCAACGTCGCGCTGTACGGCGCGACCCAAGGCGAGATGTACGTCAACGGGCAGGCCGGCGAGCGCTTCGCCGTCCGCAACTCCGGGGTCAAAGGCGTCGTCGAGGGCGTCGGCGACCACGGCTGTGAGTACATGACCGGCGGTGCCATCGCGGTCATCGGCGACACGGGCAAGAACTTCGCGGCCGGGATGTCCGGCGGCGTCGCCTACGTCTACGACCCCGATGACACCCTCGAAGAGAACGCCAACACCGGGATGGCCAGCCTCTACGACACGCTTGACACCAACGACCGGCAGATGCTGCGTCGTCTGCTGGAGAACCACGCCGCCTACACCGACTCCGAGCGGGCGACGGAACTGCTGGACGATTGGGAGTCGACCGTCGAGGACTTCGTTCGCGTCCTGCCCGACGCCTACGCGGAGATAATCGAGGAACGGCCAGAGGACGACGTGCGGACCGAACTGCCGGCTCCGGCGACCCCGAGCGTCGACGACGGGTCGACGGACTTCCAGGTGTCGACCGACGACTGAACGGGGAGGCGCCGAACGAAGTGAGGCGCCTCCGAACGGCGAGCGGGGAGGGACGACCCGCGAGCGGCGTCCGCCGAACGATACGCGAGGTTGAGTGGCAACATAGCCACGAAGTGAGGCGCCTCCGAATGGCGAGCGGCGACGAGACGGAGCCGCGAGCGCCGTCGCAGAACGTCTATTTACGTCGCACCGTAAGTTCGACTGTGCAACGCCGACAGTTCCTCGCGGCGGGTGGAGCGGCGGTAGCGTTGGGTGTCGCCGGCTGTACGGCCGGGCGGGAGACGACCGCGACGGGTCGGACGACAGCGGATGCGGAGACGGGTGGCATCTACGTCCAGCGCTTCCGGGAGACGATGTCGATGCAGGGGACGGCGGCCGACGGAGACTACCAGTTCGCACTGCTGGCGACGGTACCACACACCTTCTGGACGGTGACGGGCAAGACGGTCACCGAGGTCGAACGGACCGACGAGGACACCGTCCACCTGATGGCGTCGGTGTGGGACGGACAGACCGGGACCGTCCTCCCGGAGACGGGGCTGTCGGTCGAGGTGACCCGCGACGGCGAGGTGGTCTCACAGGAGGTCATCTACCCGATGCTCTCACAGCCGATGGGGTTTCACTACGGCGGGAATTTCACGCTCGACGGAAGCGGGACGTACACGGCGACGGTCAGCGTCGGTGGGACCGGCATCGAGCGTCGCGGGGCGTTCGCGGGCCGGTTCTCGGATCCGGGGTCGGTCGAGATACCGCTGGCGCTGACGGAGTCGACGCGGGCGGACATCTCTTCGACGCGGATCGAACAGGGCGGTTCACCGGGGGCGCTGGCCCCCTCGGAGTCGCTCCCGATGCCCACCGGAGTGCTGCCGCCGGCCGCGGAACTCCCGGGGACAGTCCGGGGACGCGTTCGCATCGACGACGCCGACTTCGTGGTGACGACGCTCGACGACGGCGAGTACGTGGCCGTCTCGGCCCGGACGCGGTACAACCGCTACGTCCTGCCGGCGATGGCGCTCGAGGCGACGGTCGAACGCGACGGTGCCGTCGTCTTCGAGGGGCGACTCGACCGGACGCTCGGATCGCGGTTGGGCTATCACTACGGAACGTCGGTGGACGGCGTCCGCGACGGCGATCAGGTGACGCTCACGGTGGCGACGCCGCCACAGGTCGGTCGTCACGAGGGGTACGAGCGTGCGTTTCTGTCGACCGGGGCTCGGACGCTCACGCTGTGAGTCCACCCCTATTTAAACCCGCAAAAGTGTGACTCGTTGACGTACCACACAATACTGTCGGTGCCGGGAAAACGGGAGACGGAAGGGGACTCCGTCGTTTCGCTGGCGGGTGATATGTCGGCCGTGGGAGGTGAACCATAATGTTTTTCCATCGAGTGCGCAAACATCACGTCGTACGTATGGACCGCACAGTGGCGCTCATATCCTCCCCCCGCGGCTCTGATAGGGGAGTCGCTGTCGGCGTGTCCGGCGGACGGTCGCCGGTACCAGCCGTCGCGAGTGAGCGCCGCTGCATCGCGCCATCGTGATTACACAACCATGAAACGAAGAGAGTATCTTACCGGAGTTGCGGGAGTCGGTGCACTGACAGCAGCCGGTGTGGGGTCAGTAAGCGCCAGCACAGCGTCGAACCACGTCGTCGGGTCCATCCCGGACCCCGAGGGCGATGACGATGGTCCGGGCGGGTACGCGTATCCGACCGCGAGCGAGTTCGTCGACGGCGCCTACGACATGACGGGCGTCACCATCTACGACAACGGTGACTCCTGGACCTTCGAGGTCGGTATCGCTGGGGACTTCACGAACTCCTACGAGTTCGCGGGCGGGTTCGGCGTACAGGTCCTCGAACTGTACATCCGCGACCCCGACGCGGGAAGCGACGTGCCGACGTCGACGCAGGGTCGACCCGGGACGGGTGTCACCTTCGAGGGGCCGTGGCACTACCTCGTCC
>NZ_WPCA01000198.1 GCF_009741825.1 Halapricum sp. CBA1109
TAGCCCGCCGTCGCACTCACCGTCGCATCGAGGTCGATGCCGTCGACCGTCGGCCGCTCGTCGAGGTACAGCTTCAGTATCGCCGGCGGCGTCGCGTCCGGCGGCGCACCTCCGATGCGCGCTCGTCGAACCGGCCCGAGCGTCTGATCGCGCGGTCGACGTCCTCGATCAGGTTCGTCGCGCCGACGACCACCACGTCCTCGTCGGCGACGGCCTCTAACTCCCGGAGGAGTTGGTTGACCATCTGCTGTTCGGAGGTGTTCATATCGTCCTCGCGGGCGCCGGCGACGGCGTCTATCTCGTCGACGAACACCAGACACGGCTGGTTCGCACGCGCTATCTCGAACACCTCGGCGACGTTGTCCGCGGGTTGGCCCATATACTTGCTCGTGAAGTCCGCGGGCGTGGTCTCGACCATCCCGAAGCCGAGTTCGCCCGCCAGCGCCCCGGCGACGTGGGTCTTTCCACATCCCGGCGGCCCGTGCAACAGCACGCCGCTGACGGCACCGATACCGTACTCCTCGTAGGCCTCGGGCCGTTCGAGCGGGTCGACGACCGCCTCCTCCAGCGTCGATTTGAGCTCGTTCATCCCGCCCACGTCGCCGAACCCGCGGTCGGCGAGGGGTCCAACAGCGTCTCGGCGTCCAACTCGACGCCCTCCGGCTGGACGACGCCCGTCTCGGACGGGTCGCCGGTCGGTTCGTCGCCGCGTTCCCCGCCGCCCGCAGCCGCTCGGTCTCGCTTTTGTCCGTCGTCAATACTCGGCCCATCGGCCCCGCCGGCCCCGCTGAGGCGGTAGCCGTACTCGATCAGCCGCGTGGGGTCGGCGCCCACGAACGACGCCAGCCACGAGTGACTACGGTCGTCGGTCCGGACGTCATCGGCGTCCCGCACGGCCCGCAGCGTGGCGCTGTCCTCGCCGTCGTCGTGGAACTCGGCGATCCAAAACGGGAGGTAGGCCCGTTCGACGGACTCCACGTCCGCGAACGCCTCGAACTCGAAGCTCCCGTCGAAGTCGAAGGTCCGCCGGAGCTCCGCCGCGTACGCCTCGCCGTGGCCGTTGTCGGTGAAATACCGGCCGATCCGGTCGGCCAGCAGCGCCGCCGCCCGCTCGTTGGTCGCCTGAAACTCGAAGAGGACGGTCCGACCGGGGCCGTCCCGGTCGATACCGAGGTCGTACCGTCCGGGGTCGACCCGTTCGGTCTCGGTCGCGCCGTCGGTGTAGTAGGCGATGTCGCTGTCGTTGCCGCTCCAGAGCCCGTCGACGAGGATAGTGTCCGTCCGGTGTTCCTCCCCTCGGACCATATGTCCCGTCCCAGTGTAGCTGTAAGTCACGACGAAGACGGGATAGAGGAGTCGGTGGAGTCGGTCGAGTCGCTCGCTCTCGAACCGCGTCACGTCGGCTGATTCGAGCGCTTCGCGGACGGCTGACTCCTCGGCTGTGCGTCGGTCGATGTCGAGTGATGCTGGCAACCCCATTGTATCACGCGCCGGCCCCACCGGCGGTAATCGTGTGGCAAACGTGGCCGCTCTGACAGGTCACTCTTCCGGTTCAGTCCAACTCGCCCGAGCGGATGGTCGCCTCGCGTCGGCCAGCGCTTGCTCGGGGTCGAACGACTCGACGATGCCTTCGAGGGTATCATCCGGCTCGTCGACCAACTCGCGTGCGTGGGCGGTCATATTCGGGACCGCGCGGAGCACGTTGTCGACGATAGGGACTGCCGCGGCCTGTGCCGACCGCGAGAGCGGGTTGAGGTCGATCACGATTTCTGTCTTGCCCATCTCCGCCAGCGCGGCCGCGCGGTCGCCGTCCTCTAGGGGGACGACCACCACGTCGGCGACCCGATTCCGTCGGCGTCGACTTTCGCTCGCTCGTGGTCCAGCCCCGGGATCCGTCCGTCCGCGGTCAATCCCTTCACGTCCTCGGCCCCGTGCTCCCGGAGGTGGTCGGCGATGGCTCGCATTCGCTCGTCGGTCCGGTTGAAGAGATTCACCTCGATATCGGCGTCGACGGCCGCGGCCAGTTCGACCGTCTCGCCGGGGACGAGGGCGGCGACGTTGCCGTTGACCGAGAGCACGGGGCGGTCCGCCAGCAGGAGGTGGGCGGCGGCGGCGCGGGCGGCCGCGTCGGCGCTGTCTGTGGTCTCCTCACCCAGCAGGTAGTCGTAGGCCTCGCCGCGGCCCTGAGCGATCAGTCCCTGTCTGCTCGTGATGCCCTTCTCGACGCCGGCCTCGATGCGGTGGCGAGTGAGTAGGGACTCGTAGCGCGGGTGACTCTCCGGGACGTCCACCTCGTCGGTCATACCCGTTGGTGGGCGAGGGCTGGCCAAACGGGTTTTGGTTGCTCCGTTCGGTCCCCCCTCGCGTGTCTGTCCCGCCACCCGGCGCCTGTGGACCCCATCGATTCGTGTTCGATATCGGGAAAAACAAAGTAGCTGGTGGAACATATCGGACTGTGTCTCCTCGACTGCCCAGACGGCGTGCGCTGGCCGCCCTCCTCGGCGGCGGCATCTCGCTCCTCGCTGGCTGTTCGTCCGACGCGACCGGGCCGACGAACTCGGCCGATACGTCCGACCCTACAACCCAGCGCCGGACCGACGGGCGGCGGGAGTGTCCGACGGGGACCGTCGAACCGGACGCCGCCGACGGATCGGTCACCGTCGCACACGACTTCGACGGCCCCGGCGTCGAACACCTCCGGGCTACGGCCGACCACTTCGACACGACGCACGGCCCGTCCGCGACAACCCGCTCGGTCCCCGACAGACAGTTCCGGATGACAGACCGCATTGACTGGCTCCGGACGAGCGGCGTCTCCGTCCTCATCGGGAACGCGACGCTCGCGCCGGAACTTGACCGGGCCCAGTTGCTCGCCAACGGCCAGCGGGTGGTCGACCCGTGCCGGTACGAGGCGACGGCGCGAGCGGCCGCGATGCGGACCGACCGGCTGGCGGGCTACCCGCTCTCGACGGTGACCGCCGGACTGTTCTACGACGCCGAGACGCTCGATGCGTGGGGCGTCGAGCCACCGGGGACCGTCGCCGAACTGGCCACGCTGGCCGAGCGCGCACACGACCCCGACGCCGGCACGTACGGCGTCGCCGCGGCCCTCGACGCCTTCGCCCTCAGCGGCTACGCCCGGGCCTACGGGGCCGACATCTACGACGCCGAGACCGAATCTCTCGGTATCGAGGACGCCGACCTGCGGCGCGGACTCGCCGCCGTCGTCGAGGCCATCGCGCCGTACCTTCCGCCCGAACTCGACCGGGGATCCCAACTGTCGGCGTTTCGCTCCGGCGAGACGCCGTTCTACCTCGGTCCGTCGAGCGCGCTCGCGGAACTCACAGAGCGGGACGGACCTGTCGGTGCCGTCCCGATGCCGACGCCGGCGGGCGGAACACCGCGCCCGTACGCCACCACGACGTGCTGTTACGTCCTCGATACGGACACCGAGAGCGAGGCGGACGTGACTGCGTCCGAGCAGTTCGGGGCGTAGCTGAGTACGAACGCCGAGCGACTGCGCCCGCTGTCGAACGGCCGCGGCGCACTCCCGGCGAACCGGTCGCTCGTCGGCGACGACGCCCTCCTCCGGCCGCTCCGCTCGCTGTCGGCCGGACTCGACAATGCAGTCCCGGTCCCCGCGGACCAGCGGATAGACGCCGTCTGGACCCCCATCACGAGCGCGGTACGAGCAGCCGTCAGCGGGGAGACGGAACTGGACGACGCGCTGGAACGGGCCGCGAGCGACATCCGCGCGCAGTGGTCCGCCGACACCTCATAGTGTTTATTGTAGGTCATTTCGGTTTGACGCCCAACTTCGGGCTGGTCGAAC
>NZ_WPCA01000226.1 GCF_009741825.1 Halapricum sp. CBA1109
TGTCACGAAAAAGTTTATGATGATTAACGGTGAAGTATCAGTGATGCCTCAGATAGGCGTCTCAGACGACCTCTACGAACAGATCCGTGCGGAATCAGCCGGCGAGGAGATGGAGGCCGACCCTGGTGGGAGAGTGGTCGGGAAGCTACCGTCGCCAGAACAACCCCGAAGCGGACCCGAACTGAGGGGCTCGGTCGTTGCGGGTATTTGAGTAGAACCGTTCTCAGCGGCAGCGTTGTGCGAAGCGGTACGAGCATCGTACTGCTCGCGAGGCGAAGCCGAGCGACGCAGCCTTTTTCCCCAAGTTTTTGCCGCGAGTGGTGCGCGGAGCGCACCCGAGCGGGAAAAAGTGGCGGTTTTTAGGCTTCTTTCGTCGTCGCACCCGCGGTCTTCAGCGTCGGCAGGGCCTCCTGCATCTGCTCGATCTCCTTCTCGGAGAGGCGGACGCCCGATTCGATGGTCGTGTCGACGGACTCGCCGGACTCCAGATGGGTCGCGGCGGCCTCTAAGGTCCCGTCGGACTGGACCTGGAAGTCGATCTCGATGGTCGGTTCGCCGGCGGGCGCTTGGGGGATGCCCGAGAGGACCATCTCGCCGAGTTTGGTGTTGTCCTCGGCCTCCTCGGCGGTGCCTGATAGATGGGGAAGCGGACGCCGGTCTGGTCGTCCATGACCGTCGTGAAGCGGTCGTCCGATTCCTCGATGGGCACTTTCTCGTCCTGATCGACGACGGCGGCGAAGGTGCCGTCGTGGAGTTCGATGCCGATTGGCTGGGGCGTCACGTCGACCAGCAGGAGGTCCTCGTCGCCGGGGAGGACGTCGTCGGCGGTGGTGTCGCCGCCGGAACTCATCAGTTCGGCCTGGGTCGCCGCGCCCATCGCGACGGCCTCGTCGGGGTTGACCGAGCGCAGCGGCTCCGTCCCGAAGTAGTCCTCGACGGTGTCGGCGACCTGTGCCATCCGGGTCGCGCCGCCGATGAGCAACACTTCGTCGACGTCGTCGACGCCCATATCGGCGCGGTCGAACAGTTCGTCGACGTTGTCGACGGTCCGGTCGAGGAGGTCCTCGGTGAGGTCCTGGAACTCCTCACGGGTGAGCGTCGTCTCGAGGTTGTAGTCCGGCCCGAGGTACGGGACGGTGATCTCGGTCTGCTCGCGGTTCGAGAGGTCGTGTTTGGCCCGGACGGCGGCGTCGTAGAGGCGCTGTTCCTGCTCGTGGTCGCCGGCAACGTCGACGCCGCCTTCCTCCTGTGCGATGTCGGCGAGGTGGTCGACGATGCGCTGGGTCCAGTCCTCGCCGCCGAGTTGGCGGTCGCCGTCGGTGTTCTGGACCTCGATGTGGTTGTGTTCGAGGTCGATCTCGACCAGCGTCGCGTCGAAGGTGCCCCCACCGAGGTCGTAGACGAAGACGTGGCGCTTGTCGTGGCTCTCGGCGTCGTCGCTCTGGGCGGTCTCCTGCAGGCCGTAGGCCAGACACGCCGCGGTCGGTTCGGTCATCACGTGTTCGACGTCGATACCGGCGATCTCGCCGGCGCTGCGGGTGGCCTGTCGTTCGGCGTCGCCGAAGTACGCCGGGACGGTGATGACTGCCGAGTCGACGTCGCGGCCGAGGTAAGACTCGCCGTCGGCGAGCAGTCGCGTGAGGATCAGCGCCGAGATCTGCTCGGGCCGGTACTCCTCGTCGCCGATGTCGACGACGTAGTCCTCGTCGCCGATGTGGCGCTTGATGTGCTGGACCGTCCGGTCGGGGTTGCTGACGGCCTGATTCGCGGCCGCCTGTCCCACCACAGTCTCGTCGTTGTCGTCGATCATCACGACCGACGGTGTCGTTCGCTCGCCGTCGCTGTTCGGAATGATCTCCGGTTCGTCCCCCGTGACGGCTGCGATCGCGCTGTTGGTCGTCCCCAGGTCGATCCCAACCGAGTACCCTTCTACCATACCCCTATTTGGGCACCCGGGTCCTAAATGGTTTTTCGTCCGTAGGCGCTCTGACTCGCCAGTCAGTCCGCGTCGAGAGGGATGGTTTTACTGTCGTCGGCGCGTGAGAAACACACAACAGCCGTGGGCGAACCGAACCCCGACGCCGTCGACTACTACTCGCGGATCGGTGTGAGTCCCGACGCCGACGCCGAGACCATCGAGCGACGGCGCAAGCAGGCCGACCGGCGCTTCTCGCCGATGTCCTCCAGCCCGCAGGCGACGAACAGCGCCATATGCGTATCAACGTCGCCAGCAACGTCCTCGAGAACGTCGAGTCGCGCCGCCGTTACGACGCCTTCTACGACGCCTTCGGCCCCATCGAGGGGACAGCGGTGTACGACACGGTCGACGAGTCCATCGCCGACGCCGTCATCGACGACGGGACGCTGTTTGCCCACCTCCGCGGCTTCGTCGACGTGCTCGGCCCAATCGACGGTGCCCGGAGTTTCGAGACGTACTACGAGGAACTGGACCCGCCGATAACCACCGAGAAGCTAGGCGTCGACGCCCTGCCGAACGGCTACGCGACCGACGACGCCGGATTCGGCGTCGCCGCGTGGAGCTTCCACGCGGCCGGCCAGCCCTGTGCCCTGTCGCTGTGGCTGACCGGCGGCCGGG
>NZ_WPCA01000248.1 GCF_009741825.1 Halapricum sp. CBA1109
TGATATTCGTACCGAGATCCGACACAGGTGCTCTGGCGGCGAAAGCCAAGGCCTGTCGGGACAAACCGACGTTAGGGAATTCGGCAATTTAGCCCCGTAAGTTCGCGATAAGGGGTGCCTGCCTCGGAATGAGGCAGGTCGCAGTGACTTGGACGCTCCGACTGTCTAGTAACAACATAGGTGACCGCAAATCCGCAAGGACTCGTACGGTCACTGAATCCTGCCCAGTGCGGGTATCTGAACACCTAGTACAATAGGACGAAGGACCCGTCAACGGCGGGGGTAACTATGACCCTCTTAAGGTAGCGTAGTACCTTGCCGCTTCAGTAGCGGCTTGCATGAATGGATTAACGAGAGCGTCGCTGTCCCAACGTTGGGCCCGGTGAACTGTACGTTCCAGTGCGGAGTCTGGAGACCCCCAAGGGGAAGCGAAGACCCTATAGAGCTTTACTGCAGGCTGTCGCTGGGACATGGTCGCTACTGTGCAGGGTAGGTAGGAGACATTACACAGGTACTCGCGCTAGCGAGTCACCGAGTCAGACATGAAACACTACCCGGTAGTGACTGTGACCCTCACTCCTGGCGGAGGACACCGATAGCCGGGCAGTTTGACTGGGGCGGTACGCGCTCGAAAGAATATCGAGCGCGCCCCAAGACCATCTCATCCGGGTCGGAGATCCGGAGAAGAGCGCAAGAGCATAAGATGGTTTGACAGTGTTCTTCCCAACGAGGAACGCTGACGTGAAAGCGTGGTCTAGCGAACTCATACGCCCGCTTGATGCGGGCTATGAATGACAGAAAAGCTACCTTAGGGATAACAGAGTCGTCACTCGCAAGAGCACATATCGACCGAGTGGCTTGCTACCTCGATGTCGGTTCCCTCCATCCTGCCCGTGCAGAAGCGGGCAAGGGTGAGGTTGTTCGCCTATTAAAGGAGGTCGTGAGCTGGGTTTAGACCGTCGTGAGACAGGTCGGCTGCTATCTATTGGGGGTGTTATGGTATCTGACGGGAACGTCCGTATAGTACGAGAGGAACTACGGGTGGTCGCCACTGGTGTACCGGTCGTCCGAGAGGGCGCTGCCGGGCAGCCACGCGACATAGGGTAAGAGCTGAACGCATCTAAGCTCGAAACCTACCTGGAAAAGAGATACCGCCGAGATCACTCGTAGAAGACGAGTTCGATAGACTCGGGGTGTACGCGTCGAGGCAACGAGACGTTGAGCCCGCGAGTACTAACCGATCGAAGCCACCATTCATACCGCACTGTGACTCTTTGAACGAGTCCAGGCGCGAACTGGATCGCACGTACACACGGTCGCATCGACCACCGATGACGGTCCCCCGGAGGGGGCCGCGGTTCGAGTCCGCGGATCGGCGTTAAGGCGGCCATAGCGGCGGGGACACTCCCGTACCCATCCCGAACACGGAAGATAAGCCCGCCAGCGTTCCGGCGAGTACTGGAGTGCGCGAGCCTCTGGGAAATCCGGTTCGCCGCCTACCACTCATACTCATTTCAACCCTCACACAGCAC
>NZ_WPCA01000195.1 GCF_009741825.1 Halapricum sp. CBA1109
GGGGGCCGTCGGCGTCGTCGTCGTGGCGCTGTTGCTGGCGGTCGTCGTGGTACCAGTGGTCGGCTGAGAGCGAGTCGGTCAGTCCGAGCGGCCGCGCCGACCCGCCGCGGCGTCGGTTTCGGCCAGTTCGGCGGCGACGGGGTCGCCCATCGCGTAGACGGTGTTGTGGCCGGTCACCTCGACGGTGACGAAGTCGCCGATTTCGAAGCCCTGGCGCTCGGCCTCGGGGAGGGCTATCTGTCGGTGGGCCTCGTCGTAGCCGACCAGCGACTCCTCGGTGCCGTCCTCGGTCAGCAGGACCTCCCGCTCGGTGCCGACCATCGCCTCGTAGGCCTCGCCGACGACGTCCATCTTCAACTCCGACATCGCCTTCGAGCGCTCCTTCTTGACCGTGCCGCCAAGCCCCTTCATATCGGCGGCGTCGGTCCCGGGCCGCTTGGAGAAGCGCGTGACGTTGATCTTCTCGGGGCGAGTCTCCCGGAGCAGGGCCATACTGGCCTCGTGGTCGGCCTCGTCCTCGGTCGGGAAGCCGACGATGAAATCAGTCGAGAGCGTCCAGTACTCCAAATGCTCGTCGAAGGTGTCGACTATCTCGCGGAACTGCTCGACCGCGTGCTGGCGGCGCATATCCGCGAGGACGGCGTCGCTGCCGCTCTGGACCGGCGCGTGCAGGAAGTTGTATATCTCCTCGTGGGCGGCAAACGTCGCCGCGAGGTCCTCGCGGACGCCGTGGACGCCGCCGGGGTTGGCCATCCCGACGCGGACGCGGAACTCGCCCGCTATCTCGGTACAGATACGGTCGAGTAGTTCGGGGAGCAGGCTCTCGCCCTGATTGATGTCCCAGCCGTAGACGCCGGTGTCCTGCCCGGTGATGCGAATCTCGCGTGCGCCGCCGCGCACCAGCGCGCGGGCCTTCTCGACGTTCTCCTCGACGGTCGGCGACTCGATTTTCCCGGTCGCCTGCTTGGTGATGCAGTACGAACAGTCCGACATACAACCCCGAGCGATGGGGAGGATACCGGTCGGACCGGTCAACACCGGTTGGGTGTCCGGCGTGATGGTCGGGCACTCGCCGTTGAGGACGTGGCTCGGCACCTCGTCCCAGTGGAGGACGTCGGCGTCGATACCGGCGGCCTCGAACTCCTCGCCCTGCGCGAGGGCCATACAGCCCGTGATGACGAGGTCTGCGGTCGTCTGCTCGTCGAGTTCTCTGGCCCGCGCGAGCATATTGCGCTCGGTCTTCTCGAGGACGGTACAGGTGTTGAGGATAGCCACGTCGGCGTCCTCGGGCGTCTCGGCCGGACGGTGGCCGCCCTCCCGGAGCGCCTGCTCGATCTGTTGGGTCTCACCTCTGTTGGAGGTACAGCCGTACGTTTCGACGTAGTAGCGGGCCATCGTAGTACCCGACACTACGGACGAGCGGGCAAAAGGACGGCGGATTAGTCCGACAGCGGCGACGGGACCGACGTCTCGCCGACGGCCGTGACCCCGTAGGTCGCCGTCGTCAGGTAGCGCTCCCCGTCTATGGTCCCCTCGTAGACGGCCTGATACCGGAGTATCTGTCCCGACTCGCTCACGAACAGCGTCGCCGAACGGAGCGTCGGGTCCTCGCCGAGGGGAGCCTGTGCCGGCGCGGGGATCGAGTCCCGGAACTGGTCGGCGGTGTAGCGGTAGGCGTCGGTCCCGTTGACCGTCGTCGTCCCGTTCGGAACGAACCGCGGCGCTGGCACCGTCGCCAGCGAGGTGTCGACGGTCGTCGCCTGCAGGGCCTCTGACGGATTGAACCCGCCCGAGGAACACTCCGTCGTCGCGCCGACGGCGCAGGTCAGCGTCTCGTTGGTGTAGCGGACCTGCTGGTTCCGGACGGTGCCGTTCGGGAGGGTGAGTCGGCGCTCGACCAGCACTCGCTGGGCGGAGATGTTGAACCGGCGGCGCTCGGCCTCGGTGACGACCAGCGACTCGTTGCCCGCGTGGCGCACGACGCTAGAGTCCTGGACGGTGAACGACGCCAGCGGCCGGAAGGCCTCGACGTGTCCCCGGAGGAGGCGCGTCGCGTTGAGTTGCCCGTCCGAGACGGCGGGATGGGTCCCGGACAGCCCGCTGTCGTTCCGGGGGTCGTCCGGCGTCCCCGGGTCCGTCGTGGTCGTCGGTACCGTCGGTACGGCCGTCGTCGCGTCCGGGCCGTCGGCAGTTGTCGTCGTCGGACCGCCCGAACAGCCCGCGAGGACGAGGAGGACAGCCAGCAGTCCGGCAGCGTACAGCCGTTTCATACACGACACCAGCCCGAGCGGCGTCAAGTAGGTGATGATCGACAGCGAGGGATATAATTGCGCGCCACCGCTAGCCGGCGTGTGTCCGTTATCGACCGACACGGTGCCGCCGTCGCCGTCTTCGTCTCCGGCGTCTCCAGTATGGGCGTCGAGATTCTCGCCGGACGCCTGCTCGCGCCGACGTTCGGGTCCAGCGTGTTCACGTGGGGCGCAGTCATCGGCGTCCTGCTGGCCGCGCTGAGCGGCGGCTACGTCCTCGGCGGTCGGTACGCCTCGACTCACGCCAGTATGCGCGCGCTGTCTATCATCTCCGCGATGTCGGCGGTGTCGGTCGCTGTCATCGCCGTCAGCGGCGACAGCGCCGTCGCGGCGCTCGGGTCGGTCCCCATCCCCGGCCGCTACGCGACCATCGTCCCCGTGGCGGTGCTGTTCGGGCCGATGACGTTCCTGCTCGGCATCATCAGCCCCTTCGCCGCCGAGCAGTCGACCGCCGAGAGCCACGGCGGCGCTTCGGGCCGGGTGTACGCGCTGGGGACCATCGGCTCCATCGTCGGCGCGTTCGGGACGACGTTCGTGTTGATCCCGTCGCTGTCGGTCGGTCTCGTCGCCGTCGTGCTGGCGGTCCCGCTAGTCGTCGTCGCCGTCGTCCTCGCCGAGCCGGACGTGCCCTCGATGGCCGCCGCCGGCCTCGCCGTCCTCGCCGTCGTCGTCGCCGCGTCGCTCGTCCTCGGCGCACCGGCCGGCGAACAGACCCTCTACGAGACCCAGACCGCCTACTCCCAACTGGAGGTGACCGAGGAGAACGGCGTCCGGACGCTGTATCTCGACGGCGTCCCCCAGAGCGCCGTCTACACCGACGACCGCGAGGGGTACGTCTTCGACTACGCGCCGTACATGCACATCCCGATGCTGATGGACGACGACGTAGAGCGGGTGCTGTTCGTCGGCGGCGGCGGGTTCACCGGCCCGCAGCGCTACGCCGAGGAGTACCCGAACGTCACCGTCGACGCCGTCGAACTCGACCGGGGAGTCGTCACCGCCGCCGAGCAGTACTTCCGTCTCGAGGAGAGCGACCGGTTGCGGGTCCACGTCGGCGACGGCCGGCGCTTCCTGTCGTCGACCGACCACACCTACGACGTGATCGTTCTCGACGCCTTCCGGGCCGATCAGGTGCCGTTTCACCTCACCACACGGGAGTTTCTGGAACTGACCAACTCCCGGTTGGACGAGGACGGCGTCCTGATGGCGAACGTCATCGCCGCGCGGGCGGGTGAGGGGTCGGCGTTCTACCGCGCGATGGTCAAGACGCTCCGGACCACTTACCCCTCTGTGTACGCGTTCCCGACGGCGGACACTCCCTCGCTACAGAACATCGAACTCGTGGCGAGCAAGAACGCCTCGGGGTTCACGCGGGCCCAACTGCAACGGCGCAACGACCGCCGTGACATCGGCCTCGACCTCTCGGCGGAACTGCGGCGCTACCGACAGACCGACGGCGTCGACACCGACGACGTGCCGGTGTTGACCGACGACTACGCGCCGGTGGACTCGCTGCTGGACGAGCAAGTCGACAAGCGCTACGTCATCACCGGCTACAACGGCAGTACCGACCGGGACTAGCCGTCCAAAGGACTATTTTCGTTCGGCTAACAACTGTATATACGATGAGCAGATCACGAGCGATGGCTGCCCTAGCCGCCCTCCTAGTCGTTGCGACCGCGTTCGCCCCCGCGGTCGGGGCGGCCGTCAGCGACGGCGGGACAGTCCCCGCAGTTGATATCGACGACGGCAACGACACCGAGAGCGCCGACGAGGCCTACGTCACCGACGGCGGTGACGTGGTGCTCGTCTACGAGTACAACGAGAGCGGCGTCGACGCGACGGCGACACC
>NZ_WPCA01000211.1 GCF_009741825.1 Halapricum sp. CBA1109
GAGATGTCGCTGTCGGCGGCGACGGACATCCTCGAGACGGGCCCGGACGAACGCGACGCGGCGGGTATCTCGACGGCTGAGGTCGGACAGGCGTTGCTCACCGTCGTCCGGCGCGGCGGCCGCGAGGCGAAGGACCTCTCGGGCGCGACACTCCCGGACGTCGACCTCAGCCATCAGGTGCTCCGGGGCGTCGACACCGCACCGCTCGACCTCTCGGGCGCGGCGGTGGGCGCCATCGACCTCACGAACGCCACGGTCCGGGTCCCGGTGATCCTCGACGACGCGGACGTGGGGACCGTGACGCTCGACGACGCGACGTTCGAACACGATACGACCGCCAACGGCGCGACCATCGACGGCCTCCTCGCCCACGAGACCACGTTCCGGGGGAACGCGGAGTTCGAGGGAGCCACGCTCACCGACCGGTTCGACTGCCGGGAGGCGACCTTCGAGGACAACGTCTACTTCGACGAGGCGACGTTCGAGGCGTCGGCCGCGTTCAGCGCCGCCTCCTTCTACGGGGCGTCGAACCGTCTGGGGGACAACACGCGGTTCCGCGAAGCGACCTTCCGCGGGGAGGCGGATTTCCGACAGGCCGATTTCGAGTTCGTCCGCTTCGACGACGCCACCTTCGAGTCCGAGGCGATCTTCGAGGAGGCTACCTTCGAGGGAGACGCCGCGTTCACCGGCACCGTCTTCGAGGCCCGCGCCGATTTCGACGAGACGCGGTGTGACGGCGACATCTCTTTCGACGACGTGACCTTCGGGGCGCAGGCGGACTTCCGCGGCGTCGCCTACCGCGGCGGGGCCCGTAACCTCGAAGACGACACGACCTTCGAAGGCAGCAACTTCGAGGGGGAGGCCGACTTCGAGAAGTCGGTGTTCCGGTACACGAACTTCGACGCGGCGACGTTCGCGTCGCTGGCACACTTCCAAGAGTGCGTCTGGAACGGCGACGCCCACTTCCGAAAGACTGCCTTCGAAGGTACTGCCGATTTCGACGAGGCGCGATTCGGCGGCGACGCCGACTTCACGGAGGGTGAGTTCGGGACGGACTGCGTGTTCCGGGGCGCGGAGTTTCAGGGTCGGGACAACCACCTCGACACGGCGGCGACGTTCGTCGACGTGCGTTTCGCCGGCGACGTCGACTTCGACAACGCCGTCTTCGAGGCCGCGACGTTCACCGGCGTCGTCTTCGACGGACTGCTGGACTTCCGGAAGGCCGTCTTCGAGAACGACTTCGCCTTCGAGATGACCCCCCGGACGAACGAGGCGTACGTCAACTTCACCGAGGCCTCTCTGCGGACGGGTCGCATCGTCCAACCGGCGGACAACTGGGTACGGTACGACCTGACGCGGGCGAGTATCGGCGCCGTCGAACTTGACGCCGAACGGACCGTCGACCGGCAGGAACTGCTCGACTACTTCCGGTTCTGTGAGACGGAGTTCGACGCCTACGACGAGTACGACTTCGACTTCAGCGACCACACCGACTACCTCGACCGCAACCGCTACGTCCTCCACGAGTTCGATAGCTCGTGGGCGGACCACGACCCGGCGGTGCCGATGGTGCCCGCCGTCGTCGAGCGCACCTACCTCAAAGCCAAGACGGCGGCCTCGGGAGTCGGGAACCGACAGGCCGCCGGGGAGTTCCGGGTCAAGCGCCAGCAGTTCGCCCGCCGGAAGTACTGGGACATCGTCGGCGACGGAAGCGAGGACGCCGGGACACGGCTTCGCAACGCCGCGCGGGCGCTCGAGAACCTCTTTCTCGGCATCACTTGTGGCCACGGGCTCAGGCTATCCCGCATCGCTGTCGTGTTCGCGCTGTTTCCCGTCCTCCCGGCGCTGTTGTACACCTACGGCGGTCTCCTCCCGGGCCTGAGCCCCGAGTTGTTCGCGACCACGGGCGTCATCGAGGAGCGGACAGTCGCCACCGCGGGGGAGATACTCAGCGACACCGGGATACGGGCGTTCTACGCCAACCTCTCGTTCAGTTATATCACCTTCCTCACCATCGGGTACGGCAACGCCTCCCCGCAGGGGGGCATCGCAACCTGCTCGCGGCCGGGAGCGTCTACGTCAGCGTCATCCTCAGCGGCCTCGTGCTGTACGCGCTGATCAAACGCTCGGAAGTGTGACCACCGCAAATCGTTATATCAGTCGCCGAGAGTGATACTGGTATGGAACGGCACACGCTCGTTCAGTTGGTCGGCCTCGTCGGGTTCCTCGTGACGTCGATGGTCGCGTTCGTCCTCAGTGGGTCGTTATCGGAGGGCTACCCCGTCGGCCTCCTGTTCGGGTTCGCCATCGGCCTCTCCATCGCCGTGGTGCAGTACGGAATCGTCGTCGAGATACACGCCGAGAGCGGCGGCTACCCGACCAAGATAGCCCGGAAGATAGACGACGCCTTCGAGACGGGCAAGAACTAATTGCCGCGTTCGAGTATCGTACGGTATGGGAACACGTGACGAAGTCGTCTACGAACCCGACCCCGAGTTCGCCGCGGCGACGAACGTCCGGCAGTTTATGCGGGCCTACGGCATCGAGGACCGCGAGTCGTTGATCGAGCGGACGACGACCGACCTCGAGGGCGTCCCCGAGTCCGGCGTCGAGTGGTTCTGGGACGAGGTAGTCGACTACCTCGGCATCGACTTCTTCGAGGAGTACGACGCGGTCAGGGACGACACCGACGGGCCGCAGTTCAGCGACTGGTATCCCGGCGGCGAGTTGAATATCGCGCACAACACCGTCGACCGGCACGCGGCCGTCGACAGCGGGACCCGCAACCACGTCGCTACCATCTGGGAGGGCGAGGACGGCGAGGTGCGCGAACAGACCTACCACGACCTCCACAGGGAGGCCAACCGCGTCGCAAACGCCCTCGAGGAACGCGGGGTCACGACCGGCGACACCGTCGGCCTCTACATGCCGATGGTACCCGAAGTCGTCTCGATCCTCTACGGCTGTCTGAAGGTCGGCGCTATCGCCGTTCCCATCTTCTCGGGGTTCGGGACCGAGGCGACGGCGACCCGGATCGACGACAGCGAGTGTTCGGTGTTGTTCACCGGCGACGGGTTCTACCGCCGAGGCGATCCGATCACGCTGAAAGGGACTGCCGACGCGGCAATCGAACGGGTCGGCCACGTCGAACACACCATCGTCTACGAGCGACTGGGCGAGGGGGACCTCCCGTGGGACGACGGCCGCGACGAGCGATGGACCGACGC
>NZ_WPCA01000129.1 GCF_009741825.1 Halapricum sp. CBA1109
GCGACAGCGAGCCGCGGGACTGGAACTGGCCGAGGGCTTTCTATCGTTTCGTCCTCTTATCTGAACACTATGGGTGAAACAGGCGATAGCTACTCGTCGCTCCCGTCCGAAGCCCGTCGTATGGCCTACGACGCGATTCTGTTCGACATGGACGGCGTGTTGCTGACAGGCTATCACACCGACCGGGCGATATACCGCAGAGCCACGGCGACGGCGCTCGCCGACTTCGGCCACGACGGCGAGAGCGAGGACCCGCCGCCGGCGCTGGTCGACCCCGACTCCGTCACGGACGTACGCGCCGTCTGTGACGACCTCGGCGTCCCCGCCGCACCGGTGTGGGCCTACCGCGAACGGGCGGCCACGACCGTCGAGAACGAGTCTATCGCCGCCGGCGACCGCGTCGCCCCGCCCGACGCCGATGCCCTCGACGCCCTCGCGGAGACCCACGAACTCGGTGCCGTGAGCAACAACCGCCACGGGACGGCCCGATTCGTCACCGACTACTTCGAGTTCCCGATGTCGGTCGTCCGCGGCCGGTTCCCGACGCTCGCGGAGTACGGGAACCGCAAGCCCGACCCGACGTATCTGGAGTGGGCGCTCGACCGACTGGACGGCGAGGACGTACTGTTCGTCGGCGACCGGCGGAGCGACGTCGAGGCCGCCCACCGCGCCGATATCGACGCCGCGTTGCTGGCCCGTGGCGGCGACCCCCCGGAGGGCAGCCCTGACCCGGAACACCACATCGAGTCGCTGACCGAGTTGACCGAGTTGCGCTGAACAGCGGCGACTTTTTTGCGTGCCCGTCCCGAACCGGAGGGTATGGCTGCCGGAATTATGGACACCGTCCAGCGGATGGGGACGGTCATTATCGTCGTGCCCTTGGTGTTGGCCGGTGCCGATATGCTCGTGTTCGGCGACCGGACGGCGATGGGGGCGCTGCTGTTGGCCATCGCGGCTATCGTCTGGGTCGTCTCCGAGTACGTCAGAACGCCCAAGGACATCGGTGAGTCGTTCCTCCAGCGAGCGGTCGGCCGAGTGACGAAGACGCCCGACGACGAGGACTAGTTCACCGGGACCGAGACACCGTCGTCTGCCTGTTCCTTCGGGAGTCTGATCTCCAAGACTCCGTCGTCGTAGGTCGCTTCCGTCGCGTTTCGTTCGACCGCCTCGGGCAGGGACACCGACCGCTGGACCGACTCGCTGCGCTCGCTTCTGATGATGACGCCGTCGTCCTCGTCGTCGACCCGCCCCTCGGTTTCTCCCCGCTCGTCAGCTTGCCGGCGCTTCCCGCCGGTGGCACCGGCCGTCTCGCGGACGGCGTCGATGCGGACCGTCCGCGCGGCGGGCAGGGAGACGTCGATGTCCTCGGCGTCGTACCCCGCGAGGTCGGCGCGGACGACGAACGCGTCCCCCTCGTCGACGACGTCGACGGGGAGGGGCGTGACCGGGACGCCGAGGTCGGCGGGGTCGAGCGCCTCGAACTGGTCTGACATACGGTCGAACAACCGCTCGATGTCGTCGAAGGGACTGGATCCAGGGCTCATACCCGGCGGTTCGACGCCGACCAAGTTAAAATTGGGCCGTCACGAGACGACGTGTTCGGTGTCGTAGGAGCCGAGCCGTCGGACCCACCCCTCGGAAGCCAGTGCCTCTATCTCCTCGAGGGCCGCCTGCGTGCGCTCCTCGTAGAGGCCGGCCTGGAAGTCGACGTGGAAGACGTAGTCGCCGAGTCGCTCGCCGCTTGGCCGGGATTCGAGCCGCGAGAGGTTGATGTCCCGTTCGGCGAACGGTTCCAGCAGTTTGAGCAGGAGTCCGGGGTAGTCGGAGTTGGGGTAGATGACGACGGACGTCTTGCCGCCGGCCTCGCTCCGGGCGGCCTCGGGGCCGATGACGACGAACCGCGTCGCGTTGGAGTCCTGGTCCTGAATGTCCTCGGCCAGACGCGTCAGGTCCTCGGTGACGTTGTCGGGGTGGGCGATGGCCGCGACGGCGGGGTCCTCGATGGCGCGCTGGACGCCGCGGGCGGTGGAGGCGACGGCCTCCAGTTCGACCGCGGGGTAGTGCTCGTCGAGGTAGCCGCGACACTGCGCCAGCGCCTGAGCGTGGCTTGCGACCGTCTCGAAAGACTCCCCTTGGGCCAGCAGGGCGTGTCTGATCGGGGTGATTATCTCGCGGACGACGGCGACGTCGCCGGTCGCCAAGGCGTCTAGGCTCTCGGTGACGCTGCCCTCGATTGAGTTCTCGATGGGGATGACGCCGCGCTCGTAGCTGCCGTCGGCGACGGACGCGACGATGTCCGTCACCGACTCGGTGAACGCGACGTCCTCGGAGACGGCCGTCGCCGCGCGGTGTGAGTAGGTCCCGCTCGGCCCGAGCGTGATCGTCTGCATACCACCGGCTACTCCCCTCGCCGGCATAAGAACCGCGACTTCCGGCGTCCCGGGACATTGGCGGCCCGCGGATGAGTCAACGAGACGGGGTCACTCGGCGACGATGCCCCGGAGTGCGACGATCAGACCGGCCCCGATGATCGAGACGATAGAGAGGTGAGCGACCGAGAACGCGACCGACAGTTGCTCGAAGATGTTCCCGCCGGCGACCGATTCGAGGTAGACGCCGAGCGTCGACTCGCCGCCGACGCCGAGGGAGACGATACCGACGGTGAACGCGATAGCGAGGCCGCCGGTGACGATGGAGAGCCCCGCCGAGATGCGCTCGACGTCGAAGATAGTCCGGGCCTGTGACTCAGAAAGCGGTTGCCGCGTCGTGCGATAGCGGTACAGCCCGACCATCATCACGGCCGCTACCACCTCCATCCCCCAGCCGAACAGCCCGAGGACGAGCAGTTTCGGCGTCGCCGTGATCGGATCCGTCGTCGGGAGCAGCGGCCCGACGCTGGTCGGAAAGAGGAGATACATCGGTGCGACGAGGGCCAACACGGCCAGCAAGAGTGCCTGAATCGCCATCGCCTTCCGCGGTCGGATCGTGAACAGCGACCCCTCGGTGGCGCGTAGCCGCTCGTAGGTCGACCCCGAGAGGACCGCTGTGGTTATCGGATCGTCACTGTCTCGCATGGTGAGGTGTATGACAGAGTTAGACCGATTGTTCGTTATAACCTTTCCGGCGACCCCGGCGCTCACACCGCGAGAGCGACCCGTATCACTGTGCGGCGTGGATCGCACGCGACAGCGCCGCCTCCGTCGCCTCGCCGATGGATTCGGACAGCGTCGGGTGGGCGTGGACGGTGCCCGCGACGTCTTCGAGCGTCGCGCCCATCTCGACGGCGAGGCCGAGTTCGGCGATCAACTCCGAGGCTTCGGGCGCGACGACCTGTGCACCCAAGAGAAAGCCCGCCTCGGCGGCGACGACGCGGACGAACCCCTCACGCTCGTCGAGTGTCAGCGCCCGTCCGCTGGAACGGAGGGGCACCTCGCCGACCACCGGATCGAAGCCCGACTCGGTCGCCTCGGCTTCGGTCAGCCCCACGGTCGCTATCTCGGGGTCGGTGAACACCACCTCGGGAATTGCCTGCTGGTCCATCGCCGTCGGGTCGCCCGCGATGGCCCCAGCCGCGACTTTCCCCGCCGCGCTCGCCTCGTGGGCGAGCATCGGTTCGCCCGCGACGTCGCCCACCGCGAAGACGTGATCGAGAGCCGTCCGACACTGCTCGTCGGTGTCGAGAAACCCCTCGTCAGTCGGTTTGAGGCCGACGGCGTCGAGGTTCAGCGTGTCCGTGACCGGTTCGCGCCCGACTGCCACCAGCACCCGCTCTGCGTCGAACGTCCGGGACTCGCCCGTCCCCGTCTCGGCGGTGAGACGGACGGTGTCGTCGGGTCGCGGTTCGGCGTCGGTCGCCGCCAGCCCGGTTGCGAACTCGACGCCGAGGTCCGCGGCGCGGTCCCGGACCACCGCCGTCACGTCGTCCTCGTAGGCCGGGAGGACGCTGTCCAGCGCCTCGACGACGGTCACGTCCGCGCCGAGTTTGGCGAACACCGTCGACAGCTCCATCCCGATGTAGCCGCCGCCGACGACGACCAGCGACTCCGGCACCGACTCGGCCGCAAGCAGTCCCTTCGAGGAGACGACGCCCTCGGTGTCGAAGGGGACACCCGGGAGTTCGACGGGCCGGCTCCCGGTAGCGATCACGGCGTGTTCAAACTCCACAGTTTCGGCTCCCTCGCCCGCGCCGTCGTGGACGATGCGCGCCGTCGTCTCGCCGGCGAACTCCGCCCGTCCCTCGACGAGGTTGACCCCGGCCTGCTTACAGAGGCCCTCGACCCCGCGAGTCAACCGCGTCACGACGCCGTCTTTCCACTCGGCCATCCCCTCCAAGTCGACGGCCGGGTCGGCGTGGATACCCATGTGCTCGGCCTCACGTGCCCGGTGGGCGATATCCGTCGCCGAGACGTACGCCTTCGAAGGGATACAGCCGTAGTTGAGACACGTCCCGCCGTAGGCGTCTCGCTCGACCAGTGTCACGTCGAAGTCGTGCTGTGCCGCCCGAATCGCCGCGACGTACCCGCCCGGCCCCGCGCCGACGACCAGTACGTCCGTCCCTGTCGTGACGTCTCCGACGACCATACCGGACGGTCACGGGCCACGCACATAACTCGGGTGGGCAGACTGGTCCGTCCAGTGGAACGCAGTGTCCCTGCAACGTCCAGTGGAACGCAGTGTCCCTGCAACGTCCAGTGACGGTGCTCGTCGTCGCCAGTGAGCGGGTGGAGCAGTTGCCGCATCGCTACGACGCCTGCGGGGGACACCACACACGTCTTCACCCGACTTCGGGTTCGAACGCACACTGTGGCTTCGAACAGCAGACACCCCTCCCCAAAATCTTGTTACGTGCACGAACCGTAGAGCAGGACGTAATGAGTGACCAAGTTGTAGACCTCCTCCGGAAAGCGTATTCCGACGAGATAGAGACAGTGATGAACTACCAGACGAACGCGATAGTGCTCGACGGGGTCCGTGCAGAAGAAATCAAAGAGAGCCTCCAACAGGATATCCAGGAGGAACTGAACCACGCCGAGCAACTCGGTCAGCGGCTCAAACAACTCGGTTCCCGACCGCCAGCGTCCAGTGAGTTTACCGCGCGGCAGGATTCCCTCCAGCCGCCGGAGGATTCGACGGACGTGCTCGCCGTCATCGAAGGTGTCCTCGACGCCGAAGAGGGTGCGATAGAGACCTACAGTGCGCTGATAGACGCCGCCGAAGCCGCCAACGACCCGGTCACCGAGGACCTCGCCGTGACGATTCTCGCCGACGAGGAGGCACACAGGACCGAGTTCCGTGGCTTCGAGAAGGAATATCGGACAGACTGATAGCGGAGAACCGGGCCGAGAGAACTGCACCGACCCCGACCGACTGCGTTCGGATGTGCTGTAGTACGCGAGTGCCCCACGAGACGACTCGACGCGACACTCAGCCCTTTTCACCACCGCCCGCCAAGAGTATGCTATGGACACCCACGACCCACACCCGGCGGTCGTGCGGGTCGCCGACGACATCGCGTCGATGGAGACCCGCGGGGCGGCGACCATCGCCGAGGCCGCTGCCGAGGCCCTCCGGGCGCAGGCCGAGGACAGCGACGCCGAGACGCCGGCGGCCTTCCGCGAGGACCTCCGGGCCGCCGCACGGCACCTGCTCGATACGCGCCCGACGGCCGTCTCCCTGCCGAACGCGCTGCGGTACGTCCTCCAGCGGATGGACGGCGACAGCGTCCCGGCCTGCGGGAGGCCACGACGGCCGCCGCCGCGGAGTTCTGTGCGCGACTGGACGACGCACAGGCCGACCTCGGGACCGTCGGCGCGAACCGCCTGCAGGACGGCGACACGGTGATGACCCACTGCCACTCGACGGACGTGGTGGCCTGCATCGAGGCCGCCCGCGAACAGGGCAAGGACGTCTCGGCGGTCGCAAGGAGACACGGCCGCGCAATCAGGGCCACATCACCGCCGAGCGACTGCGGGAGTTGGGCGTGCCTGTGACGCTGGTCGTCGACTCGGCCGCGCGGCGGTACCTCGGCGACGTCGATCAGGTCCTCGTCGGCGCGGACGCCATCGCCGCCGACGGGAGCGTGATCAACAAGATCGGGACCTCGGGGCTGGCGGTCTGCGCCCGCGACCGCGGGACGCCCATCGCCGTCGCCGCCCAGACGATCAAACTCCACCCCGACACGCTGACGGGCCACACCGTCGAGATAGAACACCGCGCGGAGAGCGAGGTGATCGACGACGAGACGCGGGCGAGCATCGGCGATATCACGGTCGAGAACCCGGCGTTCGACGTGACGCCGCCGCGGTACCTCGACGCCGTCGTCACCGAGCGTGGCCAGTTCCCGCCCGAGAGCATCGTCACCCTGATGCGGGAGTTGTTCGGCGAGGGGACGACCGAACCGTGGGCGGAGCAGCGTGACCCGAATCGTCTGTGCGGGCCACGTCAACTGGGACGTGACTCTGCGGGTCGACCGCCTCCCCGAGGCCGACGGCGAGGCGCGCATCACTGGGCAGACCCAAGCGGGCGGTGGGAGCGCCTCGAACACCGCGGCCGTCCTCGCGGGACTCGGCATCGAGACGACACTGATCGGCAGTGTCGGGGCCGACGAACACGGCCTGCTCGCCCGCCGGGAACTGGACGCCGTCGGCGTCGACACCGAACTGGTCGAGACGACCGAGGCGCGGACGACGGTGAAGTACCTCGTCGTCGACGGCGAGGGATCGGTGATGGTGCTGGGCAACGAGGGCGCGAACGAGGCGTTCCGCGTCGACGACGTGGACACCGCGGCCGTCCGGCGGGCCGACCACCTCCACCTGAGCAGTCAGCGCGCCGAGACGGCCCGCGCGTTGGCCGACATCGCCGCTAACGCCGGCGCGTCGGTCAGTTTCGCCCCCGGACGCCGCGTCGCCGACCGGGCGTACGACCCACTGGTCCGGAGTGCGGACGTCCTCTTTCTGAACGAACGCGAGGCCGAGATGGTCGAGGCAGACGGCCTCCTGAGCGAGGAGCAGGTCGTCGTCGTTACGCGCGGGGAAGACGGCGCGGAACTGCGCCACGGCGGCGAGACGGTCGCCGACGCCGGCGTCCCGGTCGACCCGGTGGACACGTCGGGGGCCGGCGACGCCTTCGCCGCCGGGTTCCTCGCCGCCCGCGAGGAGCGGGACCCGGCGGACGCGCTGGCGGTCGCAAACGTCTGCGGAGCGCTGGCGACCCGGGGCCTCGGGGCCCGGACCTACCTCTCGTGGGCGGACGTCGAACCGATGCTCGACATCGAGTGAGCGGCCAAACGTCTTGTCCGGCCCGGTCGTATCGGCCGTATGACTGAACCGTCGACACCGTTTCGCTTCGAGTACGACCCGCCCGTCGTGCGGTCGGGACCGGGTGCGGTCGCCGCCCTCGGCGACGAACTGGCCCGGCAGGAGTTGGGTCGCGCGCTCGTCGTCTGCGGATCGACCGTCGGGTCGACGCCGGCGGTGATGGACCCGGTCCGCGCGGGACTGGGCGACCGGCTTGCGGGCGTCTTCGCCGAGACCACGCCGGAGAAACGGCTCTCGACGGCCGCCGACGCGCTGTCGGCGTACCGCGCGGCCGACGCCGACGACTGGTGGGTCTCGGCGGCGGGAGCAGCCTCGACGTGGCGGCGGTGGGCGAGCCTGGC
>NZ_WPCA01000168.1 GCF_009741825.1 Halapricum sp. CBA1109
GTGTCGGTCGCGCCGTCGTCGTCGGTCACGGTCAGTTCGAACCGGTAGGTCCCCGGTTGTTGGAAGGCGTGCTGTATCGTCGGTCCGGTGGCGTACTGCGTCCCGAACGCCGTCTCGTAGGCCCACTCGTAGTCGACCACGTCGCCGTCCCTGTCGACCGAGAGCGTCCCGTCGACGGTGACCGGCTCGTACTGGACCGGGTCGTCGGTCTGGACCGCACACGCCGCTCCCGGCGTCCTATTTCCGACCCACAACTCCTCGGTCAGGCTCCGTTCGGCCCCGCCGTCGTCGACGACGGTCAGCCTCACGGTGACGGTGCCGTCGTCCTCCCACGTCACTGTCGTCGTCTCACCGCTGGCAGTCTCCGTCCCGCCGTCGCTCCCGGTTAGCTCCCACTCGTAGTCGACGATACGCCCGTCCGGGTCGTTGGCGGTCGACGCGTCCAGCGTGACCGGCTGCCCGGCCTCGACGTCCGACGGGTCCGTCTCGAACGCTGGCGTCGGCGGTTCGTTGAACACCTCGACGTAGCGCTGTGTCGTGTCGGAGCGGCCGTCGCCGTCGGTGACTGTCAGCGTGACCTGATACAGTCCCGGGTCGCGCCACGTCTGAAAGACCTCTCGGCCACTCGCGGGTCGGGCCCGCCCGTCGACCTCCCACTCGTAGCGCGTTATCGGCGTCCCGCTCCCTTGGGACGGTGTCGCGTCGAGCGTCGCCGACTCGCCCGGGTCCGGGCGCTCCGGGTCGAGGACGAACGCCGCCGTCGGTCCGTCCGCCGCGTTGGTCGTCGTCGCCACTCCCCCGGCAGCGACGAGTGTAGCTGTCCCCCTGATCAGTGCCCGCCGCCCCAGTGTGGCGGGCTGTTCGGTCCCGTCGTCCCCCATTACGACTACTGGCCACTATGCCACTAGTCCACTAAATAGGTTGGTGAACGCCTGTCCCTCCAGAGGAGGGTTCATACTGTTTCTCGTAGCTGTGTACCGGTTCGACCGCCCGGTGGGCGGTCGATACCGAGAGGACCTACAAGAAACAGTATCAGGCGAGGTCGAAGGTGATCAGCGGTCGCTCGGTCGTCTCGGACTCGCCGAGGCCGAGTTCGACCGGCATCCCGATGTCGACCTCGTCGGCGTCGGCCTGCACGCGGCCGGTCAGGCGCACGTCGCCGAACTCGGCGATGCCCAGCACGAACGGCACGTCCTCGTTGAAGTCCGGCGTCGGGACGTGGGTGACGTTGTAGGTCAGCAACTCGCCGTCGGTGGGGATGTCGACCTCCGAGAGGTCGTCGTCGCCACACTCGGGGCAGCGACGCCGCGGCGGCATCGAGGTGTGCCCGTTCGAACACTCGATGGCGTACGGTTCGCCGTCGCCGATGGCGGCCAGTGCCTGATCGTACCCGTCGTTTTGGATCTCGTCGTCGCTCATTCTGCCACCTCCAGGACGTGGACCACGGCGGACGCGACCGTCCCACCCGCGTTGTGGGTCAGGCCGACCGACGCGTCCTCGACCGCGTCGCTGTTGACGTGGTCGCCGCGGAACAGTTTCGTCATCTCGGTTATCTGTGCGACGCCGGTCGCGCCGACCGGGTGGCCCTTTGCCTTCAGTCCGCCCGAGAGGTTCACCGGCAACTCGCCGTCTGCGGCCGTCTCGCCCTCACGGGCGGCGGTGATGCCCTCACCTTCCTCGTAGAAGCCGAGCCCTTCGAGGGCGAGGACTTCGGCGATAGTGAAGCAGTCGTGGACCTCCGCGAAGTCGACGTCGGCGGACTCGATGCCGGCGTCCTCGTAGGCCTCGTCGGCGGCGTGTTCGGTCGCGGGCGTGTACACCAGCGAGTCGCGTTCGGCCAGCGCGAGGTTGTCCGTCCCCTGCCCGGTCCCCGTGATGGCGACGCCGGCGTCGAGGTCGTGTTCCGCGGCGTACTCCTCGCTGACGAGGACCGCGGCGGCCGCGCCGTCGGTGATGGGTGAGGAGTCGAACAGCCCCATCGGGAGCGCCACGGGCGGGGCCTCCAGCACCTTCTCGATAGAGATTTCGGACTGGTACTGGGCCAGCGGGTTGTTCGCGGCGTTTTCGTGGTTCTTGACCGCGACGTGGGCGAGGTCCTCGCGGTCGCCGCCGTGGACCTCGAAGTATCGCTGGGCCATCAGCGCGTACGCGCCGGGGAAGGTGATCCCCTGTCGGATCTCCCAGAGGTCGTCGGCGGCCACGGAGAGGCCGCCGGTCGCGCCGGTGGTGCCCATGTTGTGCATCCGCTCGACGCCGCCGACGACGACGAGGTCGGCCTCGCCGTTGCGTACGTCGCGGACGCCCTGCCGGACGGCCATCCCGCCCGAGGCACAGGCGCTCTCGACGCGTGTCGCGGGCACGTCCAGACCGAGCGCCTTGGCCATCAGCGGCCCCATGTGACCTTGGTTCTCCGAGAGTTCCCCCATGAAGTTCCCTAGGTACAGTGCGTCTACGTCCTCACGGTCGATGCCGGCGTCGTCGATAGCCGTCGACCCCGCCTCGGCGAAGAGGTCGCGGCCGGTGCGCTCGGGCGTCTTCCCGAACTTCGTCATACCGACGCCGGCGATGTGTGCAGGTGACATTATAGGTGTTTGCCTCCGTTAACAGAGAGGGTCTGCCCGGTGATATAAGTTGAGTCGTCGCCGGCGAGGAACCGGACCGCGTCGGCTATCTCTTCTGCCTCGCCGAACCGATCAAGCGGGATGTCGGCCACGATCTTCTCCCGGACTTTCTCAGGCACGTCCGCGAGCATATCAGTCTCGATGAATCCCGGCGCGACGCAGTTCGCCGTCGCACCGCTCCGGGCGAGTTCCCGCGCGATGGTCTTGGTAAATCCGAACAGCCCGGACTTGGAGGCGGCGTAGTTGGCCTGCCCGAAGTTCCCCGCCTCGCCGACGATGGAGGCCATGTTGATGAACCGGCCCGCGTCGGAGCTTTTCACGTCGTCGTAGAAGGCGTCGGTGACGTTGTAGACGCCGGTGAGGTTCACGTCGACGACGGCGTCCCACTCCTCGCGGCCGATGCTCTCGAACTTCCCGTCCATCGTGATCCCCGCGTTGTTGACGACCACGTCGGCCGCCCCGAAGGCCTCGTGGGTCGTCTCGACCAACCGCTCTACGTCGTCCGGCTCGCTCACGTCGGCCTGCGCGGTGACGGCCGCCCCGTCGGTCTCGCTCTCGATGTAGTCGACGACCGACTCGGCCTGCTCCTCGGAGGAGCGGTAGTTGACGACGACGTCGGCCCCCTCACGGGCCAGCTCCTTTGCGATGGCTGCCCCGATCCCACGTGATGCGCCTGTCACGACGCACGTTCGTGCTGCAAGTGTCATAGATGCTGTAATAGTCCCGTTCTCTTGGGCGTGGCTTTATCTTTATGTTCGAATGACAGCGCCACCGATGAGAAACATTGTAAGCGGCTGAAATCGCCGGTTTCAGGGTATCGGCCTGCGGCCGACCACCCTCACTCCGCCGGTTCGGCGCGTTCGTCGTCCGCCGGGTCGGGGTCGTCCGTCTCCGGGTCTCCGTCACCCGACGGAGATGACTCGTCGGCGTCGACCGTCTCCACATCCCCCGCGTCTGCCGTTTCGGACCCCCCCTCTTGATCGGCCGTCTCCGCATCCCCCGCGTCGTCGCCATCGGTCGCCGCGCCGTCCGCCTCGGCATCTCCGTCCGCCGCCGCGGCCTCGCTCCCGTCGTCGGCGAGTTCGGCGGCCATCTCGGCCATCGCGGCCGCGTCTCGTCGGGCCGTTCCAGCACGCTGTCGGTGTGGAGTTCCAAGTTGCCGCTTGCCCGAATCGTCCCGTCGACGGTCGCGTTCTCGTGGAGACGGACGTTCGCGGCGGCGATGTCGCCCCATATCTTCACGCCCGGGCCGACGAACACGTCGCCGTCGCGGGTCGTCACGTCGCCTTTGATCTCGCTGCCGCGGCCGACGGTCAGGTCGCCCTTCCCGCGGAGGCTCCCGAAGACGAGGGTGTCCCGGCCGACCTCGACGGTCTCGGCGCGGACGTTGCCGTGGATGCGACAGTCGTCGCCCAGTGTCGCCGGCGTCGATACCCGCCAGGCGTCGTCGCCGACGGACGCGCCGCGGGGGACGATCAGCGGGTCCTCCTCGCCGTCGCCGTCGACCATCTCCTCGACGAGGCTCTCGGCGGCCTCCTCCTCGCCGATGCGCAACAGTTGCGAGAGGTAGACAAAGAGGAATACGATGGTCGGCATCGGGTTCCGGATGACGATCCAGCCGTTCGCCTCGAAGCCGTCCTCGATGTCGACGTCGTCGCCGATGTCGATGTCGCCGGCGACCTTCAGTTGCCCGCCGACGTGAACGCGTTCCCCGAGGTAGGCGTCCTCGCCGACGAGGACGTCCTCGGCCACGTCGCTCCACATATCCAGCCGGCAGTCGCCTTCGGCCTCGATGTGGCCGCCGAAACGGACGCGCTCGCCGGCGATGACGTTCCGACCCCGGACGCCGAACTCGACCGTCGACTGGCCGCCGACGAGCACGTCGCCCGACGTGACTAGGTCGTGCTCCTCGACGGTCGTCCCGTCGGGGATGGCGAGTTCGTCCAGTGGGTCGGACCGGAATAGCACACCATCACAACCGGTCGCAAGGCTATTAAACCCATAACCTGTGTCTGACGCGCGTCAGACGCTGTTCCGAGGCGGGCGCGCCGTGATAGAAGGTTTTTATCGGTCCACCCGTAGCTACGAGGTATGACCGTTCTCTCCTTCGACGAGACGGGCGTCGACGTCGTCTACGATGGCCACGAGTTCCGACTGGAGAAGACACTCATCGAGGAGGCCACCGAGAAGTCCTACCCCGACGTGACCGACCATGAGGTGCTCAAGCTAGTCGAACCGGACCCAGCGCTCTCGGGCCAACCACAGCGCATCGGCGCGATACTCGACTGACCCCTCACAGCGAGAACAGCAGGTAAGGGACGACGAACAGCGCGACGAACAGGACGCCGAGGACGAGCAGATACGCGGCGGCGGTCCCGGCCGCCGCCGTCCACGCCGGGTGGTCGACCGTATCGAGTGCCATACTCGCGGTTGGCCCGCCGGCGATATAAGCGTGGCTCAGAACTGGTAGCGCCGGTCGTCTGGGTCGTCCTGTGGCATCGTGTTCCCGCCG
>NZ_WPCA01000262.1 GCF_009741825.1 Halapricum sp. CBA1109
CGGCGACGATGTCGTGGTCGGCGGCGAGGGCCGCGATGCGGTCGGGGTCCGCGACGGCGCTGCCGCCGTCCTGGACCCGCGGGAGCGAGACGACCGTCACCGTCCCGAGGTCGTAGTCGACGACGCCCTCGAAGTTCGTGACGCCGACGTCGGTGTCGGCCTCGGCGTCGGTGACGGCGACGGCCGTCGCGCTCCCGGTGTCGCCGGCCATCGCGTGCAGCGCTCCCTCACGCATCGTCAGCGTCACCGTTTCGCCCTCCGCGATGTCCGTCGACGCGATGGCCGTCTCGACGTCGACCTGCCCGATGACGTCCTCGGTGACGTGGTCGAGAAACGACCGGAGCGTGTCGGTCTGGGAGATGAGCCAGTCGACGCCTTCCTTGGTCACCTCGTAGCGCCCGCGGCCGTGTTTCGTGACGTAGCCGTGGTCGACGAGGTCACCGATGTAGTCGCTGACGGCCTGTGCCGTCACGCCGATGTCGTCGGCTATCTCCTGTTGGCTGACCGCCGGTTGGCGCTCGGCGATCCCGACGAGAATCTGATACCGGGTCGCGTTGCGCTTGCTCCGGAGCACGCCGGTGTCGTCGTCTGCCATTGTCGACTCCTGTGGCCCACGGAGTCAAGTACCTTTGTCTTATCTCCGACGGAGTTGTCGTCCTCGGCCGCTCTCGCGTTCGTGTGTGAAATGAGTTTTAATTAGATAAAATAAATTTGTCCTGCGGTCCACGTAGATTGTCGTTCAGACGCGCCGGCGCGGTCCCGGACCGTTCCGCGACGTGTCTCCGAGCGAGGGGCGACGGGGGTCAGTTCGCCCGGCCACCGACAGTGAACCGCGACAGCGACGACCGGAGCTTCTCTGCCCGGTCGTTCAGCGAGGTGACGCTGTCGCTGACGTCAGACATCGACGCCGCTTGCTGTTGGGCGGCCGCGGAGACGCTCTCGCTCTCTTCGGCGGTCCGCTTGCTCGTCTCGGCCACCTCGTCGACCATCGCCACCGCCTCCTCGGTGCTGGCGGCTTGGTCGTCGGTGGTGTCGCTGATCTCCTGGACGCCGCTGTCGGCCTCCTGTGCGTTCTGGGCCACGCGTTCGAACGCCTCGACGCGTCCTCGACTGCGTCCACCCCGTCCTGCATCGTGGTCTTGGCGCGGCGGGCCTCCTCGACCGCCTGCCCGGTCTGTTCTTGGGTGTCCGCGATGAGTTGTTCTATCTCGGCCGCGGACTCGCCCGTCCGGTCGGCCAGTTGCTTGACCTCGTCGGCGACGACGGCGAACC
>NZ_WPCA01000250.1 GCF_009741825.1 Halapricum sp. CBA1109
CGAACTCGACCGTCTCCTCGCCGACGCCTCGGTGCTGGTCAACGCGACGACCGTCGGGATGGACGAGGACCGGTCGCCGGTGCCGGCGGCGTCGCTCCACGCCGAGTTGGCCGTCCTCGACGCCGTCTACTCGCCCATCGAGACGCGCCTCCTCCGGGAGGCTGCGGCGGCCGGAGCGACGACGGTCGACGGCGCGTGGATGCTGCTGTATCAGGGCGTCGCGGCCTTCGAGCGCTGGACCGGCGTGGACGCGCCGGTCGACGCGATGAACGAGGCACTCCGCGCCCGGCTTTAAGTAATCCCCCGTGTAACACGGACGTATGGGAGTGTCCGATCTGTTACGACGGATCAAGTCCGCCCTTGGCATCGGCGGCAGTAGCACACAGCGCCAGCAGGGACAGCGCGGGAGACAGCAGGGACAGACTGGCGGGCAGACCCAGCAACCACAACACAGTGAGGAGCAGACGGACAGCGGACAGACCGGCGTGACCGTCGAACGCGAACCCCAGACCGAGACCGAAGACGCCGTCAAGGGGACCGAAACGGCCGAACAGGCCGACGACGACGGTGACGACAGCGACGAGGAGGCCACCGACGACGTCGACGAAGCCAGCGAAGACACTGACGAGGTCGAAGAGGACACCCAAGAGGCCGACGAGGCCGAAGACGCTGCAGACGCCGAAGAGGCCAGCGAGGAACCGGCCGACGGCGACAGCGACCCGGTCGACGCCATCAAGGGCATCGGTGCGGCCTACGCCGAACGCCTCGGCGACGCCGGCGTGGAGACGGTGGCCGAGTTGGCCGCCAGCGACCCCGAGGAACTCTCGGAGGCCTCGGGCATCGGCGCCGGGCGACTGGAGACGTGGATCGAACGGGCCAACGACTACTGAACTTCTGCCGCACTCGAAACGTACAAACTCGCGGCTCCACTGCTGTCCGGTAATGGAGCCTCGGGTCCACACCGACCGCGCGGTGTTCGACCGCCTCGCCAGCGACGCCCCGGCGGGCGCTCGCGTCCCCGTCGCGGTCCACTGTACGGTCCCGGACCCGTTCGACGCCTACCGTCGGGCGCGCCGCGGTCGAGGCGACGGCGGCGTCTACCTCCCGACGACCGGCGGTCAGTCGGGGTGGGGATACTTCGGCGTCGACCCGGTGGCGATGGTCTCGGCCGGTCCCGAGGACAGCGCCCTCGACCGACTGGCGGCCACCGTCGGCGAGGAGCATCTGGTCCGCGGCGACTGCGCAGTGCCGTATCCCTGCGGCGCGGTGGGGTGGCTGAGCTACGACGTGGCCCGCGAGATAGAGTCCTTACCCGACTCCGCCGCCCGCGACCGCGACTTCCCGCGTCTGCAACTGGGCGTCTACGACCGACTCGCGGCGTGGGAGGAACCCCGTGGCGAAGGGCCGACCACGCTCTACGTCACGGCCTGCCCGCGCGTCGGCGCTGACGAGGACCCTGCGGCGGCGTTCGACCGCGGGCGGCGGCGCGCTCTCGAACTCGCCCGCGAGGCGA
>NZ_WPCA01000227.1 GCF_009741825.1 Halapricum sp. CBA1109
CCACGACATCGTCGCCGTCGCCGGAACCGAGGCGCTGGCGACCGCCGAGCGGGCGGGCGTCTCGCCCGACGTGCGGTTCGGGACCGTCGACGCCGTCTCCGAGGCCGCGATGAAGGGGCTTGACGTGCTGTTGCTGGCGACGACGACCGAACTCTCGAAACACACCGACACCCTGCGGGACGGCAACATCAGCTACGAGGTCGTCGATCCCGCCGGGGAGTAGCGTTTTACTCCGGGCCGTCCTACGGGAGAAAGATGGCGCGCTGGAGCGACCGGGCCGAGGAGTTGCTGTACGACGGCGAGTCCATCGAGCGACGCGTCGACGCCGGCGACTCGGCCGTGGTCGTCACCTCCCACCGCGTGCTGGCGTTCACACCGGGCGGGGACGGGTCGAACTTCCAGCAGGTCGACCGCCCGAACGTCACCGGCGTCTCGGTGCGGGGCCGCGGCGAGCGGCGGTTCCTCCGGTTGGGCGCTCGCGCGGTGATATACGGCAGTCTCCTCGTCGCCGCCGGCGTCTTCCTCCCGTTCGACACCATCCTCGGTGACGTGGGTCTCCCGCAGACCACCGGCCAGATGGGGCTGGGCGGCATCCTCGGCCTGTTCAACACGATGATCGAGTTGCTGCGGAACCTTGATGACCTCCTCCGGTTGTTCGGTGGCCTGTTGTTGCTGTTCGCGCTGGTTCCGCTGGGCGTCTACGCGTGGTCGCGCGACCGGGCGCTGCTGATCGAAGTGGCCGGCGAGGACAGCGACCCAATCGAGGTGCCGGCCGACGATGTCGAGAGCGACGTGGTCGCCGAGCAGATCCGGGCGGCCGTCTTCCCGGAGGGCGTCGACCGCGATTCGGGCGGTCGGTTAGAGAGGTTGCTACCTTGACGGTCAGAGTGTCTGTCCGTCGGGGGTTCCGATGGAGTCCGTGTACGGCCGAAACACGTACTGCGCCGGCCTGTGACCCGTGTGGTCCGGTGCCGTCTTCCGCGCCGACCAGCGTCGTAGTCCCGTCGGCAGACACCGCGACCGAGATGCCGCAGAAGTCGTGTGGCTATCGGTCTTCGGCAGCTAATCTGAAATTGGGACTTTCAGGGCCTTCCATTTCTCTCCAACAGGTACGTCCCACCAGAGAGAGGTCCGTTTCAGCCTTGGTTTGGGTTTTCTCCCTGCTGTGACATACTGTGGCGTAGGTAGTGGAACTATCTCAACCGAGTGCTGCGGAACGATTGAGTGGAACGGAGGTTTTTACGGATCGGTACCGATCTTTGAGGTATGAGCGAAACAGCAAGGCAAGATGAACCCGGAGAGTCTGAAAACGGGGTGTCGGACGAGGATGTCGTGGAAGTGTTCAAGCATCACGAGAGTCCGGCGCTTACCTCGCGGGACATCTCCATCGTCGCGGGGTGTGCACGCGATGCGGCGCGTCGGCGGCTTCAGCAGTTGGCCGACAAGGGAACTGTGAAGCGTCACAAGTCGGGCAACGTCGTGTTGTGGTGGCACCCTGACTACGTCGACGAACCGAGCGCACCGGATGAGTTAGAGTCGATAGATGTGGGCGAGACGAACAGCGTCGAGGAGATCGAGGCGAACCCGGAACCGGACGTGTCGGAGTAAGATGGGCCTCGCAGTTGTCGACTCCAACGTAGTGACGGGCTGGCGACTCTTTAGATCAGTACCACCAGCGGGCGAGCCCCATCGTCGAGGGGATCACCGAGGGACGACTCCCGAGAGCGAGGATACCGCTCCCGTTCGTACAGGAAATTCTGAAGCACGTCCAGAACAGCGCTGACTGGGCGGCATCGAAAGAGACGCTTGACTGGCTCTTACAGAGAAAGCCGATCACGCTCGACCAACCCAGTGAGTCGGATGTCGAAAACGGGAGAGCCATTTTTCGGATGAAACCGGGCTTCGAGTATCCCGATGCGATGACGGTAGCCTATATGCGCCGCCAAGGGATCGAGTACATCTACTCCTTCGACGAGAAATTCGACCGACTCAACGGAATCACTCGACTGAACGGTGACGTGGACCCGTATCCTTGAATCACAGCCAGTCGACTTTCTCGCACTCCCTTCGCTGCGCCGCTAGCGTGTGAGTACCGCAGTAGTGGTCGAGGAACGTATCCAAATCGGTCACGGCGACCAGAGAACCCAGCACACGAGTCTCGCAGTGTGAATCGTGTTCTCTCCTGACGGTACGTTCAACTGTCGCCGGTGCCAACCACCGCTCCGATGGACGCCGACGCGGTCAGGGAGCGAGCGAACGAACTCCCCGGAGAGCCGGGCGTCTACCGGTTTCTGGACGCGGCGGTCGAACACGGCGACGCCGACGACTTCACAGACGTCGAGGCGGACGCGGCGACGGTGCTGTACGTGGGCAAAGCCGTCGACCTGCGTGACCGCGTGCGGTCGTACGCCGACCCGCGCGGCGAGCGCATCCGGCGGATGGTCGACCGCGCCGCCGCCGTCGACACCGTCGTCACCGACACCGAGACCCAAGCGCTGTTGCTGGAAGCGAACC
>NZ_WPCA01000055.1 GCF_009741825.1 Halapricum sp. CBA1109
GCCAGTAGAACCCGACCGCCGCGAGGAGGTACGCCCCGAGGAGAACGGCCCAGTACAGCGGTTCCGGGTCCACGAGTAGGTAGCGGAACGGGTCGCCGACGACGCGCGTCTCGACGTACGAGCGGTGAATCGGTTGCGTGAGTTTCACCGCGGTGACGGTCCCGTACGTGGCCAACCCGGCGATCCAGTAGCGCCGCTGTCGGTGGTACTGCCGGCCCGTGTACGCCGAACAGAAGTACAGCCACGCGCCCACCGAGGCGAACCCGGTGACCTGCCCGAGAAGGTACAGCGGCTCTAACAGGCTGTCGGGGGCCAGAAACTGGGCGCTCTGTACCGCCGACCAGAGGCCCACGATGACCAGTAGCGCCCGGAGACCGACGGACGCGTCGTCGGTCCGAAGCCACCCGGCCCGGTAGACGGCGACGGCACAGACCAGCGCCGTCGCCCCGAACACCGCCGCGTACGATACCCGTTCGATCACGCGTGCCCTCCTGTTCACCGGGCCCGTATTTATAATCTTGGTGAAAATTTCTGAACGACCGTGAGACGGGCCGTGCGACGGAGTGGGGCGTCTCCCGATTCCCGCTGGTGAGCTACTCCCGCGCCCGCCAGCGTGCGATGGCTCGCTCGCGCAGGACGAGCAGTCCGGGGAGCATCGTGACAACGGCGACGAAGGCGAAGATGATGGCCAGTCCGGTCACGGTACCGAAGCGCTGCAGCGGCGGGGAGAGCGCGAACGCGAGGACGCCGAAGGCGGCGGCCGTCGTGGCGGCGCTGGCGAGCAGCGTCCCGCCGGTGCCCGTGATGGTGCGGCGGACGGCCTCGCCGAGGGAGTCGCGGCGCCGTCGTTCGTCGACGAAGCGCTCGCCGGCGTGGATGCTGTAATCGACGCCGAGCCCGATTGCGAGGCTGGTGATGACGGCCGTCTCGCTGTTGAAGGCGATGCCGAGCGCCGACATCGCGCCCAACAGCCACGCCAGCGAGACGACCACCGGGAGGAGGACGACGACGCCGAGCGACAGCGACCGGTAGCGCGCCCAGAACAACGCGGTCAGGAAGGCGAGGATGACGACCAGCGTCACCGCGAACGCCTCTATCAGCGTCTCCAGCAGGGCGTCCTGTATCACGGCCGTCGTCACCGTCCCGCCCGTGGCGACGGCGGAGACACCGGGCGCATCGGCCTCGACGCGGTCGGCGTACGCCCGGGTGTCGGCAGCGATAGTCTGTGCGGACTCGCTGGAACGGACCGACAGTAGCAGGCGCGCCGAGGTTATCGTCCCGTCGTCGTCGCGACTGAGGACCTCGCCGGCGGCCTCGGCGTCGGCGTCGAACAGTGCCGCGTACACCACCGAGACGTTCTCCTCCGGCAGGCCGTCGCCGTCGGGGTCGTTTCGCCCGACGAGTCGCTCGACGGTCCCGTTGTCGGCGGCGACCGACCGGATGACCGTGTTCGGCCCCTCGACGGCCGCCCCGCCGCCGGGGCGACGCTGGATGGCGCTGCCATCCTTGAGCCCCGCCCCCGCGTCGTCCATTGCTTGCAGTGTCTCGGCCTCGGTGACGTTCCCGCGTAACAGAACCTGTGACTGGCCCCTGTCGCTGCCGGTCTGGAAGTTGTCGCTGAGATACTGGAAGTCCTCGGAGATAGTGTACGTGTCGGGCGCGAGGCCGCCGGGGAGCGATTGCGCCCAGTCGGGGGCGTCCTCGGGCAGGAAGTCGGCCTGGTTGAACTCGGTGTCGATGCCCGTCGCGCCGTAGGCCCCGGCGCTGGCGAGGAGGATGGCCACGACGACGACGGCAATCGGTGCGCGGGTCGTGAGCGCGGCCATCCGCTCTAAGACCGCGTTCGCCCAGCCGCTGTCGACGCCGAAGGCGCCCTTCGTTCTGCTTCGCCCGAGGCGGTTCTCGATGACGCCGTCGACCTCGATTTTCAGCGCCGGGAGGAAGACGCCGAAGGCGACGAAGGTTGCGAGGATGCCGCCGGCGCTGAGGACGGCGAAGTCCCGGATGGCCGGGAGCGGGCTGACGACGTTCGAGAGGAACCCGACGCCGGTCGAGACGGTGGCCGCCGCCAGCGCCAGCACGACGCTGCCCAGTCCCAGCGCCATCGCGGCGCGGATCGGTCGGCGGTCGCCGTCGTCGAGGCCGTCGCCGTCGGCGTCGAGCGTCCCATCGCGGGCCTCGCGGTAGCGCATCACCACGTGCAGCGCGTAGTCGATGCTCAGCCCGATCAGGAGGAATGGCACGGCGATGAGGATGACGTTCATCGGGATAGCGAGCCACCCCATAATCCCCTGGAGCCACAGGAGAACGACGGCGATGCCCGCGAACGCCAGCAGGATGTCGACCACGTCGCGGTAGGTGACCCCGAGGACGAGGACGATGAGCGCCAGCGCGAACGGCGTGATGATGGCGAAACTGTCGCCCGTCGCCCGCGAGGAGGCGTCGTCGCTGATGCCCTGTCCGAAGACGAACGCGTCCGCGAAGCGCTGTTCGACCAGTCCGTCGATTGCGACCTGTGCGTCGTAGGCCGCCTGCGGGTCTGCGTCGTCGCCGCTATCGTCGACTTGCGTCAGCAGCGTCAACCGGGCCGTCGCCTCGGTCGCCCCCGGTTCGTAGCTCCGGGGGAGGAACTCGTAGGGGTCGGCGCCGCCGACCGCCTCGCTATCGGGGTCCAACACCTCGGCGAGCAACTGTTCGACGGCCGCCGCGTCCCGGGATTCGAGCGCGTCGATCTGTTCGGACAGCGACGGCTGGGCCGTCGGCGGGCCGCCCGCGGCGGTGTCGCCGCCGCCGGTCGTCTCCCCGCCGTCGGGGGCGGCGGAGTCGTTCTCCGCGGCCGCCGAACGCGCGTCCTCGTAGACGGCCTTCGTGGCCACGACGTTCTCGATGCCGACGAACCCGGGCCCGGAGAGCGTCTCGTTCAGCGTCCCGTTCTCGCGGACGTCACGCTGGAGGTACAACCCGTCCAGCAGCGACGCCCGCGTGAGCACGTCGCCGCTCTCGTTCCGGACGACGACCTGCGCGACGACGCCGTCGTCGCCGCCGTAGTTGGCCCGGACGAACTCCGCCGCCTCTGTCTCCTCGGAGTCGACGTCGAACCCGCCGATGTCCGCCTCGCCCGCGCCGCCGAGGGCGACGCCCGCGGCGACGAGTACCGTCACTACGACGACGGCGAGAACGACCAACTTGCTGTGGTGCGTGATCAGGTCCGCGTACCGCCGGGACCAGCGCCCGGTCATCGCTCGTCACTCCCTGTACGCCCGTCCGTCCACCCGTCCGCTGTGTCGATAGCTACCACCTGGGATCACTCGATTGGGTCTCGTCGCTATCTCCACGCCCGAACTTCTTAAGTGTTTGTAGATATCTACAATATCTACTGAGACACGTGGACAACGGAAATGGAGTTAAGCGACCGCCGAGGAACTACGGACGATGAGTGAGCGCGAGGCGGTCGAGTCGCTGCGGACGCTGGGGCTGTCGAACTACGAGGCGCAGGTGTTCGTCGCGCTCCAGCGACTCGGTCGCGGCACGGCACAGGAAGTGAGCGAGGTGTCGGAGGTGCCGCGCTCGCAGGTGTACGGCGCGGCCGACGACCTGGCCGAGCGGGGGCTGGTCGAAGTCGTGGAGGCGTCGCCGAAGGCCTACCGACCGGTCGAACTCGCGACGGCGCGGGCACAACTCACCGAGCGTCTCGAAGCCGAAACCGAGCGCGCGTTCGACCGACTGGACTCGATCCGAGCGACCGAGCGAGGGGACGCCGGCGGACAGGACGTCTCGACGCTCCGGGGCCGCCAGCCCATCGACGACCGCATCGGCGCGTTGGTAAGGGGGGCCGAGCAGGCTGTCGTCTTCGTCTCGCCGCGGGCGGCCTCGACGACGGCCGACATCGCCGCGGCGCTCCGGTCGGCCGGTGACGCGGGCGTCGCCGTCACCGTCGTCACCGCCGAGGGGACCCTGCGAGAGCGCTTCGCCGACGACCCGGTCGACGTCTTCGTGATGTCCGAGGACAACCCCGCGGACTTCGCGGGGCGGGCGCTGATGGTCGACGACCGGACCGTCCTGCTGGCCGCCGAGACGGAGGACGAACCGGTCGAGGAGGAGGCGCTATGGACCGGCGACTCCAGCATCGGGCGGATACTCGCGGCCTTTATGCGCTCGGGGATGGAGTCCGGGCGTGACCGCAATCGGGAGTGAGAATCAGGCCGCGCCGTCGAGGCGGTCGAGCAGTCGCTGTGGGTCGCCGTCCATCCGGGAGAGGATCGACCGCGACCGCTCGCGGGCGTCCCCCGCGGCGGTGACGAGGACCATCCCCTCGTCGGGTTGGCCGTAGACGACGCTGGCGCCCTCAGGGGCGGCGACGACGGCCGGAAGCGCCGCCAAGTCCTCCTCGCCGTCGACGACGATCAGCGTCGTCTCGTCGTTCCCAAGCGCCTCCAACAGTGCCGACACCAGCGCCTCGGTGATCGATCCGGCGGGGTTGTCGACCGCGACGCGACGGTCGAAGGCACTGCCATCGAGGACGGCGTCGTGGACGGCGTCGTCGACGGCCGAGCGCTTGGTCCGGTCGTCGACGAGCGCCACGGCGGGGGTGTATCCGGCGTCGAGAAGGTGGTAGGTGACGATGTCGCCGACGGCGACCAGCGGCGGCGTCGCCGCCGACAGCAGCGACTCGGGGTCTGTAAACAGCGGGCCGAGCGGGTCTTTCAGCTCCGGTCTGAGCGATTCGGGGAGCGTGGCGAGCGGATCCGACACGGTCTACCGGACTTTCAGCGCATACTTCCCGGACTCGGTCACTTCCATCTCCGAGGCTATCTCCGAGCGCTCGGGGTGGGTGATGATGACGTAGCCCGCCCAGTCTTCCGTCAGCGACGTCGAACCACAGGCCTCACACGCGTCTTCCTCGTTGATGTCGGAGGGCTGGACGCGGTGACACTCACGACAGACCAGCCGGTCGGCCATCAGTCCTCACCCGCCTGTGCCTCTCGCTTCTGGCGCTCCGCTTCGAGCCAGCCGTGCTTGCCGAGGCCGACCTGTTTGGCCGTGAGACCGATCTTGCTGTCGCGGGGATTGCGCTCGTCGATGGACTTCGTGACGATGCGGGCGCGGACGGCGTCGCCGACGCCGATGGTCCGGTTGGAGTCCCGGGAGGCCAGCGACTGGCCCTCCTCGTCGTAGGCGAGATACTCGTCTGAGATCTGGCTGACGTGGAGCAGGCCGTCGACGGGCCCGATACCGACGAACGCGCCGAAGTTGACGACCTCGACGATCTCGCCGTCGACGAGTTCCTGCATCTGCGGGTCGAACGTGAGGGCGTCGAACTCGGCCTCGTAGTAGACGCCGGGCCGGTTCGGAAGGACGGCACCGCTGCCGATGTCGTGAACCTCGATGACCGAGACGACCGAACCGACCTCCTCGTCCATTCGGCCTTCGAGTTTGTCCTGCAGGAGCTGTTTGACCAACCCCGGTGTTACGTCGGCGAGAAACGCCGGGGGCACCTCGACTGTGTCGCGGAGTCTGACACGTTTGTACATATGTTATGGTTGAGTGATAGCGAGTTTGTGTTGCCCCCGTAAACTAATTACCGGAACGCCGGCATCGAGCAGGCGTTCTCTGAGGGGCGCGTCGTTCGTGACTGCGTAGTCGATACTGTCGCGCCGGGCGACCGCAAGCACGGCGTCGTCGGCGTAGTCCGGGTCGGCCTCGACGACCGAACAGCGCTCGGCGAGGTCACGGCCGACGCTCGCGGCCGTGCCCTCCTCGCCGTTGCCGTCGGCGAGTTTCTCCAGTTCCGTCAGCACGCTCTCGGGGACGACCGGGTCGGCCGCGGAAAGCAGCCGCTCCAGCTCCTCGAACAGCCTGACGTTACACTCGACGGGCATCATGAGCGCGTTCGTGTCGAGGACGACAACCATCAGTGCAGCGTCCCGATTCCGATGAGCCGCCAGCGCGTGCCGACGCGTCGGTTGATGGCTATCTTCGCACCCTCGCGGGCACAGACCGGCCGCTTCAGCGCGACTTCGGCCTCACCCTCGCGGGCGCTGGTGACCGTCCCGACTGTCGTCGCCGTCCCGACGGTCAACATCAGCGGCTCGTTGGTCGATATCTCCTCGACTTCCTCGGCCTCGTCGCCGACGATGCGTTCGAGCAACTGGACGTCCATCGTGAACTGCTCGTGGACCGGCGGGAGCGTCCCGGGCGGCCCGGCGACCTGTCCCGCAAGCGCGTCGCCTTTCGCCAGCGCGGGGTCGAGACCGGTCCCGACGCCCAGCAGTCCGCCGGGCGTCGCCGTCTCGACGTTCTCGCCGCCGGCCTGCAGCGACCGCACGCTCGTCTCGACGGGGACCCACTCGCTTGACCCACCGGTCTCGTCCTCGCGGCCGGGACGGAGTTCGATGTCGTCGTCGGCTTCGAGTTCGCCCTGGACGAGACTGCCGCCCAGCACGCCGCCCAGCAGGGACTCGTAGGTCGTCCCCGGGCGGTTGATGTCGAAGCTCCGGGCGACGAGCATCTCGGCGTCGGCCTCGGGGTCCCGGTCGGGCGTCGGAATCTCTTCCTCGACGGTCTCGATGAGCACGTCGATGTTCGCGTCGGCTTGGGCGCTGATCGGGACGATTGGTGCGTCCTCGGCAACGGTCCCCGAGACGAACTCCTTGATCTGTTCGTAGTTGTCTCGGGCCTGTTCGGCGTCGACCAGATCGATCTTGTTCTGGGCGACGACGATGTTGTCGATGCCGATGATGTCGAGCGCCATCAGGTGTTCCTCGGTCTGGGCCTGTGGCACGTCCTCGGTGGCGGAGACGACCAGCACGGCGCCGTCCATAATCGCCGCGCCCGAGAGCATCGTCGCCATCAGCGTCTCGTGGCCGGGCGCGTCGACGAACGACACCGTTCGCAGGTGGTCGGTGTCGACGCCGTGCTCGTCACACTCTTCGGCGACCGTGTAGGCGGCCTCGTCGGTACACTCGGGACACTGCCGGAACGTCGCGTCGGCGTACCCCAGTCGGATCGATATTCCGCGCTTCATCTCCTCGGAGTGCTGGTCGGTCCACTCCCCCGAGAGCGCTTCGACCAGGGTCGTCTTGCCGTGGTCGACGTGCCCGACGAGACCGATGTTCACCTCCGGTTGGTTGGTGGCTGTCATTGCAGGAGTAATCTTACCCAATCTTCGCCCCGTGCGTCTGATAAACCTACTGTTCTGGTCCCCAGCGCTCGTTCAGGCTCGTGCCTGGGCCGAGGCGTCGAGCGAGGCGAGCACGGCCGGGACCAGCGAGACGAACCACCACTCCGGCACGACTGCGTACGCGACTATCCCGAACAGAATCGCGCCGCCGAACCACGCCCCAGCACGGACGACTTGACCGAGATACAACTGGCCGAGTCCCGCCACCAGAAAACTCAGCAACGCCGCCAAACGCGGACTCTTCCCCATATCACGGGGTAATAAGCTGGATTATATCAACTGTTTGGTCTACCACCGGCCGCGTCGCTATTCTTGTGAGGGGGCAGCCTTCCACGTCCACTTGGACTCGACGTTGCGATTGGCCAGTACGACCAGCGTCCCGTCGTCCAGCCGGAGGCGGCTCTTTCGCAGGCCGATGCTCTCGACGGTGCCCGTCACCGAGTCCGTCGTCACCGTGTCGCCGGGATTGAAATCCGGGTCCCGGAGGAGATACACCCCGGAGACGGTGTCGGCGATCATGTTCGAGAGGGCATAGGAGATACCCAGCGCGATGAACCCGGCCGCGGTCCCGAGGCTGGCGGCTATCTCGCCCATCCCGACCAGATCCAACAGTGTGAGGCCGACGCCGAACCACAGGAAGATAGAGACCACGAGGACGAACAGGTCGACGACGAGTTTCTGTGACGCCGGATAGACGCTCTCGAGCGCCCGTCTGAGGAGGTACGTGATGATCTTGATGCCGACGTACGCGACGGCGAGAAACAGCGCCGCCGAGACGAGTTTCGGTATCGCACCGACGACGCCGGAGACGAACGTGTCCGCGATGTCGGTCGCGGATGCCGTCAGAATCGCGAGTGACATACGCCCCGTTTGGCCCACCGGTGGGATATGGCTACCGACCGTTTTTGTCCGTCCCGACCCTCCGGTCGACCGTGCGGGAGTTCGGCTTCGAACTGGCGTTGTGTGCCCACTTAGAGCGAGGGGACCGCATCGTCGCCCGGCAACTCGGCGCGCACGTCCACGGGCGGCGCATCGCCGACACTGTCCTCCTCAACCCCGGTCCCGACTTCGAGGCCCGGGCATCGATCACCAGCGAAACCATCCCGGACCCGCTTATCGCCGTCGACGCCGGCCCCGGCCGCGCCCGCGACTGGACCGACGCGCTGGCGGTCCATCCCGACCGAGCGCAGGGACTGATCGACCGCGGCGTCGACCTCGGCTTTCTGGAGGAGACGGGCCCGGGCGAACACCGCCAGACGACACGCTATCCCGCCGAGTGGTTCGACCGTCTCGTCGGCATCGAGAACAAACCGGATCTGGACCGCCCCGGGGACTTGCAGGCCCAACTCCGGACCGACGTTTCGCTGGGCCTGTTCGACGAGGTGGTGCTGGCGACGGCGGACTACGTCACCGGCGCCCACCGCAACCGCATCCCCGACGCGGTCGGTATCTGGCGGTTCGACCCCGAAACCGGCGAGCGGACCGTCCTCCGGGAGGCCGAACCGCTGGCCGTCGCCGAGGCCGGCATCGAACCGATAGAGCGCGCGCCGGGCCGGACGGACGTGGCAATCGCCAGCCCCGAGGAGAAACGCCGCGCCCGCCGCCGTCTCGCCGAACGCGCCTACGGCAAGGGTGGCGGACCTTCGGGTGGCCGGGCTGTACGGCGTGTGACCCGAGCGCCGACGACCGCGGGGCGTCGGTGCCGTACTGTCAGTGGGCCGGCCGCGTCGTCGACCCCGCCAGCGAGTGCGGGGAGTCGTGTCCGGGCTACGACCCCGCCGACCCGCCGGCCGTCGACGCCGAGGGCGAGCGTGCGGCCCGGTCCGCGTGGGACCCGGACCCGGCGGGCCATCAGCGCCGACAGACGGGGCTCGACCGCTTCGGCTAGGCGTCCTCGAGGTCGGCCGTCCGGAAGTACAGCGTCGCGACGGCGGCACCGACCGCAAGCGCACCGTCGAGCAACCAGTTGATGCTCCCGCCGGACATCACGTCGAAGGCCGCAAACAGGGCGAGCGTCGCCGCCCCCGCGATGACCGCCGCGAGCACGTCCGGGAGTCCTACGTCCATAGTCGTCGGTCCACACTCCATCGGTTTAGGTCCGGCTGTTTCCTCACAGCGTGAACTGCTCGCCGTCGACGCCCATATCCGAATCGAAAGCGTCCGCGGCGGGCACGTAGTGGGCGAGGTGAACGATGCGGTAGTCCGCGGCGTCCAACTGCTGGCACATCTCCCGCGCGCCCTCTATCGTCATATGCTTGTCCCCGAAGGTCCGCGGGGTCCCGTCCGCGTCGTGGTGGCGGCCGCCCAGCGGGTGGTGCTCGCAGTTCTCGGCGGGGACGATACCGTCCGCGAGCGCCAGGTCCGCCCCCGAGAGGACCTCCTGTGAGCGCTCCGGGATGCCGAAACTCGTGTCGCCCGTGAGCGCGAGCGTTCCGCCGGTCTCTGGGTCGGTGACCAGCAGTCCGTAACAGACCAGCGGCGGGTGGTCGACGGGGACCAGCGTCACCTCCAGCCCCGCCGTCTCGACAGTCTCGAACGGTGTCGTCGGCACCACGTCGACGGCGTCGAGGTAGTCGTAGCGCCGCCGGACCGTCTCGGCGACGCTCTCGCCAGTCTCCGGGTCGGTCTCGTCGGCGGCGTAGACGGGCATATCCCGCGTGATCCGGTAGACGTTGCCCAGTCCGTCGAGGTGGTCGAAGTGGATGTGGCTGATCACGGCCGCGTCCGGCGGGTCTAACTCCTCACGGAGGAACTGATAGCGGAAGTCCGGGCTGGCGTCGAGCAACAGCGTCTCGCCGCTCGCGGACTCGACGTGGACCGAGAACCGCGTTCGCTCGACGCCGCGCTCTCTCGCGGCCGCGCAGGTGTCACAGTCACAGCCGACCGTCGGCGTCCCCGTCGTATCGCCCGTCCCGAGTAACGTGACCTCCATCAGTTCGACGGAGGGACCGCGGCCGCCTAAACCCCGCGCTCCCTCAGTCGTGGTCGTGGTCGTGCCCGTCACCGGGCGTCCCGCCGGCGATAAGCGCGTCCGCGTCGCCATCGATCATGTCGAGGTTCTTCAGGTTGTCCCGCTCCTCGAAGTTGGCGATGGCGTCCTCTAAGTCCTGCTGGGTGAGCGTCGTCCGCTCCTCGGTCAGAGCGTCCAGCACGGCCTCCCGGAGGACGAGTCTGAGGTCGCTGCCGGTGAGCCCCTCGGTCATCTCGGCGAGTTGGTTCGGGTCGAAGTCGACGATGTCCATCTCGCGGGTGACGACCCGGAGGATGTCAGAGCGCATGTCGCGGTCGGGCTTGGGGAAGTTGACGATCTCGTCGAAGCGCCGCCACGCCGCGGCGTCGAGTTGGTCGGGGTGGTTGGTCGCGCCGATGAGCAACACCTCGTCGTCGATGAGGCTGACCTCGTCGATGGACTTCAGCAGGGTGTTGACCGCGCGCTTGATCGCCGCGTGCTCGTCGCTGGAACGCGTCTTCGCGACGAAGTCGAACTCGTCCATGAAGAGGATACACGGCGAGAGCCGCTTTGCGACCTCGAAGGTCTTCTCGACGTTCTTGGCGGTCTCTCCGAGGTACTGGGAGGTGATCATCGAGAGTTTGACCTCGACGAACGGCAGGTCGAGGTCGTGGGCCAGCGCCCGCGCGACCGAGGTCTTCCCGGTGCCCGGCGGCCCGACGAACAGGAGTTTCCCGATCTCTCGCAGGCCGATCCGGGCGAGGTACTCCCGGTGTTCGATGGCCTTCACGAGTTTCCCGATCTCGTCTTCCTGATCGCGGGTCAACACGAGGTCGTCCATACGCATCTCGACCTCCTCGGGCGTCCGGATGTCCACGAGGTCCAGCATCTCCTCCTCGTCCTCGTCGTCGAAGTACTCCTCTAACATCGCGTCGACCCACGCCCGGTCGCCCGGGCCGGCCGGTTATGCGCTCGGGCCGTCTCGTAGTCGACGTCCTCGAACTCCTCGTCGTACTCGGCGGCGAGGACGGGGTTGTCCGAGAGGTCATCGGCCTCGATGCGGTCGAGGAACCACTCCTCGGCCATCTCGGGTTGGGTGAACGAGATGGTGTCGTCGAACTCGCTGTGTTCGGTGAACATCAGCCCCGAGATGGCGTCCCACGGCTCCTCGACCCCCGTCGCCTCCCGGGCCGACTCGACCGTCACCGTCAGCGGGCGCTCGATGGTCCCGTCGACGTAGAACACCGAGCGGTAGCGCGCCGGCAGGTCGTCGGGCGTCAGCGTCCGGTTCTCGTCGTAGGCGTCGACCGTCAGGATAAACTCGACAACGTCGCGGTCGGCGTCGTTCATTCCCGCCACAGTTAGGACGCGGCGATCATAAGTTCCCCGAAGTCGGGATGTGATCGCTACGACAGTTCGGTGTACAGCGCCAGGGCGTCGAAGAGGTCGCCGCTGTCGCCGTCACCGTCGAAGTCGTACCGCGCTGGGTTGTCCCTGATCACGTCGCTGTCCCTGTTGTTGAAGTACGTCAGCGCGTCGAAGATGTCTCCGTCACCGTCGCCGTCGACGTCCTCGTACTGCTCGTCGTCGTCGAGACTGGCGGGCGGTGCCTCGGCGAAGGTGGGCGGTGTCGACTCGCCAACGGTCAGCGTGGCGTTGTCGGCGGTGACCACGGCGTACATCTGCTCGCCCTGTCCGGAGGCTCTCACGTCCGAGAGTCCTAGCGTCGTCGTCCCGTTGGCCGTCGCGGCCACGGTGACGTTCCCGAGGACGAGCGAGGGGGACGCGGGCCGGCCGGCGAAGTAGCCGCCTTGGAGGAACGCTGTCGCGTTGGTCGGCCCGATTGCCACCCTTTTGAGGTCCGGTTCCCCGTAGAGGTCGACCGACGTGATGTTTGCGACCGCGGGGTTCGTCAGTGAGGCGTTGAACTCGATACCGCCGACCCCTCGCGTGGCGTCGAGCGTCACGGCTATCGTCCGGGACTCACCGACCGACAGCCGCGCCGAGTCGGGGGGCGACCGACACCGTCGTCCCGACACCGGAACTGTCGGTGTCGACGTCCAGCGAGTACGCCTGCGAGTCCAGCGTCTCGCTCCGCACCCTGAGGTAGTATGTTCCGGGCCCGACCCGCTTGCTGACGGACGTGGTCCCGTAGGTCGTGGACGAGGACTCGAGAACGCGTTCGGGACCGAGCAGGTCGAACTGGACCGCTCCAGTCGAGTTGATCGAGGTGTTGAGCCACGCCGCCTCCGACAGCGTCACGGCGTAGTAGTCCGGATCCGCCGGGACGACGGTCAGCTCCTCGGGACTCGCGTCCGTCGACAGCGTCGACGCGTTCGCGCGGTCGTCGTTCGGTTCCAGTCGGTCGGGCTCGTAGTCGGTCGCGTTCGCGTCGTCGGTCACCGAGAGCCAGTAGCGCTCCATCGTCCAAGAGTTGACGCTGTCGACGACGACGTAGTACGGCGAATCCGCAACCGGCCGGAAACTCAGAAGGTCACCGTACGTCTCCGTCACGACATCGTTCCCGTCAGCGTCTCTGATTTCGACGTTGGGGGAAAACACCCCGGTCGGTGACGCGACGAAGAGACGGTCGCTACGGGACGCCGGCACTTCGAATACGTCGGTGTCAGACGGCGGCAGTCCGAGATCCGTCAAGTTGGTACCCACGGGTACGGGCGGCGCAGACGCCCGGTCGTTGTTGAACTCGTACGGGTCGTTTGCTGCCGCCTGCACGCTCGTCTCGAGGGTGTAGTTCCTCGCGTCGCTATCGTCGCTCGTCACGGCCACGTAGTAGGTCCCGGTCGATAGGGCGAACTGTGTGGCGTCCTCGTCCCCGTGGTCGAAACCGGACTCGTTCGGCCCGCGAACACCGACGGACAGCCGGTCGCTGTCGACACTCGCACGGAGTACCTGCGAGCGGTTCACAGACACGGCGAAGACGTCCGTCTCCCTCCCGGTCGCTTGGAGATCACGCAAGGTCGTGTTCCCGCCGATGGGCGTCGCGTTGGCGACGTCGTCGTTCGGTTCGAACCGGTCGCCCGTCGCCTGTCCAGTGACGTTCGTCTCAAGCGAGTACGACAGCGTCGGCGTCTCGGTGTTCCGAACACCGAGCGCGTACGTTGCCGTCTCGGGCGCGACGAACGTGAGCGACCCGTCCTCGGCCGGCCGGAACGCGCGCGAGACGAACGCCCTGTCGGGGATGCCGGCGGTCATCTCCACCTGCGTAACGGAGGCGTCCGAGTCTATCTCGACGGCGTATCGCTGTCCTTCGCGGAGGTCCACGCTATAGTAGTCCCACTCGTCGCCGACCAGTTCGAGGTCGGACACCGTCCCGTTCGTCGAGACGGGCGCGGCCGTCGACCCGTTGTCGTTCGGTTCGAACCGGTCGTTGTCCGGGTACGCCACGACGCCGGCCGACAGCGAATAGTTGATGGCTCCCCCCGTGTCGGGCAACGCACGGACGTAGTAGGTACCCGGGCTATCGACCAAGAGCCGCGCGGCGTTCGGGTTTTCCCCGTCCGCGGACGTGGCCACGAGCGTCCCCTTCGGTTCGGTGTAGTACTCCGTATCACCGTCCCGTTCGTAGATCTCTACCCGCGGCCCCCGTCCGGCGTCGGCGGCCGAGACGCTCACGTTCAAGACACCCGGCTCCGACACCTCGACCGCGTAGAAGTCCTCCTCGGGACCGAGCGACCGGAGGTTCCTGAGCGTCTCGCCCGTCGGGACGGTCGGTGCGTCCGCTATCCTGTCGTTCGGTTCGAATCGGTCGTTCTCCACCTCGCCGGCGTCTTCCACGGCGAACTCGTAGTCGGTCGTCTCCTGCTCGCGGTTCGTCACCGAGAACTCGTACGTCCCGTCGCTGCCGGCGACGTAGGTGAGCGAGCCGTTCTCGACGGTCGGCTCCGGTTCGTCCTCGGCGGCGAGCGTCACCGTCCCGCCGTCGGTCGCCACGGCCGAGACGGTGACTCGCTGTCCCGCGGTCAGGTTCACGGCGAAGTTGTCGCCCTCCTCGGCGACGATACGGAGGTCCGACAGCGTCTCGCCGACCGCGACCGATGTCGGCGGCTCACCCGCGTCGTTCGGTTCGTCGTCGTCGTTCGGCGCGGCCGCCGAGACGCTCGTCGACAGCGTGTAGGAGGTCACGCCGTAGGCTTCGGCGCCACGAAGTCGCCGACCATCACGTAGTACGTCCCGTTCCTGTCCGCGACGAGCGACGTCGTGTCGTCGTCCGAGTACCGAGAACTGGCGAACTCGACGTACGCCTCGTCCCGAACGAAGACATCGACGTACTCGGTGCCATCGCCGGTGATCGTCACGTCCAGTCGCGTCCCGGCCGTGAGGTTCACGGCGTAGACGTCGGTCTCGGTCGACTCCCACGACGAACCGTTGGTCAGGGGGAGGCGTCGGTCGGTGAGCGTCTCGCCCGGTTCGATCCGGGTCGCGGTGGTGTCGTCGTCGTTCGGTTCGTCGTCGTCGTTCGCCAGCGGGGTCCCGACCGACACCGAGATGTCGTAGGTCGCCCCCGGATCGAGGTCCCAGACAGCGACGTAGTGTACGCCGTCGGTCGCTGCGACCGTCGCGACCCGCCGGCGGTCGTCACTCTCTGTCGCCTGTACCGTCTCCCGGTCAGGGGAGGTAATCGAGAGCGACCCGGACTGCCCGTCGAGAGTCACGTCGATCCGGTCGCCGGCCGCGAGGTCGATAGCGTACAGATCGAGCCCGTCGGACCCGAACGTTCGGTTACTGAGCGTCTCGCCGTCCTGTATCGGCGTCGCGTTCGGGCCTGCACTCGGCGTGTCGTGGCTCGTTGCGACCGCGGTGTGGTTGCCGTCGGTCGGACTCACGCCGTCCCCGGGAGCGCCGGCACTCACGCCCGCGAGGAGGATCAGTGCGCACGCGGCGACGACGACCACCCCCACCCGGACCGTCGACTGCGTCGGTACTACCGTGTCGATACGCCGTTGGAACGCTGTGTACACACTCCCTATCATATATCGGATGTTCCCACCACTCTCGGCTGCCGTCTCTGCGACGGCGGTCGGAGCTATCGGGGACCAGTCTGGATATGTTCTCTGAGTGCAAGGGTAAAAATATTGTGAGGGCGCCGCGAAGTCGTCGGTTCGATCCGTCGTCCCCGGAGTCGAGGCGGGACAACGGTACCCGCACATCGAATAAATCCCCGCTCCGTCACTACCGGTTGGACAACGCTTACCACGTAGTCACCCGACCGATAAATTATGACAGACCAGACACCAGTGGTCGTCCAGGCCGTGCGAACACCGCAGGGGAAAGAGGACGGCGTCTACGCCGACACGCGCAGCGAGGACCTCTCGGTCCCGCTCATCGACGAGATGCTCGCCGAGACCGGCCTCGCCGGCGACGCCGTCGACGACCTGCTGTGGGGCTGTGCCCAGCAGCGAAACGAGCAGGGCAACAACGTCGCACGGGTCATCTCGCTCATGTCCGAACTCGGTGAGTCGGTCCCGGCGACGACCATCAATCGCTGGTGTGCCTCCTCTGCGGAGGCCATCATGCGCGGCGCCGACGCCATCGCCGCGGGCCAGCGCGACTGCCTCATCGCCGGCGGGATGGAGTCGATGAGCCGCGTCAATATGGGCGAGAACACCCACAACGTCCACCCGCAACTGGCCCAATTGTACAACATCGGGGAGCTACAGATGGGGATGACCGCCGAGAAAGTCGCCGAGGAGTACGGCGTCACCCGCGAAGCACAGGACGAGTACGCCGCCCGGAGCCACGAGCGAGCGGCCGAAGCCACTGATTCGGGCCGCTTCGACGACGAACTCGTCCCCATCGAGACGGAGGAGGGGACCGTCGAGGCGGACGAGGGCATCCGCTACGACACCAGCGTCGAGAAACTCGCGGGCCTCCCGACGGTGTTCAAATCCGAGGGGACGGTCACGCCGGGCAACGCCTCGCAGGTCTCAGACGGCGCGGCGGGGACGATGCTCACCTCGAAGGCCTTCGCCGAGGACCACGGACTGGACATCATCGCGGAGGTGGGAAATCATATGGTCGCCGGCGTCGACCCCACGGAGATGGGCGTCGGTCCGGTGCCGGCAGTCAAGAAGCTCTGTGAGCGGACGGGCCGGGACACCGAGGAGTACGACCTCGTCGAGTTGAACGAGGCCTTCGCCTCACAGTGTCTGTACTGCAAGCGCGAACTCGGCTTCGACGACGACATCTACAACGTCAACGGCGGCGCTATCGCCATCGGGCACCCGCTGGGGGCCAGCGGCGCGCGACTGCCGGTGACGCTGCTGCACGAGATGGACAAACGGGACGCCGACCTCGGACTGGCGACTGAGTGTGTCGGGTTCGGACAGGGCGCGGCTATCGAGTTCCGGTCGGCCTGAGCGGTCCGACGGAACAAGGCCTGAGCGGTTCGAGTGACGTGACTCGGCCGAGCGATAGCGAGGGAGAGCTTTTTCCCCACGTTTTTGTGCCGGGGTCGAGCGCTCGCCGCCGGCGAGCGCGAG
>NZ_WPCA01000202.1 GCF_009741825.1 Halapricum sp. CBA1109
GGGGGCGGAATCGAGGAAGTCGACGGAGTGACCGGGCCGGCTAGTCGGGAGCGTCGGTATCGGCTATCTGTCTGATCCGTGACGCGTCCGTCGACGGACTCGACGACCGTCCGCCGACGGCTTCGGGAACCCGGTCGCGCCAAGAGTCGCCCTCTAGCATCCGGCGGCGGATGTCGCTGCCCTCCAGTCGGTCGCGGTCGAACATCGGCGACTGGCGCACCTCGATGCCCGCCTCCTCGAACAGACGGATCACCAGCGGGTTGTTGGAGTAGGCCACCTCGAAATCCGGACACATACTCCGGATGTGGCTGACCCACACGGAGTGGCGGTCGACGTCCTCGATGGGGGACGACGTACGTCCGGAGGTCGAACGCCTCAAGCGCGTTCGAGACCATCATCACACGTTCGCCGGCGGTGAAGGGGTTGCGCGCGGAGTGGGAACTGTCGGCGCTCCCGATGCCGACGACGAGTTCGTCGACGTCCTCGCTGATGTGTTCGACGACCGTCTGGTGGCCGTCGTGGTACGGCTGGAACCGACCGATGTAGAACCCCCGGGTCATAGTCGTTGGTTCCGCCGACTCGTTTATAAACGCCGCGGCTCGACGACGGCTCGTTTGCCCCAGTGAGTCGTTCGGCTAATACCCATATTTCGAACCCATTAGACACTCTACGTAGTATGTAGGACGAACGTACACGACGGGAAAGGGGAGAAAGTATATCAGTCGACAGCCCTTGGATTCCGATGGTAGCCACGGATAGAATGAGTGATACTACAGACACTGACGACGCTCCCGATGCCGACCGGGAGGAAAGCGACGGGTCGGCCCCCGATTCCGGCGACGGGATCGACGGTGACGGTGAGTTGGGTGTCGACAAGGTGTCCACCACCGACGGCGAGGAGGCGGACGCGTCCGACGACGCCACGGAAGCCCCGGTCACGACCAGCGAGTCCGTGACCGGCGAGGACGTCGGCGAGTCGACGGACGACGCCGAACCGCCCGAGGAGATGCCCGACAGCGACGACCTCGGTAGCGACGTGACCGTCGAGGGCGACGACGCCTCGGTCGACGAGGACGACATCCTCGGCGGCCTCGACATCGACACCACCGAGGAGATAGAGGTCCCCGACCGACTGGTCGATCAAGTGATCGGGCAGGAACACGCCCGCGACATCGTGTTGAAGGCGGCCAAACAGCGCCGCCACGTGATGATGATCGGCTCGCCCGGGACGGGCAAGTCGATGCTGGCGAAGGCGATGAGCCAGTTGCTCCCCAAGGAGGACCTACAGGACGTTCTCGTCTACCACAACCCCGACGACGGCAACGAGCCGAAGGTCCGGACGGTCCCCGCCGGGAAGGGCGAACAGATCGTCGACGCCCACAAGGAGGAGGCCCGCAAGCGCAACCAGATGCGCAGCTTCCTCATGTGGATCCTGATCGGCGTCGTGTTCGTCTACGCGGTCATCTTCCGGGGCCAGCTCCTGCTCGGACTGCTGGTGGCCGGTGTGATCTATCTCATCTTCCGGTACAGTTCGCGGGGCAGCGACGCGATGATCCCCAACCTGCTGGTCAATCACGCGAGCCAGCAGACAGCGCCGTTCGAGGACGCCACCGGCGCCCACGCCGGCGCGCTGCTGGGCGACGTCCGCCACGACCCCTTCCAGTCCGGCGGGATGGAGACGCCGAGCCACGACCGCGTCGAGGCCGGCGCCATCCACAAGGCCAACAAGGGCGTGCTGTTCGTCGACGAGATAAACACCCTCGACATCCGGTCCCAGCAGAAGCTGATGACCGCGATTCAGGAGGGCGAGTTCTCGATCACGGGCCAGTCCGAGCGCTCCTCGGGCGCGATGGTCCAGACCGAACCCGTCCCGACGGACTTCGTGATGGTCGCGGCCGGGAACATGGACGCGATGGAGAACATGCACCCCGCGCTCCGGAGCCGTATCAAAGGCTACGGGTACGAGGTGTACATGGACGACACCATCGAGGACGACCCCGAGATGCGGCGCAAGTACGCGCGCTTCGTCGCACAGGAGGTCGAGAAGGACGGTCGGCTCCCGCACTTCACCGAGGACGCCGTCGAGGAGGTCATCCTCGAAGCCCGCCGCCGCGCGGGCCGGAAGGGCCACCTCACGCTGAAGCTGCGTGACCTCGGCGGACTGGTCCGTGTCGCGGGCGACGTGGCCCGCGGCGACGACAAAGAGCGGACCGAACGCGAGGACGTCCTGCAGGCCAAACGCCGCAGCCGCTCCATCGAGCAGCAGCTCGCGGACAACTACATCGAGCGCCGCAAGGACTACGAGCTGACGGTCAACAAGGGCGACGTGGTCGGCCGCGTCAACGGCCTCGCCGTGATGGGCGAGGACTCCGGTATCGTGATGCCCGTGATGGCCGAAGTGACCCCCTCGCAGGGTCCCGGGCAGGTCATCGCCACCGGGAAGCTACAGGAGATAGCCGAGGAATCCGTCCAGAACGTCTCGGCGATCATCAAGAAGTTCTCCGACGAGGACATCTCCGAGAAGGACATCCACATCCAGTTCGTCCAGGCCTACGAGGGCGTCGAGGGCGACTCGGCGTCGATCACCGTCGCGACGGCGGTCATCTCCGCGCTGGAGGAGGTCCCCGTCGAACAGGACGTCGCGATGACCGGCTCGCTGTCGGTCCGTGGCGACGTGCTGCCGGTCGGTGGCGTCACCCACAAGATAGAGGCCGCCGCGAAGACGGGACTGGACACGGTCATCATCCCGAAGGCCAACGAGCAGGACGTGATGATCGAGGACGAGTACAAAGACGACATCGAGATCGTCCCCGTCAGTCACCTCTCGGAGGTGCTCGAGGTCGCACTCGCCGGCGAACCCGAGAAGAACTCGCTGGTCGACCGCCTCCGGAGCATCACCGGACAGGCGCTGGACCGACAGGTCGGACGCAACAGCGGGTCGCCCAGCCCCCAGTAGATGCCCGCTCCCCAGTGGGACGCGTTTCTCGTCGTCACTGGGCTCGTTTTCGCGCTGTTTCTCGGCCTCGCGCGCCTCTCCGCCGGGCCGGTCCGTGACTCGACGCCGAGTGACGACCGCCGCGCGGTGACGCCGGCCGGCGTCGACCCCGGCGTCGGTATCGAACGCGTCGACGTGGCCATCGGCGACCGCGGACCGGCGCTTGAGGGCATCTCGTCGGTCACACTGCTGGCGAACGTCGCGGTCACGCAAGCGCTGTTCGGGGGTGTCGTCCTCGGGACGGCGGTCGTCTTTGCGATTCCGGCCGACGCGCTCGGGGCCGGGAGCTGCTCGCTGACCTCCGCGGCCCGCCGCTGGTCGCCGGCCTCGGTCTCGGTGCGGTGCTATGGGCGCTGAGCGACACCGCCAGTCGGGTCGTCGATGCCCGCGGTATCGACCACGATGAGAGCCTCCGCGAGCTGCTGGCGCCCGAGAGCGCCGGCGGGTGGCTGTTGTTACTCTGTGTCATCCTGCCGCTGATCGCCGGCGTCGAGGAACTGTTGTTCCGCGCGGCGGCCATCGGGGCCGTCGCCGCGGGGACCGGCGTCTCGCCGTGGCCTGGTTGGCGGCTGGTCGTCCTGCGGTCGCGGTTCGGCGCTGGCCACAGCGCGCAGGGCCGGGCGGGGTGGCGCTCA
>NZ_WPCA01000204.1 GCF_009741825.1 Halapricum sp. CBA1109
TCGGGTCTCGCACGCGAGCCTTCCGGCTCGCGGCGGACCGCTCGGGCGTAAAAACTTGGGGAAAAAGGCCGCTCGCGTCCGGTAGGGCGCGAGCGGTTGTCGTCCCCGTCGACCTGCCGCACCGCTCCGCGGCCGCACCGTACCGCTCCGCTTTCGACGACCGTTTTCCCGCGCCACGCTATCTTAAGAGGCTCCCGCTGTTAGTGGTCGGTATGCGACGATTCCGGATCGGGAGCGTCTTCGGCATCCCGATTCAACTCGACCTGACATTCCTGCTCGTGTTGCCGCTGTTCGCCTACCTCATCGGGACGTCCGTCGGCCCGACGGTCGACCTTCTCAACAACGTCTGGGGGGCGGACCTCCCGGTGGGGCCGCTGGAGGAGGGCGCCATCCGCTGGGTGATGGGGCTGGCGGCGGCGCTGGGGCTGTTCACCGGCGTCGTGTTGCACGAGCTAGGCCACTCGTTCGTGGCGATCAGGTACGGCTACCCCATCTCCTCGATCACGCTGTGGCTGTTCGGCGGCATCGCCCAACTCGAAGAGATGCCCGAGGACTGGAAACAGGAGCTCCAGATAGCGGTCGCGGGCCCCATCGTCAGCGTCGCCCTCGGCGCGCTCTCGTATCTCGCGTTCGTCTCGGTGCCGACGACGACCGGCGTGGGGACGGCGGGACTGAAGTTCGTGCTGGGCTATCTAGCGCTGGTGAACGTCGCGCTCGCGGTGTTCAATATGCTGCCGGGGTTCCCGATGGACGGCGGCCGCGTCCTCCGGGCGCTGTTGGCCAGTCGGTTGCCCTACGCGCGGGCGACGAACATCGCCGCGGAGGTGGGCAAACTGTTCGCCATCCTGCTGGGGCTGTTCGGACTGTTCAGCTTCAACCTCTTTTTGGCGGCGCTGGCCTTCTTCATCTACATCGGGGCCGCCAGCGAGGCCCAGACGACGGCGATGCGGGCGGCGTTCGAGGGCGTCGAGGTGCGGGACGTGATGACGCCGGCCGACCGCATCGACACCGTCGACGCCGAGATGAGCGTCGCCGAGTTGCTGGAGTTGATGTTCCGCGAGCGCCACACCGGTTACCCGGTCGAGCGCAACGGCGACATCGTCGGGCTGGTTACGCTTGGCGACGCTCGGGCCGTCCGGGAGGTCGAACGCGAGGCCTACCGGGTCGAGGAAGTGATGACGACGGGGCTCGAGACCATCACGCCGACCGCGAGTGCTATCGATGCGATGGAGCGGATCCAGTCGAACAACGTCGGTCGCCTGCTGGTCTACGACGGCGAGCAGTTCCGCGGCATCCTCACTCGCTCGGACCTGATGACCGCCCTAGAGATAATCAACTCCGACGACCGGTTCCGGCGCGGGACGCCGACCGAACCGTCGTCGGAGGTCGGCGGTCGGCGCGAACTCGACCGCTAGGCCGGCAGCGAGAACCGCCGTGTGACTTCGCCGCGGTCGGCGTCGTAGACGTGGACCGACTCGACGGTCCAGCGTATCGGCTCTATCTCGCGGTCGACCAGCCGTCGGGCCGTCTCCGGGTCGCCGCCGCGGGCGACGGTCACGTGCGGGACGTAGTCCGCGCCCTCGATTCCCTCGACCGGATCGAAGACCTCACAGAACCGGTCGTGTAGCGCGGTGAGCGGCGGGCTCTCGACGGAGAGGTAGAGCACCGGCGAGGGGCCGGTCGCCGCCGTCTCGAAGCAGTCGACGCCGTCGATTCGCGCCTCGAACGCGGGCGTTCCGGCGAGGGCGTCCCGGACCTGGCTCCCGATGCGGCCCAGCGGCCCGTCCCCGAGGCGCTTGCAGACCAGGGTGTGTTCGTCGCGCGGTCGCGCTCGCGCCGTCGGCCACTCCCGCGCGAGGTCGGTCGCCAGTCGTCCCGCGGCCGTCGGGAGCCCGACGTTGAGGCTGTACATCAGATTCGGTCGAGCAGGAAGAGAACGACCAGCACGACGATGGCGAGGCCGATGACCGGCCGGAGGAGCCCGAGGAACGCGCCGAGGGCGAACTCCAGTATCTCCAGTGCGAGGAGGGCGATAACGAGGACGAGGACTATCTTCAGGAGTCTTCGACGTCCATACCCGTCGGTGCGACAGCCACAGGGATAGGCGTTGTGGCTGTCGTTCCCCCGGCCCGGGCCACCGCCGCGGGCCACTACGCCTTTCCCCGACGGCGACGTAGCGACTGCCGATGCGAACAGTCGCCCTCGTGCTGTGTGTCGTACTGGTCGGTGTCGCTCCTGTCGTCGGTGCCGCCAGTGGTGGACCCGCGAGCGGTGCCGCCGACGTGGGCCCGGGCGACGGCCCGTTCGCCAGCAGTCCGGTCGACGCCGACCGCACCGTCCTCAGCGCGTCGGTGGACGAGGACGGCCACGCCCAGTGGTCGGTCGACTACCGCGTGGAACTGACGACGGACAACGAGACGGCGGCCTTCGAGTCGCTGTCGGCCGACATCGCGGCCAACCGCTCGGCGTATCTGGCGTCGTTTCGCGACCGGATGACCCGGACCGTCGGGACGGCCGAGAACGCCACCGGGCGCGAGATGGCCGTCGAGAACCTCTCGGTGTCGACGACGACCGAGGAGATACAGGGCTACGGCGTCGTCACGTACAGCTTCCGGTGGACGAACTTCGCCGCCGTCGACGGCGACGAACTCCGCGTCGGCGACGCGCTCGCGGGCTTTTTCCTCGAAGCGGACGGCCGTCTGGTCCTCAGTTGGCCCGACGGCTACGACGCGACGAGCGTCAGTCCCACGCCCGACGACCGGAGCGACGGACGGGCGGCCTGGAACGGCCCGGCCGAGTTCGGTCCGGACGGCCCCTCGGTCGTCGCCTCGCCCGGCGGACTCCCCCTCCCGCTGATAGGCCTCGCGGTGCTGGTCGTCGGTACGCTTCTCGCGGGCGGGGCGTACGCCTACCGCCGACGCGGGAGCGACGCGCCCGACACCACCTCGGCGGAAGCCCCCGACCCACAGCCGACAGCGACCGACGCGTCGCCCGACGACGGGGACGAGGCGGGCGCGCCGCCGTCGGACGACGAACTGCTGAGCAACGAAGAGCGGGTGCTACGCCTGCTGGAGGCGGAGGGCGGGCGCGTCAAACAACAGACCGTCGCCCAGCGGCTGGAGTGGACCGACGCAAAGACCAGTCAGGTCGTCGGCGCGCTCCGCGAGGAAGACGAGATAGAGGTGTTCCGGCTAGGCCGGGAGAACGTCATCGTCGACCCCGAGGAGAGTGAATTATAAATGTATCGGCGTTTCACCGCGAAGTATCGTCATAATCGCACGACTGCGACGCGTTCGAAATCGGGACAATCCGGCTTAATCCGGGGAGAGGGACGTGGGTTTATACGTGGATACGGGACGAAGGAGCGAGTACGATGAGACGCCTATCACGCTCGCACGCGCTGGTCGTGGCGGTCGCGGTTGCGATGGTCCTGACGCCGGCCGTCGCCGCTGCGCTGCCCGCCCAGACGCCGACGAGCAACGGGACGGACGCGCCCGGCGAACGGTTCGCCGGTGTCGTGGGTGTACAAGGTGCCGAGGTCGACGGCGCCGTC
>NZ_WPCA01000258.1 GCF_009741825.1 Halapricum sp. CBA1109
CTGACCGACAATCCGCGGGCCGACGAGGAGCCCCAACCGGGCGTTCCGCCGACGTCGAGCGGTACTTCCCGCCGCGGGATGCTCAAGGCGGCCGGAGCGGTGGCCATCGGGACGGCCGTCGCCGGCGCGGCGGGAGCTTCGCCGGCCAGCAGATATCCGGCGGGGCAGGCACCGCGTCCGCACAGGAGGACAACGATATCCAGCGCGGGATGGTCCTCGACACCGAGAAGTGTATCAAGTGTCTCCGCTGTGTGCAGGGCTGCAAAGAGGAGAACAACACCCCGGAGGGTCACTTCTGGATGGAGGTGTTCCGCTACCAGCGTGACGGCGAGGAGTACGAGGACCCGACCGACTCCGAGTCGATTCAGCGGCCCTGCCAGCACTGTGACGACGCGCCGTGTCTGGAGGTCTGTCCCAACAACTCCCGGTTCAAAAGCGAGGAGGGCCGGACGCTGTGTGACTACGATACCTGTCTGGGCTGTGCCTACTGTGAGGTCGCCTGCCCCTACCACGTCAACGCCTTCGTCCACACGGACACGCCGGACTACCTCGAGAACCCCGAGGAAAGCGAGGACTTCGAACCCATCCTCGAGGGGACCGACGGCGAGTTCGACGGCGCCAAACGCGACGAGAACGACCGCTGGGTCTCGGGCGCGCCGCCGGAGGGCTCCTGTAGCAAGTGTACGTTCTGTGCCCACCGCGAACAGGACGACGAGCTCCGCGGCACGACGGCCTGCGAGGACGTCTGTCCGGTCGATGCCATCCACTTCGGGGATATGAACGACCCCGAGAGCGACCCCAACCAGTACCTCGAACAGTTCGACGACGACGAGACGTTCAAACTGCAGGACGACATCTCGGACCCGAACGTCATCTACGTCGGCGAGGACCCCAGCGAGCAAGAGGTGACGGAAGTGCCCGGCCCGACGACCCACGAGGACCGCGGCCTCGAAGAGGTCGACCCCTCCCACTGAGGACGGGGTTCGCGCCCGGCACACGTCCCCCGAAACCCTATTTATAACACTGCATTATTCCAGACAGGACTTACAGCGGTTGCAGTAGATGATACGGACGTAATGCCACGAGAACGTACTGAGTCAAACACGAGCGACGGTCTCTCCAGACGGAAGGTAATCGTCGGTGGGACCGCCGGATGGGCCTCCGTGGCCCTCGCCGGCTGTAACGCACTGAGTCCCGGCGACGACACCGATACGGAGGCCGGAGACGATACGGATACAGATACCCCCGAAGACACGACTAACCCGACGAACTACGTCTCACCGACGACATCCTCACCGGGTCCGAGTACGTCCCGGCGGGAACCGGCGGGTTCGCCTCGTCGTGTTCGTCCTCGCGGACGTCGCGCCCGGGATGCAACCG
>NZ_WPCA01000075.1 GCF_009741825.1 Halapricum sp. CBA1109
CGCTCGGCTGCCGACGGACGCGAGCGGCGTCGCTCTCGCTCGTCCGCCCGCCTGCACGCCCCGGTCGGCCAGCAGACTGTCGACGGCCGCCGCGTCGTCGAGGAGCGTCGCGAGCGTCCGCGCGGGAACTCGACCGCGGCGGTCCCGCCCGGGAGGCCGAACGGTGCCAGCCCGCCGACTCGCTCGAACGACCGCCGGTCCGCGACCAGCACCTCCCCGCCCCACACCGTCCCCGTCGGGACCGTACCCCGTCCCGTCGAGCGTAGCGACGACGCCCGGTCGACGCCGTGTTCGGCCAGAAGCGACGCCGCGTGAGCGTGGTGGTGCTGGACGCCCACCGCTCGCTCGGGCCGCCGGCGCGCTTCGGCCGTCGTGACGTACTCCGGATGCTCGTCGTGGGCGACGATATCGGGGTCGGACTGCAGCAACGTCAGCAGGTGGTCGACTGTCTCCCGATGTGCCTGCGCGCCGTCCGGCCCGTCCACGTCGCCGATATGCTGTGAGAGGACGATATCCCGGTCGCACGACACCGCGACCGTCGTGTCGAACTCGCCGCCCACCGCGAGCACCGTCGGACCGCCCGAATCGGGTCGGTCCAGCGGCCGCGGCACCCACCCACGCGAGCGCCGGAGCAGCGTCGTCCGGCCGTCGTCGACCCGGAGCACCGAGTCGTCACACCGGGCGACTATCTCCCGGTCGTGGACCAGCGCGCCGTCGATGGCCCCGACACCGAGCAGTCCCTCCGTCGTCGTCGCCATCGGCTCCCCCGGCCGGTTCGCGCTCGTGACGACCAGCGGCCCGTCGCCGAACGACTCGAACAGCAGGTGGTGGAGTCCGGCGTAGGGCAACATCACACCGACCGTTCCCAGTCCGGGCGCGACGGACCGCTGCCACGGCCGGTCGTCGTCGTCGACGGTCACTATCGGGCGTCTGGTATCGCGCAACCACTCCCGTTCGGTCGGTCCCGGGTCGCTCCACTCGGTGACGGTTTCGAGCGACGGGGCCATCACCGCGAACGGTTTCGACGGCCGACCTAGCCGTTCCCGGAGCCGTTCCAGCGCGTCCGTGTCCGTCGCGTCGACGGCGAGGTGGGACCCGCCGGTGCCCTTGATGCCGACGACGTCGCCGTCCCGGAGCCACTCGGCGGCGCGCGCTATCGCGTCGGAGCCCGCGGCCTGTGGCTCCCCGTCGTCGGCGACGGCGCGGACCGTCGGTCCGCAGTCCGGACAGGCGACCGTCTGAGCGTGGTAGCGTCGGTCGGTGGGGGTCTCGTACCGGGACCGGCAGTCCGCACAGAGCGGGAAATCCGCCATCGACGTCCGTTCGCGGTCGTAGGGAAGCCGCCGGGTCACCGAGAACCGCGGGCCACAGTCGACACAGGCCGTCGCCCAGTAGCCGTGATACGGCGACTCGGGGTCCCGCAGGTCCGCGAGACACTCCCGGCAGATACCCGTATCGGGCGGGACGAGCGTCGTCCCGTCGCCGTCGGTCGTCGAATCGCGGATAGTGAACCCGTGGTAGCCTTCCGGGTCGGCCCGGGACCGGTCGACGCGGCCGACGGTCGCAAGCGGCGGCGGGTCGGACTCGATCCGCTCGGCGGCGGCCTCGACGGCCGTCCGGTCGCCCTCGACGTGGACGCGGACGCCGTCCCCGGTGTTCGACACCCAGCCGTCGACACCGGCCGAGTCGGCCGTCCGCGCGACGAACGGGCGGAACCCGACGCCCTGCACGATGCCGTCGACCCGGAGCCTGACCGCCGTCTCAGACCTCGGCATCGTCGTGGCTCCCGCGACTGTCCGCGAGGAGCGCGACGAGGCGCTCGACGCCCGTCCCGGTCTCCGCGCTCGTCCTGACGACCGGCAGGTCCGGAGCGATGTCCTTGACGTCCGCGGCCATCCGGTCGACGTCCGCGCCGACGGCGTCGGCGATGTCCACTTTGTTCAGGGCCACCGCGTCGGCGGCCTGAAACAGCAGCGGGTGTTTCCGGACCACGTCGTCGCCCTCCGTCGGACTGACGACCAGCAGGCGGACCGACGCGCCCAGCGGGAAGTCGGCCGGACAGACCATGTTCCCGACGTTCTCGACGAGGAGGACGTCGAGGGCCGACAGGTCGAAGACGTCGAGCGCGTCGTCGACCCGTCCGGGGTCCAGATGACACTCCTTCCCGGTCGAGACGTTCGCCACGGGGACGCCGTGGTCGCGGTAGCGCTCGGCGTCGTCGTCGCCGGCCACGTCGCCACAGACGACGCCGACGCGCCCGTCCAGTCGCTCGATGAGCGCCTCGCCGAGCGCGGTCTTGCCGCCGCCGGTCGAGCCGAGCAACTCGACGGTGAACACGCCGTGGTCGTGGTCGAGTCGCTCGTGGACGCCCGCGGCCTCGTCTCTGATCGCTTCGAGGACGCCCGCCCGCTCCCCGTGGTCGTGGTCGTCGCCGTGCCCAAACCGGTGTGTGCCGCGAGGACGGCGCCACAGCGGCCGCGTCCCGCCGGGTCCTTCCCGGCGCCGGCACGGCCGCCACCATCGTCGTTCGGGAACGGCGACCCGGTGTCGGCGCGCTCCGCCGACGGTGTCCGCTCCGCGTCCCGCGCCTGAAGTCGGGGCTCGTTTTCCGTCGCGATACAGCGTCGGTAGGTCTGTGTTGGGGATCATACTCTGTCGTTCACGGTAGGTCGACCGCCGCGAGGTCGCCGTCGCCGGCGACGAGGTCGATGGTGGCGCCACACTCCGGACAGCGCCGGCGGGGCGCGGCCACTGTCGCGTCGATTCGCTCCGGCGCCCCGCGCCACCCACAGTCACACTCGCCCTCCGGCGGGACGGACTCGATGTCGACAGTCGCGCCTCGGCGGGCGTGCCGTCGGCCGCCGCCGACAGACAGAACCGGAGCTGGTCCGGCGCGAGGTGGGTCACCTCGCCGACGGCGACCGTCAGGCCGTCGATGCGGTCGGCGTCGTGGTCCTCGGCCACCGAGAGCGCCCGTTCGAGCAACCGCGACGCGACGGCGAGTTCGTGCATCTCAGCAAATCCGCGGGAGCGTTCGACCGCTCGGTTCCTGGAGGTAGCGCCTGCCGAGTCCGGTGTCGAGGACGACGCGACCGCCGTGGTCGTGTCCACCTTCGCCCGACGACGGCCGCGTCCGCCCCGCGGTCGAACTCCCGCAGGGCGGCCACGACAGCCTCGGCGTCCTCGGGGGCGACGGTCGCGACGAACCGCCCCTCGCAGGCGACCGTCATCGGGTCGATGCCGAGCAACTCGCCGGCGCTCGCGACCGTCCCGTCGACCGGGACCGCCCCCTCGTCTATCACCATCACGACGCCGTCGAGCAGTTCGTGGAGCGCCGTCGCGAACCCGCCGCGGGTGGGGTCGGTCATCGCCGTCACGTCACCGGCCGACAGCGCCGCCGCCGCGAGGTCGTTGACCGGCGCGACGTCGCTCTCTAGGGGCGTCTCGAAGTCAAAGCCCTCGCGCTCGGACAGCAACGCGATGCCGTGGTCGCCGACCGTCCCCGAGACGACGACGGCGTCGCCAGGTCGCGGCGTCCCGGGGACGTACGCGCCCGGCGACACGCGGCCGACGCCGGTCGTGTTGACCACGACGCCGTCGACTTCGCCGCTGCCCATCACCTTCGTGTCGCCCGCGACGACCGGGCAGGACGCCCGCTCGCAGGCGGCCCGCATCGAGTCGACGATGCCTTCGAGCGTCGCTATCTCCGTCCCGGCCTCGACGACGAGTCCGACCGTGAGGCCGAGGGGGTCCGTCGCGCCCATCACGGCGAGGTCGTTGACGGTCCCGGCGACGGCGAGCGTCCCGAGGTCACCGCCGGGGAACGTCGGCGGGTCCACGACGTGGGAGTCAGTGGTGACGACGACTTCGCCGTCGCCGCCGGGGAGGACGGCCCCGTCGTCTCGGGCCGCCAAACCGAGGACCGACTGGTCGTACGCCGACGACTCCAAGTCCGCGACGAGCCTGTCGATCAACTCCCGAGTCCGCCCGGTGCCGGCCCCGTGGGCCGGGGTGACGACGTCGTCGCTCACAGGTCCGGGACACCCCCGTACTCGTGCCAGATTCGGCAGGTCCCCTCGCTCGACACCATGCAGGCCCCGACCGGATCTGTCGGTGTACACTCCTCGCCGAACAGGTCACACTCGTCGGGCTGTGCCTCGCCGCTCATAATCTCGCCGCAGACACACTCCTCGGTGAGTGGGTCGCCGCTGCCGACGGCGGGGTCGATGTCGAACCGCTCGCGGGCGTCGTACTCGGCGTACGCCGGCCGGAGCACGAGGTTCGCGTCCGGGACGTGGGCGATGCCGCGCCACTCGCCGGACTCGCGCTCGAACACCTCCCACAGCGCCGCTTGGGCCGCCTCGTTGCCCGACTGCGAGACGGCCCGCGGGTAGGCGTTCTCCAGTCGCGGCTCGCCGTCCGCGACGGCGTCGAGCAGTCGCGAGAGGCCGACGAGGACGTCCAGCGGCTCGAACCCGCCGACGACTATCGGGAGGTCGTACTCCTCGGCCATCGGCTCGAACAACTCGGTGCCGGTGATGGTCGCGGCGTGGCCGGCCGCGAGGAAGCCGTCCACCTCGACCGACGGCTGTTCGGCGACGACTCTCATCGCCGGCGGGACGTACTTGTGTGCCGACAGCACCGAGAAGTTCGGCGGCGGGTCGTCCAGTACGACGCTCGCCGTCGGCGCGGCGGTCGTCTCGAACCCGGTCGCGAAGAAGACGACCTCCTCGTCACACTCCGCGGCGAGTTCGGCCGCCTCGCTGGCGCTGTAGACGGTCCGCACGTCCGCGCCGTCGGCCTCCGCGTCGGCCAACGACTGCTCGGTGCCGGGCACCCGGAACATGTCGCCGTAGGTAGCGATCACGTGGCCCTGCTCCGCGAGGTGGACCGCCTCGTCGACCGCCGGCATCGAGGTGACACACACCGGACAGCCCGGCCCCATCACGACCGACAGCCCGTCGGGCAGGATACTCCGCAGCCCGAACTTCGCGATAGCCTGCTCGTGGGAGCCACAGACGTGCATCACCCGTATGTCCCGCCCGATGTCGTCCATCTGTGCGGCTATCTTCTCCCGGAGCCGCGTTGCCTTCTCGGGGTCGCGAAACTGGAGGGTGTCACCCATCCGGACCACCGCTCCCGGTGCCGTCGTCGGGGTCCGGTCCGGTGTCGTCGCCCCCGGGCGGACCGGGGTCGGTCCCCATCGGTCCCGGCGAACTGACGCCGGCCGGGGCCCGACCGTCCTCGGACCCGTCGTCGATACCGAGGTCAGCCTCCGGCGCGCCGATCTCCTCCAGCGCGTCGTCTCGTCGCCTTCGAGGAACGACTCGTATATCTCGAGGGTCTGTTCGACCTGCTCCTCGGGGAGTTTTCGGATGGCGAAGCCGGCGTGGTTGAGGATGTAGTCGCCCTCGGTGACGCTGTCGCCGACGATGTCGAGGCTGACCCACTTCTGGACGTCCCAGAACTCCGCGCGTGCCCGGTCGCCGTCTATCTCGACTATCTCACCGGGTATCGCCAGACACATCCTCGCCCCCTTCGGTATCGGACTCGTTCTCGCCGTGTTCCCACGGGTCCTGTGCGAGCAGGCGATCCGGCCGCACCGCGACCCGAACGTCGTGCCCGCGGTCCTCGTGGTCGTCCACGGCGTCCGTTGCTATCGGTTTCTCACAGTCTTTGCAGTATAGTTTCGTCTCCATTGGTATCACTCAGGTGAGCAGCCCCCGGACGCGGCCGGCGGCCTCTGGGACGGCCGCCCGGACGCTGTCTGACAGTTCCGTGCCCGCGGCGGTCGTCTCGGGGACGACGCCGACCAACCACACCGCCGACGGGAGGTCGTAGGCGTCGACGCCGACGGACAGCGCCTCCGCGACGGAGATGTCGTGCATCGTGACCTCGACGCCCTCGGCGAACGCCTCGCCGTCGAACGGGAGCGTGAGGACGCTCCCGGGTGGTTCCGCCATGTCGACGGCGTCGACGAGCACCGCTCTGTCGGTCCCGTCCATCGCCTCCAGCGCGAGGAAGCCGTTGGTTCCCGTGTGCCGACAGCGGTCGCCGACGCCGTCGAGGGACTCGACGACGGCCGCGCCGACGCCGTCGTCGCTCATCAGCGGGTTCCCGACGCCGACGACCGAGTCAGTCACGGTCCATCCCTCCCGGCGTCGGCCGGGCCGGTTCGACTTCTGCCTCGTAGCTCTCGGTCGGGCTCTGGACGTGCACCGCACAGCCGAGACACGGGTCGTAGGACCTGATAGTCCGCAACACGTCGATGGGGTCGCTCACGTCCTCGACGACCATCCCCTCGACGGCCTGCTCGAACGTGCTCGGGACGCCGTCGTCGTCGCGCGGACCGAGGTTCCACAGCGTCGGCGAGACGATTTGGTACTGGCCGACCTCGCCGTCCTCGACCGTACACCAGTGGCTGAGCGCGCCCCGGGAGGCACCCCAGAGACCGACGCCCTGTGCGGTGAACTCCTCGTCGAAATCGGCGGTGAACGTCCCGCTGGGGTCTAACGCGTCGAGCCACTCCAGCAGGTGGTCCCGGACGACCAACAGTTCCTGCACCCGGGCGGCGAGGCGGTGGAAGGTACTCGACGCGACCGCTTCCCCGCCCAGTTCCGCCCGGAGGTCGAACGGGTCGCGCTCGGCGGCGACCATCCGGGCCAGCGGCCCCGTCTCCATCGGGTCGCCGTCGTAGCGGGGCGCTTTCCCCCACGAGTAGGCACCCTCTTTTTCCGGGTCCGGGTCGGGCGCGGGCGCCTCGCCGGGATGACCGGCACTGTCGTCGGTGTACCACGAGTAGGCGGTGTCCTCCCGGATGTTCTCGACCATCTCCTCCGTGTCCGGGCGCTCGATACCGCCGTCCCGGTAGATACCACCGGGCAGCACGTAGCCGTCGTCCCGGAGGCCGTGGAACATCCCGTTGGCGTAGAACCGGTCCGGGCCGTCGCCGAACTCGTGGGCACCGACCTCGGCCGCGCCGACGAGGACGCTCAGCAGGTCGTGGATGCCCTGTGCCTCCTCGGAGTCGGTCTCGCCCGCGCGGACGTTCGCGAGGGCTTCCGGGACCATCTCCGTCGGCCCTAGCCACTCGTCGACTGTCTCGACCGTCTCGACGACGTCGTCGATGGTGGCCTGATCCGGTGACGTGGCGACCCCGCCGGGCGCGTACGTGAGCGGGTGCGGGGCCTTCCCGCCGAACTCAGCGAACGCCTGCAGCAGGACCCGCTGTTTCCGCAGGGCGTCTTCGTAGCCACCTCCGTCGACCGGGTTCAATCGCTCGAACCCGGTTGCCGCAACCTCCTCGCTGTAGTCCGGGCCGGCGAGTGTGAACAGGTGGACCGTGTGGTTCCACAGCAGGAACATCCCCTCCATAACGTCCCGGAGAAGTCGCCCCTGCAGCGGGACCGAATCGAAGACGCCGGCGCGTCTGGCGGCGTCCTCGATGGCCAGTATCGACGCCTGTCGGTGGCAGGTGAAACAGACGCCACAGACCATCTGACAGAACTGCGGGGCGTCCGTCGGCGGCCGGCCGAGCACGATGGACTCGATGCCGCGGAACATATCCATCTTGGATTTGGCCGACGTGACGACGCCGTCCTCGACTTCGAGGGTCGTCGAGTGGTGGCCCTCGATGCGCGTCGTCGGGTCGATGTCGATTCGCGGCATCACTCACCCTCCCACGTCGCGCCGCGGTCGTCGCCTTTCTCGTAGAACGGGGAGAACCGATCCCAGAAGTCCGGTTCGACACAGCCGATACAGGGCGCGCCGGCGGTCCGGCAGATGGCCGTCCCGTCGTTTCGCAACCGGTGGGAGTCGTCACAGAACGCGAAGAAACCGGCACAGCCGACCTCCGCGAGACAGCCGTCGTCGCCGGGGTGGTCGGCCATATTGCCGTCGCTGAAGTCGTCGAGAAGCGAGCAGGTGGCGTGGACGTTCGGTTCGAAGAAGGGGAGCGGCCGCTGTTCGTCGTCCAGTTCGGGTTCGTGGCCGTTCAACAGCGTCGCCAGCGTCAACAGCGTGTGGTCGGGGTGGGCCGGACAGCCGGGGATGTTGACGACCGGTAGCCCGCTTTCTGTCTCGAAGTCCGGGCCGAAGACGCCGCCCTCGTCCATCCCCTCGAACTGGAGCCCCTTCGCACCGGTCGGGCCACGCCCGCCTTTGTCCGGCGCCTGACCGGCGTTGGCCGCCGGCAGGCCGCCGTAGGCCGAGCAGGATCCGGACGCGACGATGTACTCGGCCGTCTCCGCCATACTGACGACCCAATCGAGAATCGGTCGCGGTTCGCCGTGTTCGTCGTGCCCGAGCGTCGCCGCCCGCGGCACCTCCGTCGGAATCGACCCCTCGACGATCAGGATGTCCGGCGACTCCGACAGTTCCTCCAAGGCCTGTGAACCACCCGCCGTCATCAGGGTCGGGTGGAAGCTTATCGCCTCCCTGAACTCCGAGAGAGCCTCTTCTACCCCGGGGAACTCCCCTTGGAGCATCGACATCGTACAGCCGGTACAGGACTGTGCCTGTATCCACGTCACGTCGATTTCCCCGGACGTCGCCCGGCCGAGCGCGGCCGCTATCTCCTCGCCGTACTCCGTCATCACCGTCCCCGGATCGACGTCCTGTGCCAACTCCGTGAAATCGGGTAACTGTGCGTCGGTCCCGTCGGTCTGGTCTGTTGTCGACATCGTCTGTGCCCTGTGCGGAGCGTCTGCTGTACAGTTCGTTCAGAAACAACTTCATCCGGAGCCCCAATTCTCGGGGACTTATGTTCGGGGGCGATTTTGTGTGGGAAAGTAGCGCGAAAGATAGGCGGGCGCTATTCGGACACGCCGGCTGACGCCGGGCAGCCGATGGGGTCCCGCGGCGAGTCGTCGCTCACCAGGTGCCGTGGAAGGTGTCGAACGCGAGGTCTTCTAGGTCCTCCTCGCCGATGGCGATGCGGTACTCCTGGGGAGTCAACATCGGCTTTTTGAACTGCGGGCCGTCGTCGGTCGTGATCCGGGGACAGCCAGTGTTGACGTAGGCGTCCAGCCCGAAGTTCGTCAGACGGTCCGGGGTGACCTCGTCCATCGTGATGAGGTAGGCGTCGTCGTTGCTCTCGACTATCTCCTTGGCCTGATCCCAGCGGCCCTGTCCGATCTTGGTGCAGAAGATGACGCCCCACTCCTCGGCGTCCATCGCCTTGTGGACCGAGGCGTAGCGCTCCTTCATGAACTGCTCGGTGTCGGCGACGTGGATGGAGTTGTTGACCGGGTCGGCGATGATGACCTTCTTGTCAGGGTGTTCCATCGCGAGGCCGAGAGGGTGGAACTTCCCGCCGCCGACGTAGAGGATGGTGTCGGCGTCGACGTCCGCGGAGGCGTAGTTACAGCCCAGAACTTGCCCCTCGTGGGTGAGGCGGTCGTCCCCGCGGCGGGTGTGAACCTCGTAGCCCCGTTCTTCCAGCCACTCCCGCATCTCGCCGAACTTGTTCATGTGCTGGGCCGTCGTCACCAGTCCCACGTCTTCGTCCTCCTCGGCGGGCGCGAGTTCCTCATCGAGCGTGCGCTCCATAATCGGGAAGACGTCGACGTTCGAGAACAGCGGGACGTAGATGATCTTGTCCGATTCCTTCATCGGGGAGTGCCCGAAGTGGACGAACACGTCCGTCCGGCGCATCAGGAAGGTGTCCAGATCACAGGCGCCATAACAGGGCTGGCCGGAGATCATAACGGTCACCTCGTCGGGCAACTCCTCGCGTAGGTCGTCGGCCACGGCGGGGCCGCGGCGCTTGAGGCCTTCGGGGAACTGCAAACCCACCTTCTCCGCCCCGCGCTCTTGGACTTCCTCGACGATACGGTCGAGTTCGTAGTCCCACTCCCGGTCGTGTTTCAGCGAGAGGCCAGTATTCCGCAGGTCACCCTCTGTCCGCTCTTGACTCATTTGATCGGTCTAACGCGTCAGGCTGTTTAACGCCGACGCTTCGGCCGCCGCGGGAGTTTTGCCTCCGCCGCCCCAACACTCGCCGATGGACCGGACCTCCCGGCGGGCCGTGCTCGCGGCGCTCGGCAGCGCTGGCCTCGCCGGCTGTTCGGCGCTGGAGGACGACGGTCCCGACTCGGTCACGCCCTACGGGGTGTCGCTGCCGGAGACAGTGTCGGGGGGAGTCAGCGCCGACATCCCGAATTACGGCCTCGCGGGGCCGCCGCCGCTCGGTGACCGTGCCGTCCCGCCGGGGAGTCCAGACCCGCCGGCTATCGACCGCGAACGGGTCTACGCCGCCGACCGTCGACGGACGCCGGTCGATGTCGCCGCCCGCGAGTCCGGGCTGGAGATGGTCGTGACCGTCACCGAGGCCAGTTCGCTCGTCGCACCGCAGCGGCTCCGCATCGACGACGCGGGTTCGGTCACCGAGCAGGAATCGCTCGAATCGCTCCCGACGACGAACGTCGGTCTGCACGCCCGGACCGGCAGTCGGACGGTCGTCGGCGGCAGCGTCGGCTATCCCGAGGGCTGGCTCTACGCGCTCGAGGACCGCCGCGTGGTGTACGAGAGTGACGGCGACCAACTCCGCGCGGCCGCGCCGCTGGACGGGGACGTGGTCGCCGCGGGTACCGTCGACTCGGCGGCGGGCGTCCTCGCGCGCGTCGGACCGACGGGCACCGTCCGGTGGCGCGAGCGAGTCGACGGCGGAACCGCCCTCAAAGCCGTCGCCACGGCACCGAACGGGAGCGTCTTCGCCTACGGCATCCGCGCTGACGGTGGTTGGCTGGTAGCCTACGACGCCGACGGCACCGAGCGCTGGCAGGCGACCGTCCCCGCGGGCGAACAGAGCTACGTCCCGCTTGATCTGGCCGTCGGTCCGAGCGGTCTCTACGTCCTCGCCCGCGGGGTCGAGTCGTTCGGCGAGCGACCGTACTTCGTCCTCGCGGCCGTCACCGCTGACGGGACCGTCCAGTGGCAACGCGTCCTCGCGGACGACGCCTCCTACGGCGAGACGATGTTTTTCGGCGCGGTGCTCGACCGGGGCGGCCCGGTCGTCGCCGGCGGTCCGCGCCTCTGGCGGACCGGGTTCGAACCCGACGGCGGGGTCCGATGGAGCGGCGACGACACCGACGACGCCTCGGTCCGGCGCTCGGTCACCGGTGCCGGGCAGTTCGGCGGCGACGCGGTGCTGTCTGGCTACTACGCCGACGCCGACAGCGAGCGCCCCGACCCGTGGCTCGCGTGGTTTTAGTCGAGCGTCTCGCGGAGTTCGTCGATGTGGTCCCGGACCAGCGTGAGGGTCGCGTCTGCGTCAGCGTAGCCTTGGTCGTACTCCGACAGCGCCGCGTCGGCGTCGTCGAGGAACTGCTCGATAGCGGCTTCGTGATCGGTCATACCCGTCGGTCGTTCCGGGAGACGCACAAGCGTTTGGGTCCGCGGCGGGCGCGACCACAGCCGATTTGCCCGTCGGCCCCCCAGTGGAAGCGATGGCCGACCAGCCGACGTTCCGCGACCGGGCGCTCCTCTTCGGTGACACCCTCGTCGTCGCCGACCTGCACCTCGGGCGCGGGGCCGCCTCCGCCGTCGAGGCTCCCGTCCCCGACGGCGAGGACGTACTCGACCGCCTCGATGCGCTCGTGCGGGAGGTCGACCCCGAGACGCTGGTCCTCGCCGGCGACGTACTCCACGCCTTCGACACCGTGCCGGCGGGCGTCCGGCCCCGAATCCGGGCCATCGACACGCTCGCCACAGAGACCGATACCGAGATTGTCGCCCTCGAAGGCAACCACGATGCGATGCTCGACACTCTCTGGGAGGGGCCGATGGCCGACAGCCACCGCCTCGACGAATCGACGGTCGCCGTCCACGGCCACGAATCCCCGGCCGTCACGGCCGACTGCTACGTCATCGGCCACGATCATCCGACCATCGAAATCGAGGGCCGGCGACGGCCCTGTTGGCTGGTCGGTCCCGGCGGGCCCGACGGGGCGGAACTGATCGTCCTGCCGTCGTTCACCCGGTTCGCGTCCGGCGTAGCCGTCAACGGGATGGACGCCGCGGCCTTCCAGTCGCCGCTGGTGACCGACGCCGACGCCCTCGCGCCCGTCGTCTGGGACGACGAGGCGGGCGAAGCGCTCCGGTTCCCGCCGCTGGGGGAGTTTCGACACCGGCTCCGGTAGTGAACAGTTCGCACGGACCGGAGCCGACCACTACGTATTTAGTGTTCGCTGGTCGGACGTACACGTATGGTCGAAGTCGGTGTCATCATCACGCTCGCGACGGTCGTGCTGTTGTTGCTGCTGGTGCCGGTCTCGGCGTGGATCATCCCCAAGGCTCTCGAGTCCGGCGAGGACGAAGAAGAAGACCTCCCCGAGCGCTCCGCCGAGGAGTCGGCACACGAACAGCCACCGGCGTAGACGGCCTGCCCGGCGGTCACAGCTGTCGCGCTATCGTCTCGGCAGTCGCCTCGCCGACGCCCTCGACGGCCCGTAACTCGTTCTCGGTGGCCGCCCGCACCGCCGCGACGCTCCCGAAGTGATCGAGCAACCGTTTTCTCGTCTCGGGGCCGACGCCGGGTACCGAGTCCAGCGCCGTCGACACGTCGTCCCTGAGCGTGCCGTGGTACTGGACCGCAAAGCGGTGCGCCTCGTCCCGCACACGCTGGAGCAGATGGAGGTGCGGGGCGTCGTCGGGCCAGTTCTCGACGCCGTCCGGCGTGACGACTAGCTCCTCCGCTTTTGCCAGCGCGACGGCCGGCACGTCCCAGCCAGTCTCAGCGAGGGCGTCCCGGGCCGCGCCGAGTTGCCCCTCGCCGCCGTCGATCAACAGGAGGTCCGGGTCGGGGCGGTCGTCCCGGTCCTCGATGGCTCGCTCGGCCCGCCAGCGGACCAACTCGCGCATATTCGCGTAGTCGTCGTTGCGGTCTGTGAGCTTCTTCCGCCGGTAGTCGGCCGTCTCGGCGCTCCCGTCGACGAACGTCACGTCGCTCCCGACGGCGGCGCGACCCTGCGCGTGGCTCACGTCGAACCCCTCGATGCGGTGGGCCGAATCGAGCCCCAACGCTCGGGCCAGCGCCGTCGTCTCGTCGCGGTCGACCGACCGCTTGCGGGCGTTTTTCAGCGCTAGTTCGACCAGCCGACCGTCCCGGCCCGCCCCGGGGACCGATACGTCGACGCCCTCGCCGCCGAGCCACTCGGTCAGTTCCGCGTCCTCGGGGTGATGGGAGAGCAACAGGCGTCCGGTAGCGACCGCTCGGCGTAGTACTGGCTGACGAACGCCGCGAGCACTGTCCCCGGCGCCTCGCCGTCCGGGGCGTCCAGTCGGTGGCGCTCGCGGTCGACCAGCGACCCGTCGGCGCTGTGGAGGCGCGCGACGGTCGCCGTCTCGCCCTCGACGGC
>NZ_WPCA01000199.1 GCF_009741825.1 Halapricum sp. CBA1109
GCTGTACATCGATCGATGCTCAGACGTACGTAGCTGTACATCGATCGATGCTCAGACGTACCGTAGCTGTACGTCGTTCGTCGGCGTCTCGCCGATCATCGGCGGCGGTGTCGCGGCCTACCTCGAGTGGGGCGACAAGAGCGAATCGATCCGTATCGGTGCGCTGTCGGGCGCTATCGTGGTGATACCGTTCGTTCTCCTTCGGGTTACTCAGTCTTCGGCGGCATCAGTGCGGCGGGGCCTCGGCCGGCGTTTTCCTGGTGATCCTGCTGTTCGTCGTCGTCCTCGGCGCGGCCTACACGGTTGGGTTGAGTGCGCTGGGCGGATTTATCGGGTGGTACATTCGAGAGGAGACGACCATCGACGACGACCTGCGGGACGCACTCTGAGGGGCCCTTTCTTTGGGGATGTGAACTCTTGGTCGTCGAGGCTGCTGGCGTATAGTCGAGTTCGACAGAACTGCCGAGTATCCAACGGGGTCTGGTCGTTAGATATCCACTCGACAGAATTTTAAAAATACCCCGAGTGGAACAGATATGAAACGCGGATCGACACTGGTCAACTCGGGTATCGGTGCGGCAGTGACGCTGGTCACGTCGTTCGTGGCCATCTCGCCGGTGTTCGGTGGCGGTATCGGGGCGTACCTGCAGGGGGGAGACAGGAGCGAAGCCTTGCTGGTGGGTGCGATATCGGGCGGTATCGCGGCACTGCCGTTCCTGTTTTTCGGGGTCACGTGGCTGGGATTCCTCGACAGTTTCAGCACGTTTGGGCCGCCGGGGTTGTCGAGTTTCGGTCCGTCCATCGACGGCTCCTTCGCGGTGTTCGGGCAGGTTGTGATCCTGATGGGTGTCGCGTACATCGTCCTCTTGAGTGCGCTGGGCGGATTTATCGGGTGGTACATCCGTGAGGAGACGACCATCGACGACGACCTGCGGGACGCACTGTAGGGGGAGAATACTCAATACCGTCCGGGGTGGGCAGTAGCTATGGACATCGAATCGGCGGTACGGTATCCGATGGCGGACGACGACTGGACCGCGACGATACTGATCGGGAGCGTCCTGACGCTGCTTGGCTTTCTGATCGTCCCGGCGTTCGTCGTGGCGGGGTATCTGGTCAGCGTCGCTCGGGCGCGCCTGAACGGCGAGGACGTCCCGCCGGCGTTCGACGACTGGGTCGCGCTGACCGTCGACGGGCTGAAAGCGACCCTGATATTCGTCGTCTATATGTTCATTCCGGCGGTCGTGTTCGCCGTCTCGGTGGGGGCGTCGGTGCTCGCGCTCCTGACCGGGAGCGAAGCGGGGTTCGCGGCGGCGCTGGGGAGTATCCTGCTCGGCCTCCTCCTGTCGTCGGTGCTGGCGTTAGTGTTCGGTTACGTCGCGTACGTGGGGCTGATCAACTTCGCCCGCGAAGGGAGTGTCGCCGCCGGGTTCGACATCGGGACGATAACGACCGTCGCGTTCAGCGCCGACTACTTCGTCTCGTTTCTTTTGGCCGTCGTGGTTCTGATCGCCGTCGGGTTCGTCGTCGGACTGCTGAACGTCGTCCCTGTACTTGGGACGGCACTGGCGGCTGTGCCGACGTTCTACGGCCAGGTAGTCGTCGTCGCGCTGCTGACCGACGGCTTCGGTGAGGTGAGCGGAATCGGCCGGGGGACGCCGGCGTCGGGCCCGCGATCGCGGTCGCAGTTCTGACCGGCGGCCGTTCGGAAACACACTTGGGGCTCGGGCGTGGACCGGGGGGTATGGTCACAGCGAGCGCTCCCGGGAAGGTGTATCTGTTCGGGGAGCACGCGGTCGTCTACGGCGAACCGGCGGTCCCGTGTGCCATCGAGCGCCGGGCACGGGTGACGGCGGAACCGCGCGACGACGGTCGGCTCAGGGTAGAGGCCGAGGACCTCTCGCTGGACGGGTTCACCGTCGAGTACGACGGGTCGGCCTCCGACCACCCCGACGTGGACGTCGCCGACTCGCTTTTGGACGCGGCGATGGGGTACGTCAACGAGGCTATCGCACAGGCCCGGGACGCGGCCGACGCGCCCGAGGCGGGGTTCGACGTGACGATAGCGAGCGACATTCCGCTGGGCGCGGGGCTGGGGTCATCGGCCGCGGTGGCCGTTGCCGCCATCGCTGCCGGGACGACGGCGCTGGGGGCCGACCTCTCGACGGCGGAGATAGCCGAACGAGCCTACCGCGTCGAACACGCCGTTCAGGAGGGCGAAGCCTCGCGGGCGGACACGTTCTGCTCGGCGACGGGCGGGGCGGTCCGCGTCGAGGGCGAGGACTGTCGGGCCATCGAGGACGTACCGAACCTGCCGTTCGTCGTCGGGTACGACGGTGGGGCTGGGGACACGGGGGCGTTGGTCGCGGGCGCAGAGGGCTCAGAGACGAGTACGACTTCGCCGCGGACACGGTCTCCGCCATCGGCGATGTCGTCCGGCGGGGTGAGACCGCGCTGGTCGAGGGCAACCTCGACGAACTCGGTCGGCTGATGAACTTCAATCACGGGCTGCTGTCGGCATTGGGGGTCTCGGCGCGGTCGCTGGACGCGATGGTGTGGGCCGCCCGGGACGCCGACGCGCGCGGAGCGAAACTGACCGGGGCCGGCGGCGGCGGGTGCGTCGTCGCACTGGACGAGACGCCGGCGACGGAGACGGCGCTCGAGTACACGCCCGGCTGTGAGGCGGCCTTCCGGGCCGAACTCGACCGCGACGGCGTTCGACTGGAGGAGCGATGACGACGATACTCAAACTCGGCGGGAGCGTCATCACCGAGAAAGACCGCCCCGAGACGCTGGACGGCCCGGCGCTGGACAGGGCGGCCGACGCGGTTGCCGGCCGGTCGGACCTCGTCGTCGTCCACGGCGGTGGGAGTTTCGGCCACCACCACGCCGCCGAACACGGCGTCTCGACGACCGAAGGGAGCACGGACCCGGACGCGGTGATCGCTATCCACGGCGCGATGGCGACGCTGAACCGGTTCGTCGTCTCGCGGTTGCGCGACCGGGACGTGCCGGCGGTCCCCGTCCACCCGCTGTCGGCGGCCGACCGCGACGGTTCGGGTGCGCTCACGCTTCCGTCGGGGGCCCCGGAACGGCTACTCGGCGAGGGGTACGTTCCGGTGCTCCACGGCGATGTCGTCGCCCACGGTGGCGAGGGAGTGACCGTCCTCTCGGGCGACGAGATAGTGGTCGAACTGGCCGCGGCGCTTGAGGCCGACCGAGTGGGGCTCTGCTCGGCCGTTCCGGGCGTGTTGGACGACGACGGCGAAGTGATCGAGGAGATACGGGAGTTCGAGGCCGTGGCGGACGCCCTCGGCGCGAGCGACGCGACGGACGTCAGCGGCGGGATGGCCGGGAAAGTGCAGTCGCTGTTGTCGATGGAGACGCCCGCGTCGATATTCGATCTGGACGGGCTGGCGGCGTTTCTCGACGGCGAACGGGTGGGGACAACGGTCCACGGCGGGACGTAGCACTGCGGTCCGGTGATAGTCGCCTGCCGCTCCGAAGGCCACAACTTACGTAGGGGTCGCCCGAGAGTGGACACGTATGCCTGCCCTCACTGCGCGCGATAGTTCCCGCTACGGCGTCCGGTTGTTCGGTTATCTCCTGGTCACGACGCTGTTGTCTGCGCTGGTCGCCGGCGGCGGCATCGGTCTCGCCTACACGCTGGACACCGACGTCCTCCCCAGCGGCTCGCTCCCCGGAACGACGGCGCTTGCCGTGGCCGCCGTCGGGGCCGCCCTCGGCGCGTTGGTGTTTCTCGCCGGCGTGCTGACCGTC
>NZ_WPCA01000189.1 GCF_009741825.1 Halapricum sp. CBA1109
GTGGCGACGGTGACGGCGGCCGGCCCGGGAGCGTGGGGCGAGTCGGTCGCCGTCGTCGTCGAGGACTGTCCACGGACTGACGAGGACAGTACGACCTTCCAGTTGCGGGTCCGCTACTGGGACTGTGCCGTCGAGACGGTCGCCGACCCCGGTGGGTCGACCCGCGCCCCACCCCGGCCGTCGAGGAGGTCCACGAGGACCTGACCCCCGACAGGGAGTCCAGCCAGTTCTACGGCAAACAGCTGGGTAGCTCGGTGCTGGTCGACGTCGACCGCGAGGCCGACGGGCGGCCGGCCGGCGGGCTGACGTGGCTCGACCGGGACCGGGCGTCGGGACTCGCCGACGGCGGGACGGTGCCGGCCGATCTCGACGACCGGGACGACGAGGCGCTCGCGTCACTCGCCGAGGGGACGCGGGTCGATGCCGACCAGTCGGCCGCGGACATCCGCGCCGACCTGCGGGCGGTCCGCGAGGAGAGCACGGACGACGGATCCCGGGGCGGTGGGGCCGAACTCACGCTGGCCGACTATCGGGGCGAGGACGCGCCCGGACACCGGACCGGACTCGCGGGCCTGCAACAGCACGACGACATCTCGCTGGTCTGCGTCCCCGACGAGAACGACGTGACGGGGCTGACCGACGCCGTCGTCACCCACTGCGAGCGGATGGGTGACCGATTCGCCGTCCTGCAGGCCCCGCAGTGTCCGGGGCCGGTCTCGGACATCGAACCGCCGGTCGACTCCTCGTACGCGGGCTACTACTACCCGTGGCTGTCGGTCGCCGACCCGGACACCGGGACCGACCGCCTCGTTCCGCCGGGCGGCCACGTTGCGGGGATCATCGCCCGGAGCGACGCCGAACACGGCGTCCACAAGGCGCCCGCGAACGAGACGGTCCGCGGCGCGCTCGGCCTCCAGCACGACCTCACGAAGGACGAACAGGACGTGTTGAACCCGCGCGGGGTCAACTGCATCCGGAGCTTTCAGGGCCGGGGTATCCGGTTGTGGGGTGCCCGGACCACGTCCAGTGACCCCTCCTGGAAGTACATCAACGTCCGGCGGTTGTTCCTCTACGTCGAGCAGTCCATCGACGAGGGGACCCAGTGGGCGGTGTTCGAACCGAACGACCGGGACCTCTGGGCGCGGGTGCGCCAGTCAGTCGAGAACTTCCTGACGACGGTGTGGCGCGACGGCGGCCTGATGGGGTCGACCGCCGAGGAGGCCTTCTACGTAGAGTGTGGCGAACAGACGATGACGCAGGACGACGTCGACAACGGACGGCTGATCGTCGAGATCGGGATCGCCCCGGTCAAGCCGGCCGAGTTCGTCGTCTTCCGGATCAGCCAGTGGACCAACGACTCATAGATGCCAGACAGACACGGACCACTCAGACCGAACCGCTTCGCCGTCGAACTCGACGGGATCACCATCGCCGGCTTCCAGCGCGTCGAGATTCCCTCGAAACGCACCGAACAGATCGAGTACCGCGAGGGCAACGACCCGGCCCACCACAGACGCCTGTGGGGCCGCAGCACCTACGAGGACCTGATCCTCGAACGCGGTGCGAACAAGGAGAACACTGACCTCTACAAGTGGCGGACGCGCGTCGACGAGGGCAACGTCGACGCCGCGCGCAAGACCGTCGCCGTCGTCCTTCAGGACGAGGCCGGCCAGTCTCACATCCGCTGGAACTTCACCAACGCCTGGCCCAAGGAGTACCAACCGCCGACGCTCGAATCGAACACCGGGGGCGGACAGGGCAACGTCGCCACCGAGACGTACGTCGTCACCTTCGACGAGATGGAGCGCAAGGAGGTATGACGGCCCGATTCACCCTCCCGCGGCGACACTGGCCGGACTCGGCGACCGTCGACGACGAGGGCGTCCTCGACGTTCGGTCGGCCGATCCGCTCGTCGGTGACGTGACCGTCACTGGGGGCCGCCGATGAGCGACGACGCCCTCCAGACCGAGTTCGCGTTCACGCTCCCGAACGGCTACGTCGACGCGGACGGGACCCGCCACACCGAGGGCCGGATGCGGTTGGCGACCGCGGGCGACGAGATATCGCCGCTTTCGGACCCGCGGGTCCAGTCCAACGACTCGTATCTGACCGTCATCCTGCTGTCCCGCGTCGTGACCGAACTCGGGTCCCTCGACTCGGTCGGGCCCGAGGTGATCGAGGACCTGTTCGTCGCCGATATGGAGCACTTACAGTCGATGTACGAGCGGATCAACGACCGCGGGGCCGACGCCGTCTCGACGGTCTGTCCCGACTGCGGGACTGACTTCGACGTGGCCGTCGAGGGCGGGTCACACGTCGAGGCGACCCCGGCGAGCGGTGACACGGGACCGCCGTCGGCGGCGGGTGTCGGCGGGGCCTCCCCGACATCCTCCGTCCCGGACGAGGTCGGGGGTGGAGGACCGGGAAACGGGATCGAGTGATGCGGGTGACGCCGCCCGAGACGCTGCGGGAGGAGGTGGCGTTCGTCGCCTACCACTTCGGGTGGGACCGGGAGACGGTCCTCTCGCTGTCCCACCGGGAGCGCCGCCAGTGGTGTGACCAGATCAGCGCGATCAACGACCGGCGCAACGAACAGGCCGGCGACGCCGACCGTTCCGGCGGCGGCATCGAACTGACGAACCCGGCGGGGCGCTGAGATGGCGGCCGACCCGTACGCGGCGTACGACTTCGCCGTCGAGGTCGACGGACGGTCGGTCGCGGGGTTCGAGTCCGTGTCGGGGCTGTCGATGGAACTCCAGACCGTCCGCTACGACGAGGGCGGTGTCGACGACAGGGTCCATCGGCTTCCCGACGGCGTCGCCGACGCGACGCTGACGCTCGACCGCGGCCTGAGCGACGACGTCGCGTTCTGGGAGTGGTTACAGGACGTGATGGCCGGGACGCTCGACAGGCGGACGGTGGTCGTCACGCTGACCGACGACCGCCGCGAGGCCCGGACGTGGGGCTGGGAGTTCGCCGACGCCTACCCGATACGCTGGGACGGGCCGGACCTGCTGGCCCGCGAGGGGGCCCTCGCCATCGAGTCGGTCACCTTCGCGTACGGGCGGTTCCGGCGGCTCTCGGGGCGTCCCGAGGGGTAGTCACAACCGTTTTTCCCCGTCCGGCCTACCGACCGGTATGGACATCGACGAGACGCCGGTGTTGGACAACCACCTCCATCTCGACCCGGTGAACGGCCGCAACACCGAGGCCGCCGCGGAGTTCGCCGACCACGGCGGCACGCACCTGTTGGTGTTGAACAAGCCCTCGTGGAACCTCCGGGAGACTGCCGACGACGAGTCGATATTCCGGGAGTGTTTCCAGTTGACCGTCGACGCCGTCGCGGACGCGACCGACGTACTCGACGGACGGGCGTGGCCCGTGCTGGGAGTCCACCCGGCGCTGATCTCCAGACTCGTCGAGGACGGCTACACTGCCGAAGAGGCACGGGACATTATGCAGGCCGGCCTCGACGTGGCCGCGGAGTTCGTCGCCGACGGGCCGGCGCTGGCGATCAAGTCCGGGCGGCCACACTACGAGGTCGACGACGCGGTGTGGGAGGCCTCGAACGCCGTGATGCGTCACGCCTTCGACCTCGCCGGGGAAGTCGGCTGTGCCGTCCAGTTACACACCGAGGGCGGCGAGGACTTCACCGAGGTCGCCACGTGGGCCGAAGCCGAGGGTCTGCCCCCCGAACAGGTCGTCAAGCACTACTCCGGCGGCCGACTGGCGGGCCCGATAAAGAGCGTCCTCGCCGACAAGGACGAACTGGAGGTTGCCGTCGAGGAGGCGGACCCCTTCCTGATGGAGACCGACTACATCGACGACCCCGACAGGCCGGGTGCGGTGCTGGGGCCGAAGACGGTTCCTCGGCGGGTCCGGTGGATGCTAGAGGAGGGTTGGGAGGAGGCGGTCAGGACCGCCCACGTCGAGACGCCGGCGCGGGTGTACGGTATCGACACCGAGGCGACGCTGGACCGGTAGGGACGCTTTTGTGACCGGCGGACGACGCCCCGGTATGCGAGAACGACGCTGTCCGGACTGTGGCGTGGGGCTCCGTGCGGTCGAACTGGTCACCAGCGAGGGTTTCTCGACGAAGGTCAGGACCGGCGAGAAGCGCGAGGGATGGCTCGGGAAACTCGGCGTCGGCGAGACCAGAGACGTCGAGACGTTCGCCTGTCCGGAGTGTGGACTGTTGCGCCAGTACGTCGATCCCGACTTCTGATACTGTTTCTTGTCGCTGTGTACCGGTTCGCCCGCCCGAAATCGTCCTTCGGAGTGACACGACGCAGG
>NZ_WPCA01000254.1 GCF_009741825.1 Halapricum sp. CBA1109
GCTCGGAAGACGAGCGAAGCGATCTCTTCCGGTGTTTCGAGAAGTGAGCGGAGCGAACTTCTCGAAGACGACGACGAGTAACACGAGGAGTCGTCTTCGTCGGCTCGAAAGTCGCGCGCAACGAAGTGAGCACGTCTTTCGTCGTTTCAGAAAGCGACCAGCGGGTGCTTTCTGAAGGCGGTTGTGAATCGCCCGCCAGAAAGACGACCGCTTCGTTCAGTTTCCTTCGAAGGAAGCATCGCGCTCGTCGAAAAACGCCGCCAGACCGCGGCGGAAGTCCTCGGTACGGACGGCCCGGTCCATCGCGTCCTGTTCGGCGGCGAGTTGTTCGTCGAGGCCGTTGTGGAAACTCCCGTAGAGCAGACGGCGGGTCTCAGCGAAGGCGGCGGTCGGGCCGGAAGCGAGGTCGTGGGCGACAGACTCCACGTGGTCACCGAGGTCGGCGGCGGGCACTGTCTCGGTGGCGAGGCCCATATCGACCGCTTCCTCGGGGCCGATGGGGTCGTTCCGGAGGGCGATGTCCAGACTCTTCCGGAGGCCCACGAGTCGCGGGAGGAGGTAGGTCGTGCCGGCGTCGGCGGCGAGTCCGATGCGGGGGTAGGCAAACTCCAAGCGGGCGTCGTCGGCGAGGACGACGATGTCGCCGTGGAGAGCGATGCCGAACCCCGCGCCGGCGGCGACGCCCGAGACGCCGGTGACGATGGGGAGGCCGGCAGCGTTGAGTTCCCGGATGGCCTCGTGGAGGGTGCCGGCGAGGCGGCGCAGGGCCGTCCGGTCGGCGTCCCCGCCCTCAAACAGGCGGAGGTCCGCACCGGCGCAGAAGTGGTCGGCCCCGGTGATGGCGATGGCCCGGATGTCGTCGTCGGTGTTGCAGTGGACCGCGACGTCGAGCAGTTCCTCGACCATACCGGGCGTGAGGCTGTTGAACGGCGCGCCGTGTCGAGTCGGACGTGACAGACCGACTCCCGGACCGTCGCGTCCAGGGCGTCGTAGGAGTGATCGAACGGCATAGATCGGTGTTCGACACAGGAGGACATAACTGTCGGGTGGGAGGAACGGCGCCGTTCGAGAAACTGTCCTGACCCGGGCTTTTGAAGTGTCTCAACGGTCTACCGGTTAGCAACCAATGAGCGAGGACTTCTACGACGTACTGGGGGTCTCCAGAGACGCCAGCGCCGAGGAGATACAGGAGGCCTACCGGAAGAAGGCACGGGAGTACCATCCCGACGTGAGCGACGACCCCGACGCCGAGGAGAAGTTCAAGAAGGTCAAGAAGGCAAAGGAGGTCCTGACCGACGAGGAGAAACGGCAGGCCTACGACCAGATGGGCCACGAGCGATTCGAGCAGGCCGAGAAGCGCGGCGGTTTCGACGGCGGTGGCGGCCGCGGCGGTACCGGCGGGATGGGTGGCGACCCGTTCGGCGGGGCCGCCG
>NZ_WPCA01000148.1 GCF_009741825.1 Halapricum sp. CBA1109
TCCGTGGACGTGGCTGTCAGCCCACGCAAGCGACCGTCGGTACCGGGGTTCTCGTGGTGGTCTTCTGGCATATTATAGGACGCCGACGTCCCGCATCAGCGCGAGTGTGTCCTCCTTGTCGGCGAGTTCGGTGAGGTCAATGTCCGGCGAGTCCAGTTCGTCGATGCTCGGGAGGCCGCCCACGGGCGACACGTCTGGTATCATCGGATAGCCGTACGTAACGGTTGCGAAGAACTCTTGCGCTTCGGCCGAGAGGAGGTGGCGGACGAACGCGTCGGCCAGCCCGGAGTTGCCGGAGTTGGCCAGCGCGGCCGCGCCGGAGACATTGACCAGCGCACCCGCGTCGCCGCTGGTGAACGCGAGGTCAAGCGGCGCGTCCGGGCGGGAGTTCAGTACCCGCAGCGCGTAGTAGTGGTTGGCGAAGCCGACGTACTGCTCGCCGTCGGCGACAGCACCCGAGAGCTGGAACTCGTCGGGGTACTGCGTGACGTCGAGGTTCTGGATACCTTCGAGCCAGCCTCGGGCCTCGTCCTCGCCGCGCTGCTGGATCATCGCGGTGACGAACGACTGGAACGCCGAGTAGGTCGGCGCCCAGCCGATGTTCCCGGCGAAGGCGTCGGTGTTGGGGAAGTCGGCGACGCTGTCGGGGATGTCGCTCTCGTCGAACTCGTCGGTGTTGTACGGAATCGAGCGCGCGCGCCCCTCGAAGCCGACCCACTGCCGGTTCGGGCCGACGTAGGAGTCCGGAACGGACTCGGTGGTCGAGCTGTTCAGCGACAGCGCCGCGCCGCTGTCGGCGACCTGCCCGAGCGACCCGGCGTCGACGCGACGTAGACGTCGCCGCTCACCTGATCGCTCTCGTACTCGTTGCGGATGCGGTTGACCGCGTCCGCCGAGCCGAGCGCGTTCGTGGTGTAGGAGAATTCCGGATAGATCTCGGCGATGATGTCGAACAGCTGCCCGTACGCGCCGCCCTCGCCGGCACCGAGATAGATGTTGAGTTCGCCGCTGAGATTGGGAAGGTCGCGCATCGAGGTGCCGCCCGGCGCGGGACGACCCTCCGAGAACACGCCCGAACCACGGTAGTTCGACAGGGAGTTCATGTTGATCGCAGCGTCGCCCGCGTCGTAGTCCGCGGCCGTCGCGGTACCGGGCGTCGAGTCGCCGTCGAGCAGTCCGCCACACCCTGCGAGCGCAGCGGCCCCGGCCGCACCCATTGCACCGAGGAACTGCCGTCGTCGCTGTCCGAACATCGATACCTCGTTCGCTCCGTCGTCGGTAGTGTCTTGATCGGTCATCGTGTAGTTTAGGCCGCCCTAAATAACTTAAACGGTTCGGTTCTCCTCAGTCAGTGGTAGCCGGTGCCGGTCGGGAGTGCTCGTGCTCATCGGCGTCGAGAGCGTCCAGACACGCCAGCCAGTCCGCGAGGTAGTCGCCGCAGTAGTTGAGGAACGGGCCGTTCTCGTATTCCTCGAACTCGCCGTCCCGGAGTGCCTCGGCGACGCCCTCGGCGGCCGCCCGGAAGGAGTCGGCCGTCTCGACGGTGTCGACGACTTCCCAGACGTGTTCGTTGAGTTCCAGTCCGGCCACCTCGTTGGTGAGGTCACCGAACGTCGACCGCGGGGCCTTGTTGTGTTCACACAGGGGCGCGCCGTTGTATATCTGCTTGCCCAGCAGGTCACAGGCCCGTTTGAGGACGACGCCGCTCCAGATGTCGTCAAACCGGCCTACGTCCACTCGTTGTCGTCCATCGGGAACTGGTAGAACGCGGGGATGACCGCCCGTTCGAAGGCGAGGTTCATCGAGCAGACGGTGAGGTACTGCCCCGGCGCGGCGACGAAGTCCGCGCCGTAGTCGTCGGCGCTCAGGCGCGTCTGGGCCTGTCCCTGCAGGTCGCCGTCCATCAGAATGCGGACGGCATCGAGGTCCGGGACGTTCGTCCACAGGCCCTGTGAGGCGACCACGTTCGAGACAGTCGTCGTCTCGGTGTGGACCGTCTCGTCCATCGCGGCGTAGGGGTACCCGCGCGGGTACAGGTCCGTGTCGGTGTCGTAGAGGACGTTGACCCACCGCTCCTCGGAATCGACGGCCTCGATAGCTCCGCGGTAGTCGAGGTTCGCCATATGCGTGCCGAAGAAGTCCACGTCGTCGTGGGGCAGAGTGTCGTCGTCGATGAAGAGGCCGCGGTCGTGGCCCTCGACCCACATATACAGCAGGCCGAAACTCGTCTGGGCGTGGCTCGCGGCCGGGACGAGGTGGCTGTACTCGGCGACGCCGTGGTCCTCGAACCACTGGTCGCGGGCGCTCCCGTCGAAGACGCGTCCCTCGACGCCCAAGTCGTCGAGCATCGCCGCCATCTCCTCGGTGTCACAGAAGTCCTCGGTGACGAGCACGAACTCCAGTCGGTCGGTGTCGAAGCCGTGGTCGCGCGCGTTCGCCACGTACTCCCGGACGCACTCGTACTCCCTGATTGTCGGGACTATAACACATATTTCCCCGCTCATGATGTCGTAGTCCACAGTCTTTAGGCCACCCTAAAGAACGTGTCGTTGTGTGCAGGAGTGTGTGAACGTTCGGTACAGACGACCACAAGAGTGAGGCACTCGCCCGCCGAGACGCCGGTATGGACGTCGCAATCGTCGGCGCGTCGATGACGGAGTTCGGTGAGCGCGAGGGGTGGCTGGTGGACCTGCTGGCGGCCGCCGGCGCGGCCTGTCTCGACGACGCACCGCTGGGCCCGGACGCCGTCGAGCACTGCTACGTCGCCAATATGGCCGGCGGCGAGTTCGAGGGCCGGACCGGCGTGATGAACGCGCTGGTTCAGGAACTGGGACTGATCGGGGCCTACACCCAGCGTATCGATCAGACCTCCGCCAGCGGCGGGGCGGGCATCCACGCCGCGTGGCAGTCGGTCGCCAGCGGCGCCAGCGACTGCACGCTGTTGGTCGGCGGCGAGAAGATGACCCACCGCTCGACACCCGAGTCGAGTGACATCATCGCCTCGCTGACCCACCCCGCCGAGTACAAACACGGCGTGACGCTGCCGAGTTTCGCTGGCCTGACCGCACGGCTGTATCTCGAACAGACCGACGCGACCCGCGAGCACCTCGCGGCGGTGGCGGTCAAGAACCACCGCAACGCCGTGGACAACCCCGACGCGCAGTTCCACGAAGAGATCACGACTGAGGACGTACTGGACGCGCCGACGGTCGCCGATCCGCTCGGCCTGTACGACTTCTGCCCCGTGACCGACGGCGCGGCGGCGCTGTTGTTCGTGCCTGAGTCCGTCGCCGAGGCGGTGACCGACGACTACGTCACCGTCGCGGGCGTCGGCGGCGCGACGGACACCCACGTCGTCCACCAGCGCGAGGACCCGACGCGGCTGTCGGCGGTGGCCGAGAGCGCCGAGACGGCGCTGGAGCAGGCCGGACACGGCATCGAGGACGTGGATGTCGCCGAACTCCACGATATGGTGACGCTGCTGGAACCGCTCCAGTTGGAGGCGCTGGGCGTGACCGACCCCGGTGAGGGGTGGCGGCCGGCCGTCGAGGGGACGACTGCGCGCGACGGGGCGTTCCCGGTCAACCCCTCGGGCGGCCTCAAGGCCAAGGGCCATCCGCTGGGGGCAAGCGGCGTCGCACAGGTGTACGAACTGGTCGCGCAACTCCGGGGTGAGGCCGGCCCGCGGCAGGTCCCGTCGGACGTGGCGCTGGCGACGAGTATCGGCGGCTTCGGCAACTGCGTCACGACGACGGTACTGGAGGGGGCACGATGAGCGACCCTGAACTGCTGGCCCACGGGTGTCCGAACGGCCACTACACCAACCCCGGCCACGAGCGGTGTCCGACCTGTGGCGAGTCACAGCGGGAGACGGTCGACCTCGCCGATCGGACGGGCGAGGTACTGACGTGGACCGAGAGCACGGCCACACCGTCGGGCGTCCGTCGGCCGAACACGCTTGCCGTCGTCGTCTTCCACGTCGCGGACACGACGGTCAGCGTCCTCGGCGGCACGACCGAACCGGTCGCGGTGGGCGATGCCGTCAAGCCGGAATACGTTCCGGAGCTACGGGACCCCGACGTTGCGGTCCGGGAGGCCGCGAGTCAGGCGTGGGACGGCTACCGGTTTCGGCCCGTCAGAGACGAGTGAGGACGGACAGCAGGAGCCCGATGCCGAAGACGACGATGCCGGAGACGAAGTACGTCGTGAGGTTGTCCAGAAGCAGCGCCGACTGGTCCAGCCCCGCACCGACGATGGCGTAGACGCCGACACCGAGGAAGAAGATGGCGAGCGTCCGGATGCGTCGCGTCGTCGTGTCGCTCGTGACCCCGTCGCTCGGTGCGTCCTCGGCCGTCTCGTCGTCGGTTTCCTCGACCATACCACCGCTTCACAGCCGTCTGAAAAAAGGGTACTGGCCTGTTCAGTCCGCGAGGCCGGGGTCGCTGGCCCCCGGCGACCGGCAAGTTCCCTGCCCCAGCGCCGCGAGACCGTCCCGCACCGACCGCGGGCCGCCGTCGAAGTGCGGGTAGACGGCGTCTATCTCCCCGCACTCGTCGGTCACAACCAGACAGATAGCCGGGCGCACGCGGTACTCCCGTCGGTCGGTCGTCCCCGGTTCGTAACACCTTCGGGTCCGGAAACAGGGGGCGAGCGAAACGCCCGCCGACACGGCCCACGCCGCGAACGCCGCGTACCGGTCGTCCTCGCCGACGGGCCGCTGTTTGGCCCACGTCTCGACGGTGACGGTGTCGAGGACGCCGTCCTCCCGCAGTCGCTGGAGCCGCGCCGTGAGCTGTTCACGCCGGCGTCGTGTCGGGCCCGGCAGGTCCGGCCTGACGAACAGCGTCGCCTGCCGCCCGGTGGGTTCGACCATCGTAGTCGTATCGACGCACTACTTCATTATAAATCATTATGTTTTTGGAACTATTTTTCTTCGTCGCCGTCGTCCTCCATCTGGTCCTTGATGGACTGGAGTTCCGACTCCACGTCGACTTCCGGCCGGTCTGCGGTGTCGTCGGCGGGCGTTCCGTCCAGTTGTGACTGGACGTCTTCTCGGAGGTCCCGCGCCTCCTCGAGCAGTTCTCGCGCCTCGCCGTCGGGGGGTTCGCCCTCCAGCGCCGACTGGACGTCGGCGAGGGCGTCCTCCAGGCGCGCGAGCGCAGTCGACCCGACGTCGCCGGCCTGCCGGGCGAGTTCGCGGGTCCCCTCGCCGGCCGCGTCCCTGTCGTCGGCGGCCCGGAGCGTCCGCTGGAGGAGTTTCAGCGCGCGGACGTTCGTCTCCAGAAGGAGGACGGTCCCGGGGATGGCCACATCCGCGGTAAACCGCCGCAGGTCTTCGACCCGCGGCGGCCCGAGACGGCGACGCCCGCGGCGCGGCCGACGGAGTTCCCGTTCGAGCGTCTCGACTGTCTCGGTCAACTCCTCGATACGGGCCGCCAGTTGCTCCCTGTCGGGCGCGTCTCCGCTCATACGAAACTATCGGAGCGACGGCAATAAAAAGCGGTCGGGGTTCCCAGTCCTTTAGGCTATCCAAAACTCTTTTATCTTTAGGCTCACCTAATCACTCGTAATGAGCGAGATGCGTACCCGCGACGATACGGCGGACGAGGAGGACCCAGACGCCGACACGCCGTCCGTGACCGCCCACGAGTGCTCGGGCGACCGGACCGTGTTCACCGAGCGAGGAAACAACGACGGCTGGATCGCTACCGACCTCACCATTTCTGCGAACCGGTAACTCCGGGACGGTACCCCTCCGCGACCATCCGAAACGCGTGACACAGTCGTTCTTTACGCGCGACAACGCTTAAGTATCGACGGTCGGAAGCGACAACTGTATGTGGGGGAGCAAACCACCGATACGGCTCGCTAGCCACGACGCCGATGTGGAGGGCGAGGACGGACCCAGCGGCGACGACGTGGGTTTCATTCCGGTCGCCGCACAGGGCGGGTCTGTCGTCAGACTGACCGGTGCCGACCGGCCGTGGACAGCAGGCGGCGACGCGTCCGTCAGCCGCGTCGACGCGGCGGCGACGGGACGCGGCGACGGTACCGCGCTCCGGGTCGACGGCGGCGGCGAACTGGCGCCGACGATATCGACGACCGGACCGATCAGAGACACTGACCTCACGCGCTACCGGTCGCTGACAGCGACGGTGATGCCCGGGTCGCTCCGGGGCACCGACGCGCCGGTCCGCGCACGCCTCCGGCTCCGACGCGACGAGCGCTCCGCCCGCGGTTCGCCGACCGGCTTCCCCACGGGTCACCGCGGGCCGGGCGAGGC
>NZ_WPCA01000217.1 GCF_009741825.1 Halapricum sp. CBA1109
GACGCCGTCCGACCGCGCCGAAGCGATGGTCGAGGCCGGAGCGGACATCGTCGATATCGGCGGGGAGTCGACGCGGCCGGGTGCCGACCCGGTCCCCGTCGAGGAGGAGAAAGACCGCGTGTTGCCGGTGGTCGAGGCCCTCGAGGAGATGGACGTCACCGTCTCTATCGACACGCGGAAGGCGGCCGTCGCCGAGGCCGCCTTGGAGGCGGGCGCGGACATCCTCAACGACGTCTCGGGGCTGGAAGACCCCGAGATGCGCCACCTCGCGGCCGAACACGACGTGCCCGTCGTCGTGATGCACTCAATCGATACGCCGGTCGTCCCCGACAACGAGGTCGAGTACGACGACGTGGTGGGGGACGTCATCGACCAGTTGCGCGAGCGAGTGTTGTTGGCCGAGAAGGCCGGTCTCGACCGCGAGCAGATCCTCGTCGACCCGGGCATCGGCTTCGGCAAGACCCCCGCCGAGGACTTCGAGATGCTGGGTCGGATCGACGAGTTCGCGGCGCTTGGCTGTCCGGTACTGGTCGGGCACTCCCACAAGTCGCTGTTCGGGCATATCGGTCGCGGGGCCGAGGACCGACTCGAATCGACCGTCGCCGCAACGGCGCTGGCGACCGAACGGGGCGCCGACGTCGTGCGCGTCCACGACGTCGACGAGAACGTCGCCGCCCGGGACGTGGTCGCCGCCGCCGAGGACCCCGCGGCGTTCGAGGAACCGCGGTAGCGGCAGTATTCACCGAGGTAATGGTGGCCGCGACCGGCATACCTTATGATTATGGGTAATTATTTGACCCGATAGCGTGTAGACAGGAGTACGATGGCGACCAACAGCACGGCAGTCGGTGTCGACCACCCGACGACAGTCCCCGAGCAGCGGCCGGACGTCGGCGTCTCCCATCCGACAGTCGTGCCGGAGAACTACGACCCGGACGCCGACCGGTAGTATTGCCGTTTTCTGGGAGCGACCGCGAGAAGAAGCTTCTTGTGGCAGTCGCCAGTATCGAGGGGTATGGGACTGTTCGACCGGCTCAAAGGCGACGACGGCCCTCGTGTCGCGTTCTTCGGAATCGACGGGGTACCCTACAGCCTGCTCGCCGACAACTTCGACGAGTTCGAGAACCTCGCCGCGCTCGCCGAGGAGGGGAGCGCCGGCCCGATAGACAGCATCGTACCGCCGGAATCGTCGGCCTGCTGGCCGTCGCTGACGACCGGCGTCAACCCCGGCGAGACCGGCGTCTACGGCTTTCAGGACCGCGAGATCGGATCCTACGACACCTACGTTCCGATGGGCCGGGACGTACAGGCCACCCGAGTCTGGGACCGCGTCGAGGGCGCCGAGCGCTCGTCGACGGTGCTGAACGTGCCCGTCACCTTCCCGCCACAGCGTGACGTCCAGCGGATGGTCTCGGGCTTTCTCTCCCCCGGCGTCGACAAGGCCGCCTACCCCGACGAACTACGAGAGCAACTCGAAGGACTTGATTACCGCATCGACGTCAACGCCAAACTGGGCCACAACGACGACAAGAGCGAGTTCATCGAGGACGCCCACGAAACCCTCGATAAACGGTTCGAGGCGTTCAAACACTACATCCAGCAGGACGACTGGGACCTGTTTTTCGGCGTCTTCATGACCACCGACCGAGTCAACCACTTCCTGTTCAAACACTACGCTCAGGACGGCGAGTACAGAGAGGAGTTCCTCGACTTTTACCGCAAGGTCGACGACTACCTCGGCCGCCTGCGCGAGATGCTCGACGACGACGTGACGATGCTGGTCGCCTCCGACCACGGGTTCACCACGCTGGAACACGAGGTCCACTGCAACGCGTGGCTCGAACAGGAGGGGTGGCTCTCCTACGAGGACGAGGACCACTCCGAGTTGGGCGACATCTCCGAGGAGACCCGCGCGTACTCGCTCATCCCCGGCCGCTTCTACATCAACCTCGAGGACCGCGAACCCCGCGGCGCGGTCCCACAGGAGGACTACGAGGACGTTCGGGACGAACTCAAGGCCGACCTCGAAGCGCTGGAGGGCCCCGACGGGCAGAAAGTCGCCGACCGCGTCGTCACCAAGGAGGACGCCTTCCGCGGCGACCACGCCGACATCGCACCGGACCTCATCGTCGTCCCGAACCACGGGTTCGACCTGAAGTCGGGGTTCAAGGGCCACGACACGGTGTTCGACACCGGCCCGCGCAACGGGATGCACAGCTTCGACAACGCCTGCCTGTTCGTCGACGACGACGACGCGACCATCAACGACGCCGACCTCTACGACATCGCCCCGACCATCCTCTCGCTGATGGATCTGGACTACGACCGCTCGGCCTTCGACGGCGACAAACTCGTCTGAGGGCGCCGCTCGAAAGGGGACAGCCAACCGACCACGCTGCGGCCCGAGCGAGCCGTCCTCGTGAGGGGCCCCGAACCGCGTGTATTTATACAATCGGCCGCCCTCGGGCGACGTATGCGGGTCGCGTTCGTCAGCCTCCGGACGACCCAGTTAGACGACGGCGAGGGCAACCGCCGCCTCGAACGGATCGCCCGACAGCTAGCCGGACGCGGCCACGACGTGACCGTCTTTTGCGCCCGAACGTGGGAGGGCGAACCGACGACCAGCGACGACGCCGGCGTCACCTACCACGGCCTCACCGCCGGCCCGGACGCCGCCGCGTTCGGCCTGAAACTCCCGTGGAAACTCGCCGGCTTCGGCCCCGACGTGGTCCACGCCACCCCGACCCCGGCTTCCCAGGTTGCGGCCGCCGGCATCGGCGCGACCCTCGCCCGCGCCCCCCTGCTGTTGGAGTACTACGCGACGCCGACCCACAGGGCCCAGCGCTTCGCCGGCCGTGCGCTCTCCCGCCCGACGCGCGTCCGTCCACCCCCTGGA
>NZ_WPCA01000236.1 GCF_009741825.1 Halapricum sp. CBA1109
GGTGGGACGACCGTCAAGCTAGGCGACGAGCCCTCCGAGCACCGCGCCCGCGGCACTGCGCGCCCGTATCGACGACGGCGCGGTGTCACTGGCGGCGACGCTGGGCGAGCGCTGGCCGCCGCTTTCGGCGACGCTGGACGAGCGGATAGCCACCCTCGGACAGACGCGGTGGGATGGAACCGCCGACACCGGGTCGCCGTTGCACGCGACCGGCGTCCGTATTCCCACGGGCGAGGCATCCGGGACTATCAGCGTCGACGGTCGAGCGTTCGCGCCCGGCGACCGGTTCGTGACCGTCCCCGGTGTGGCGCCGTTCGCGGCCGACCGCGAGGCGCTGACCGCCGGCCGGTGTGTCGTCGTCCTGCCCGACGCGTGCGTCTACGAGTTGCCGACGGGCCGGCGCGAGCGGGCGAGCGAGACCGACCTGCGGTCGCTGTTGGAGACGGCGACGGCGGAGGGGCTCGTCTGTCGGCTGCTGGAGCGTGACTGTCACGTCGAGGCCGTCGGCGACGAGCGGACCCACTCCGTCCACGTCTACCGGACCGAGGGACAGTGGTCGGGCGTGCTCCTCGCCAGCGACAACAGGCCGTCGGCGACGCCGGCGCTGGAGCACCCGCTGGCGCTCTCCTGCCAGCGGTTCGACGGCCTCGACGGCGCAGTCGAGACGCTGCGGCGGCCCCGGACGGTCGCGGGTTTCGACGCCGATCCGCCGCCGGAACTGCGCCGGCGCTGCCGGCAGATGGCCGACCGACTCGCCGGCGGTGATAGCCCGTGACTATCGACGCCGGGGTGACCCCGACCGGTTCCCGGACGTTCCCGGACGCTGTCAGGCGGTCACTGGAAACAAATCCGCCGGTGTACGTCCTCTCGCCGCCCCCGGCGCTTCTGGCCGAGTCCGTGCTCGCGCTCTTTGCCGACCCGCCGGTCGATACCGCGGTCGAACGCCCCGTTCGCGTCGTGACGACCCCCGGGGTCCGGGCGGACTGTCTGGACACCTTTCGGGTCGGCCAGCAGGCGGCCGAACTGGTCGATATGGGGGTTCTCAGCTTCCGCGCGGCGGAGACGTTGCCCGTGTCGGGACCGCTGGTCGTCGGCGAGAACGGAGCGACGACGGCCGTCACGTTCGGCGACGCCTACGCGCTGTTCGACGCCGCGGACCGCGGGGTCGCGCGAGTGGGGCGCGACCGGGCGAGAGAGGCCTACGAGGCGGCGACGCCGCTCTCGGTCCCCGACCGGCCGCGCTGGCGAGCGGTGGCGAGTGACCTGCGGGACCGGACGGACGAGGCCACGCTGTCAGCGCTGGTGGCGTCGCTCGACGCCCGACGGTCCGCGCCGGGCGCCCGGACGCTGGACGTGCCGACCGTCGCGCTGTTGGCTGGCGCGGGGACGACGGCCAGCCAGAAGGCCATCGCGCGCTGGTGTGCCGAACACGATGTGGCGGCCAAGAGTACCGTCAGCACGCGAAAACAGCGGCTCGTCGAGCGCGGACTCCTCGAGACGGTCCCGGTGGCCGGCAGCGTCGGTGCGCCCGTCCACCGGTTGGCGTTCGCCGACGACCACTTGAGCGCGCTGTCGCCGGCCGAGCGCTACGCCGTCGCCGCGGACGTTCTCACCGCGGCGTGACCGGACGCGACCGAGAGCGTGAGCAAGCCGGCTACTCCCGCGAACACCCAGTAGACGCCGGGCGACCACGCGCCGAGGCCGAGCGCGAGCGTCGGCAGTACGGGACCGGCGACCGCGCCGAGGAGCACAGCCAGCGCGCCGGAGACGACGAGACAGTCAACGACCCACGGGTGGCGCCGCCGGTGGCCGCCGTGGCGGGCCAACCACGCACGCGCGGAGACGCCGCCGACTATCCCGGCCACGCCGACGGTGAGACAGCTACAGAGCAGGGCCGTCAGCCCGCCCGACACCAGCGTCCGTAGCTCGGCGCGCCGAGCGCCCCGTCCGGAAGCCACGCCAGCGGGACCACCGGACCGAACGTCACGACCGGTCGCGGTGCGGCGAGGACGGCGAGTGCGAGGAGCAGCGGGACGAGGGCGAGCGCGCGGCGACCGGTTCGGAGCCAGCGGTCCGCAGCCGGCCGGGGCAGAGCAGGCCGACAGAGGCGCTTTCCGGCGGCGTCACCGGGGTCGCGGCCACCGGCGTCGAGACCATCGCGGCCAGCCCCCGAGAGGGCGCCACCCGCGAGGACGGCGCCCGCCCGCGACCGCCGCGGAGGT
>NZ_WPCA01000063.1 GCF_009741825.1 Halapricum sp. CBA1109
ACCGACGGCCGGGGGCGACAACTGATAGTGTTTATTGTTAGGGTCATTTCGGTATCGACCGCCCGACATCGGGCGGTCGCACCGGTAAACAGCTACAATAAACACTATGAGCGACGGCCGGTGGATTTTTGTATTACCTCTGGTAATCGGAGCGTATGGAACTCCCGACTTCCGAGGACCTACGCGAACGGCGGACGGAACTCGGACTCACCCAGAGCGAACTCGCCGACCGCGCCGACGTGTCCCAGCCGTTGATCGCCCGTATCGAGGGCGGGGACGTGGACCCGCGGCTGTCGACCCTCCGGCGCATCGTCGAGGCCTTAGACGAGGCGGAGGGGGGCATCCTGCGGGCCCGTGACCTGATGCACGAGGACGTGGCAGCCGTCGCGCCGGACGACTCCGTCCACAGCGCCAAAGCGCTGATGGACGAACGCGGGTACTCGCAGGTCCCCGTCGTTCGCGACGGCATCCCCCAAGGGCTGATCGGCAACCGCGACATCCGTCAGCGACCCGAGGACGACGTGGGCGAGTTGCCCGTCGCCGAGGTGATGCACGAGTCCATCACGACGGTCGAACCGACCGCCACCTTCGACGAAGTCGACAGCGCTCTCGACCACAAGGCCGCCGTGCTGGTCGTCGAAGGCGGTCGAACAATCGGCATCATCACCGACGCCGACATCGCCGCCCACATAAGCTGAGGTATTCGTCTCCGACTCGCTCCGGACGCTCCTCCTCACAGCCCCGAATCGGCGTGCCAGCGACCGCCCTCGTCGGCCGCCGCGTCCATCGACGCCAGTATCGAGACGGCCTCGGAGGCCGTCGCCGCCGCCCGTCGCTCGCCCACCGTCCGGAACTCGCCCGTCTCGCGGTTGGCGTAGACGGTACACACTGCTCCCGCCCGTAGCCCGTAGACGTTGGCCAGCGTCAGTATCGCGCTGGCCTCCATCTCGAAGTTCAGGACGTTTGCCCGCCGGAGTTCCGCGATCCGTTCCTCGCTCCCGCTGGCCTCGAACCCCTCGAACCCGGGTCGCTCTGGCCCGCGTAGAACGAGTCCGTCGAACAGGTCAGACCGACGTGGTAGTCGTGGCCGAGCCGCTCGGCGGCGGTGATCAGCGCCGTCACGACGGCGTGGTCGGCGACGGCCGGGTACCCCTCCCGGACGTACTCGGCGCTGGTCCCCTCCTGTCGGACCGCCCCGGTCGTGATGATCAGGTCGCCCACCTCGGCCTCCGGTTGGATGGCGCCGCAGGAGCCGACCCGGATCAGCGTGTCCGCGCCGACGCGGGCGAGTTCTTCGACGGCGATGGCGGCCGACGGACTGCCGATACCCGTCGACGTGACCGAGATGGGCGTCCCCTCGTACTCCCCCGTCGCCGTCCGGTACTCCCGGTGGTCGCCCACCACGTCGTGGCCGTCCCACCCGTCGGTTATCTTCTCGATGCGCTCGGGGTCGCCGGGGAGGAGGACGCTGTCGGCCACGTCTCCGGACCCGACCCCGAGGTGGTACTGCTCGTCGTCGTTCGGGTCCTCGGCGTCGCCTGTCATCGGTCGAGATGGGCCTTCGTGATGGTGTTCGGCAGCAGTTCGCCGAGCCGATACTCCGTCGTCGTCTCGCCTTCGTCGCAGTAGATGGGGAACTCCTCGCCACAGAACTCCGCCAGCGTCTGGCGGCACATCCCGCAGGGCGTGACGCCGTCGCGTTCGCCCGAGGAGACGGCGATGGCGGCGAACTCGCGGTGGCCGTCGCGGACGGCCGCGCTGATGGCCAGTTCCTCGGCGTGGACGCTGTTGGAGTAGTTGGCGTTCTCGACGTTACAGCCGGTGTAGACGGTGCCGTCGGCCGTCTCGATGGCCGCGCCGACGTTGTACTCCGAGTAGGGGGCGTAGCCGCCCTCGGCGGCCTCGCGGGCCTTCTCGACGAGATGATCCATACCGGCACCCTCGGCGGCGGCCACAATAAGGCTGTGTCCGCCCACGGTTTCACGACGGGAAACTCTGCCTCACGGCCTTTAGTGGTGGCACGCGATGGTCGGGATATGAGACGCACCGCCCTCCGTGCGCTCGCGGTCGCTTACGTCGCGTTGTTGGTCGCGCCCCTCCCGGCGACAGTGTCCGACCCGACGCTGCCCACGTTCGCCGCCGGTGGCGTTATCGGCGTCGTCCTCGGCGGCGCGGTGACCGACCGCTACGACCCCTACGACTACTTCGAGTCGCTCCCGCGAGCGGTCGTCGGCTTCGTCGTCCCGTTCGCGTGGGTTCCGGTCGGCGTAGACTCGGGCAGCGAACTGTTCTGGATACTCGGACTGCTCGCCGCGCTCGCGTGGGTCGGCGCGGCCGTGGCCGCCATCGCCGTCCGCCAACAGGAAGTCCGCGAGCGAGTCACGACTATCGTCTCCTTTGCGGCCCGACCGCCGGCGAAAACCCGTCGGCAGACACAGATCGCAGTCGGGGTGTTCGCCGCACTGGCCGTCGCTGGCATCGCCGTGATGCTCTATCTCGGTGGCGATATCGAGCCGACGACGTGGCTGACGCTCACCCCCGTCTGGATCGTCGCACTGTTCTCCGAGAACGAACAGGCGGTCGCCGTCACCGACGAGGGGCTACTGGTGCAGGGCTCGTTACAGCGCTGGGAGACCGTCGCCGGCTACGAACTGACCGACGAGCAACTCGTCGTCGAACGGACGAAGTGGTACCACGGCGACCGGACGTACGACCCCTCGGACATCGAGGATATCGACGCCGTCACGGACGCGCTGGACCGCTGTCTCACAGGCCGGTCGGTTCGTGGATGAACGTCGTGTTCGGCCCCCACTCCTCGACCCGTTCCTGGAGAGCTTTCACGCCGAACGTCTCGGTCGCGTAGTGGCCGGCGAGAAAGACGTTGACGCCGTACTCCCGAGCGAGGTGGTAGGCCTTCTGCTTGCCCTCGCCGGTGACGAAGGCGTCGACGCCGGCCTCGGCGGCGTCCTCTAGCCAGTCGACGCCGCTGCCGGTGACGATGGCGACGTCCGCTATCTCCTCGGGGCCGAAATCCAGCACCTGGACGCCCTCGCCGCCGTGGGCGAGTTCGCCCTCGAGCAGGTTCCGCAGGGCGTCGACGCTGTAGGCGTCGGGGGCGACGCCCCGTTGGCCGATGTGGACGGGGCCGAGTTCGCCGAACGGTTCGGTCCGGTCGAGTTCCAGTAGGCGCGCCAGTCCGGCCGCGTTACCCAGCGTCTGGTGGCCGTCCAGCGGGAGGTGGGAGACGTACAGCGCGGTGCCGGCCTCGACGAGCGGTTTCAGTCGGCGGTAGTGGGTGCCCGTCACCCGGTCGATGCCGCCCCACGAGATGCCGTGGTGGGTGACCAGCAGGTCGGCCTGTGCGGCGACGGCCTCGTCTATCGTCTTCTCGGCCGCGTCGACGGCGAACGCGACCCGTGTGACCGAGTGGTCTTCCGGACCGACCTGCAGGCCGTTCTCGCTGGCGTCGACGTCGGCGTACTCGGTCGTCCGGAGGCGTTCGTCGAGACGGGAACAGAGCGCACCACAGTCCATAGCCCCCGGTTGTGTCGGCAGCGGGGTAGCTATTGCGGTGTCAGTTCCGGACCAGTTCGTCGCCGCGGTCTTCGACCACGCCGCGGTCGACCAGCGCCCGGATCACGGCGTGACAGGTCGGTTCGTCGATGCCGTAGGCGCTCGACGCGACGACGACGAGTTCGTCTATCTCGACGGGGAACTCGCGGTTCTGGAGCAACCTGACTATCTTGTTGAACTCGGCCTTTTCGTAGTCGGTCGTCTCCGCCTCGTCGTCCTCGGCCGTGTCGGTCGCCGTCTCGTCCTCTGTCTCCGCCTCGTCGTCTTCGACCGTTTCGACTCCTTCCTCCTCGGCCGCGCGACCACCGTCTCCCCCTCGCTGTCGTTCGCCTCGACCGTCCCGTCGTCTTCGTCGGCTTCCCCCGCCCAACCATCGCCGTCGCTCGTCTCGTTGTCGCCCATCTCGCTGTCGCTCTCGTCGCCTCCCTCGCTCCCGACCGTCGCGGCCTCGGCACCGCCCTCGGCGACCGCGTCCTCGTTCTCGCCGTCGTCCTCGGCCTCCGTGGCACCGTTCTCGGTCCCGTCGACGTCGACGAGCGGGTCGTCCGTCACTTCGAGGCTGTCGCCCTCGACCGCTTGGACGTCGGTCGCAGTCATCGGGTCGTCCTCGGGACCGGCCGCCACCGCCTCGGGGTCGCGGTCGTCGTCGAACACCGCCGAGACGACGCGTTCGATAACGTCGGTGAGCTTCCGCCGGCAGGTCGGACACAGGACGATTCGGTGGTCGGTGTCGATGTCGTAGCGTTCGGACTCGACCAGCGAGTACTCCGCGACCGACGCGTCGACGGCGTCCCCACAGAAGTAACACGACGAGAGCCGTTCCATACCCCGGTGATGCACCTCGGGGCTAATAGTTCACTCGGCCGTCACCCCTCGGCGTGGGCGAAGACGAACGAGCGGAGGAGCTTCGCCCCGAGGACGGCCGCCTGCCCGTCGTCGCGGTCGTTGACCTCGACCACGTCGAACCCGACGGCTCCGGGGGCGACCGACCGGACGACCGACCGCATCGTCGCCGCGTCGAGGCCGAACGGTTCCAGCGTCCCGGTCCCCGGCGCGACACTCGGGTCGGCGGCGTCGATGTCGACGGTCAAGTACACGTCCTGGTCCTCGAAGTCCGGCTCCCAGTCGGCGACGGCCGACGGTTCGACGACGGTCACCTCTGGGTCTGTCGCACGGTCCCACTCGCTCTCGCTGCCCGCCCGCGCCCCGAGGACGACGACTTCCTCGGCCACGTCGAGGGCGTGGTGCATCACCGTCGCGTGGCTGTAGGGGTTGCCGGCGAACGAGTCCCGCAGGTCGAGGTGGGCGTCCAGCGAGACGACTACGTCGGGGTCGGTCGCGCGGATGCCGGCGATTGAGACGGTGTGTTCACCGCCGAGGAGCAACGGGACCGCCGGGGCTCGGTCCCGGATGTCGCCGGTCAGGAAGGTGAGATACTCCGCGGCGTCGTCGCCGGGCCGGACGTCGCCGGCGTCGGCCACACCGAGGTCGGTGAACTGCGCGCCGGTGTGGTGGTCGTAATCCTCGAACGACCGGGCGAGTTGCCGCATCCGGTCGGGACCGAAACGGGTCCCCGGCTGGTAGGTCGTCGAGATGTCGAGCGGTGCGCCGACGACGACGTAGTCGGCGTCATCGGTGTCGGCGACGGCGCCCGGAAACGAACGCACGGTCGATCAGACGATCTTTCGCTGGCCCTCGTACTCGAGGAACTCGATCTGGTCGTCGGGTTCGAGGTCCTCGTCGCCCGGGTTGACCATCACGAAGGTGTCGTAGCTCTCGAGGTCCATAACCTGCAGTTCGTCGTCGTCGACGTTGACGACCTGTCCCTGCTTCCGGTTGATGATCGGGACCCAGACCTTGGCGTCGACCGGCTGGGAGAGCGAGCGCTTCTTGCCGTCGAAGACGCCCTTACCGTCGATTCGGGCCTTCGCGCTGCCGTGTTTACCGGGCTTGGCCGTGGAGTAGGAGGTAATCTTGCTGGGTGTCTCGTCCATCATCACGTAGCTGCCTTCGTCCAGTTCGCGGACCTCGGTCTGCTGTTTCGCCATACCGCCTCGTTGTCCGTGTGCCAGTATAAACGGTTTGGAACGAGCTTCACAGGCCGAGCGCGCGCTCGGCAGCCTGTACCGTCGCGGCCGTCTGCCCCTCGTAACCGGCCTTCCGGGAGCGCCGACCGAAGGCGTTGGTCACGACTGCGCTCGCGTCGTCGCCGATTACGCGGACCACGTCCCCGACACCCATCGCCGCCAACTCCTGCTGGGCGGCCGCGATGGGTTTCGCCGCCTCCGGCGACGGCGGACTGAACGTCGATACGTCGTTGATGATGGCGAACCCGTCGTCCAAGGACTGAGCCGCCGCGACCGTCTCGTCGGCCGCGCGCTGCATCCGCTGTTCGTCGATGGCCCCGTTCAGCGTCAGGTACAGGGTGTTCGTCGCCTCGTCCGCTCTGATCTCGTAGGACCCGTCGTCACCGAAGGTGGTATCGTCGATTGCCATACGATATCCTTCGGCGCTCGGGGTATAGCGACACCACCTAACAGGTAAGCGAAAAACGGCGCGTGCGGTCAGTCGTCGGTCGGCGTGCTGTCGGCGGCCCCGTCGGGGGCAGTGTTGTCGGTGAGTTTCTCCGCCGGGCCGACGTAGCGCGTCCAGACGACGAGCAGGCTCGGGAGGACGAGCACGCTCGCCAGGAAGGCGTAGATGATGGTCAGCCCAGTGATGACGCCGAACTGCTGGAGCGGCGGCAACAGCGCGACCGCGAGGGTCCCGAAGCCACCGACCGTCGTCGCGGCGCTACCCAGCAGCGCCCCGCCGGTCCCGGTGACCGACCGGTCCATCGCTTCCCACGCGGAGTCGGTCCGCTCCAGTTCCTGATTGTACCGTTCGGAGAGGTGGATGCTGTAGGCCACCCCGAGCCCGATTGTGAGGCTGGTGATCAGCCCCGTCAGGATGTTGAACGGGATGCCGAGCAGGTACATCGTCCCGAGGATCCACGAGACGCTCAACAGCACCGGGAGCAGCGTCACGGCCCCCAACGTCGCGCTGCCGTCGGTGATCCGGTAGACGATCATCAGGAACGCGAACACCGAGACGAGCGTGATGAGCAGGCTCTCGAAGACGGTGTCCAGCAACTGCTGTTGGATGATCTCGAAGATGATCGTCTGTCCGGTGGCGACGACGCTGACCTCGCCGCCCGACGCGGTCGAGGCGACGCTACGCATCTGGTCGGTCGTGTCGGCGCTGCTCGCGGTCCCCTTGATGGTCACCGTGATGCGCGCGGCCTGATAGTCGTAGCCACCCTGTCCGTCCTCGACGCGGTGGAGCACCTGATTGGCCTGCTCGGGTGCTTGCGCGAACAGCGCGTCGTAGACGCCGGTGACGTTCTCCTCGGGGATGCCGTCGCCGTCGGTGTCGTGTTCGGTGACGGTCCGGTTCAGTACCCCGTCGGGATTCTGCTCGCGCGTGATGTTGATCACTGTCAGCGGACTCTGGACGGCCGCTTCGTCGTCCGAGCGGACGAGCGTCACCTCCTTGTCCGCGGCGGCGGCCTGTCCGGTCTTGATCCGCTCTAATCCGTCGGGACTCGCCACGCCGCCGCGGTACAGCAGGTCCGCCGAGGAGTCCTCCCGCTGGAAGCGCTCGTTGACGTACTCTAAGTTCTCCTTCGCGGAGTAGTCGCCGGGCGCGAACGGTTCGGGCAGGTCTTTCATCCAGTCCGGCGGGTCGTCAGAGAGGAAGTCCGACTGTTCGAAGGAGGTATCGACCTGCGAGGCTCCGTACGCGCCGCCGGCGCTGACCAGCAACGCGATGACCAAGACCACGTACGGCGCTTTCTTCGCGCCCGTCGATCCGATCTTGAGGATCTCGCCGAACCGACCGCCTCCGGTCCCGATGGCCCGTTTCTTGCGGTCGATCCCACGGTTTTCGAGGAACTGGTCGATCTCTATTTTCAGCGCCGGCACTAGCACGCCGAACACCAAGAACGCGGCCGTGATGCCGAACGAACTCACGATACCGAAGTCCTGAATCGGCGGGACCGGGCTGACGAGGTTCGACATAAAGCCGATGACCGTCGTCGCGGTCACCAGCGCCAGCGCGACGCCGACGCCGCCGAGCGCGACCCGCATCGACGGGGCCAGCGCGTCGTCGCCTTCACCGAGAGTGAGTCGCTCCTCGCGGTGGCGCATAAAGATGTGGATGGCATAGTCGATACTCAACCCGATCAGCAACACCGGAACCGAGATGAATATCTGGTTGAAGTCGATGCCGAGCCAGCCCATGAAGCCGAACGTCCAGATCAGGACGGTGACGATGCCGGCTAACCCGAGGACGATGTCCAGCACGTCACGGTAGCCAAGCGCCAGCGCGATGAGGACGAACAGCAGCGCGAGCGGGCCGACGATAGCCAGACTGTCGCTCATCGAGCGGTTGGTCTCGTCGGTGATGATCCCGACGCCGAACAGCAGAAACTCCTGTCCGTTGGTCTCCTGACTCGCGAGGTCCTGCATCGCCAGTTGCGAGTCGACGATACGGTCGGTCGCGACGCCCGTCCCGCCCGGCGGCGAGTCGGTCTGCTGGGTGACCAGCATCGTCGTCGCGTTCGCGCTCGTCGAGCCCGGATCGTAGCCTTCGACCGGCATGAACCGGACCGCCTGCGAGGACACGCCGCCGTCGCCGCCGATCGTCGACTCGATCAGCGATTCGAGTTCGCTCTCTTCGAGCGAGTCGAGGTGTTCGATCTGGGCCGACAGCGACGGCTGTGACTGGAGGTCGGTCTGTAACTGCTCCAACTCCGCGCCGGCCGCCGCGATGTACTCGCCTTTCGACTCGAGGATCGAACGGATTCCCTGCCCGATGACCGCCCGTCGCTCGGTTTCGTTCCGGATCGTCCCCGCCTGCGTAGCCGTCTCGTTGATGACTCGCTTGTCCGTCTCGTTCAGGACGAGGTCGGTGTTCGCGTTCGTCTCGGCGAACACCGCGTCGACGGTCGCGTTGGGGTCTTCCAGCAGCGTACTAATCGCCCCGCGGAGCGCCTGCTGGGTCGCCCGACGGGTGGTGTTGTTCTCCAGAATCCGGCCTTGTGTCTCGACCTGTCGGCCGGCCGTCTCGAGCGCTTCCCGCCCGGACGTGCCCGTCGTGTCGAGGAAATCGTACCGGTTCAGTCGCTGTGTCCCCTCGCGGAGGGTCTGCTGGCTTATCGACGTCTGGGCCAGCAAGTTCGCGATGCCGATGGTCGTGGGACCGCTCTTGTTGTACGCGAGCGTCCTGTTTACTGTCTCGTTGTCCCGCAACCGTTGCTGGAACGTCAGTTGCGCGACCAGCGAGTCCTGTGAGAGGACGTTCCCGCCGTCGTTCGCGCGGACGATCACTTGCGCCCGTGTCGTGTTCTCCGGTCCCGTCGAGAAGTTGGCGTCGATGTACCCCTGCGCGTCCGCCTCGTCGGTGTCCGACTGGAACTGGTCCAGCGAGGACTCCTGTTCGACCATCGGTGCCCCTGCCCCGACTGCGGCCGTCAACAGCACCATCACGACGATAGCTATCTTCGTGTGGCCCGTCACCAAGCCGACGATATCGTCGACCATACTCATCGTCTCACCGCCTTTGTTGTTACTTCCATACTAACTACCTTTGTCTGTGGAAGGCGCGCTAATAGGGCTGTTGGTCTCGGCGTGTATCGCGGATGAACGATCGTCGTGAACGAAGAGAGTACCGGGGTGTGCCTCTGAGTTGCCCAGTCACCGTGCACTGACAGGTCCGTCAGCGAAGTGAACTAACCAGTCAGTCAGCAAAAACCTGTCGATGTATCAGCACTCTTCGGACCGCACGTATTCGTACGTCCGGCCCCAACCACAGGTATGTCGGAACGAGGACCGGGAAGCGACGACCCCGGTGTCGTCGAGACAGTCGCCGTCCACGCCGAGGATGTCGTCACGACCGCCGAAGCACGGCTGCGTAGCGACGAGGACGCGGTGTTGCGGTTGACGCCGCCGTTCCACGCCCGGATGCGTGCCCGGATCCACATCCGCCAGCGACGGGCGGGCGACGGCGGCGACGGGCCGACACCCGTCTATGTCCTTCCCGGGGCGTTGCTCGCCGAGGACTGTCCGTCCTATCCTGAGCCACACGAGACGGCCGCCGAGGTGGCGGCCGACGGCGACCCCGACCCGGACCGCCACCACGACCACCACTGCGCGGTTGTCGACCGGTGGCGTTCCGAGGCCGCCGGATCCATCCGGGACCGGGTGACCGTCGCCCACGGTGACCGGACGCTGTCGTTCGGCGTCACCGCCCTCGGCGACCGGTAACCGTGTGGTAAATCAACTCTTAACAATGATCGAACGGTACATACTAACAGGGAGTAACCCACACCGCTCCCGGATCACGATGCCAACCACACAGCCCGACACCGGCGACGAACGGTACGCGGAACTCACACTGGACGACGGAAGTATCGTTATCTACGACACCGAGCGCCCGACAGCGTGGCTCCAGTCGGACGCCGCCGTCTCGCCCGACGCTGTCGCCTGAGGGTCGCGTCCGGGTTACCCATCTCTTCTGAGTTACCAACAGTTATTACCAACTGGGCCGTACAGTGAGATATGACAACGGACGACTCGGAGGAGGTGGCAGTCTGGTGTGCCGGCGACGAGTGGTGTCCGGTGACGGCGACGGCCACGCTGATCGGTCGGAAGTGGCACCCGGTCATCGTCGCGCGCCTCCTCAAACACGGCCCGTCGGGGTTCAACGCCCTGAAGGAGGACGTCGACGGGATATCGAGTAAGGTCCTCTCGGACAGCCTGAGCGACCTCGAGGAGAGTGGTCTCGTCGACCGGAACATCGTCAGCGAGAAGCCGTTTCGCGTGGAGTACGTCCTGACCGAACGGGGTCAGGCGCTGGAACCGGTGATCGAGTCGATGCGCGACTGGGGCGAGGAGCATCTCCTCCCGGCACCCGACAAATCGGCGTCGGTGACGAACTAGCCGGGCGTCCGACCGATCTCGAGGAAGGCGCTGTCGATGTCGTCGAACTGTTCGAGCGCCTCGTCCAGTTCTGTCCGCAACCGTTCGGCACGCTGTCGTAACTGCTCGACGTCCTCGTTTTCCTCCATCGTCGTCGGCGGTTTCTCCTCCTCGAGCAGGGCGAGTTTCGAGGTGACGTTCATGTACTCCGAGAGCCGGTCGTCGTACCGGCTGGCGGCGAGTTGCTGTTCGATAGCGGACTCGAGGTCGGCCTTCTCGACGGGCTTGCAGAGGTAGTCGTCGAACGGCATATCGATTATTTCGAAGTCCGGGTCGACAGCGGTGATCATAATGACCCGGCAATCGAGGCCGCGCTCCCTGATCCGTTCGAGCACGTCGTCGCCGGAGACGTCGGGCATCCGGCGGTCCAACAGCATCACGTCGGTGTCCTCGTCGACGGCCTCCAGTGCGGCCTCCCCGCCGTAGGCCGTATCGGTATCGTACTGGTCGCGCAACCGAAGCGCGTAGACGTCGGCGACTTCCTTCTCGTCGTCGACGACGAGAACGGAGGCGTCAGAGTCCATAGTACGCCACTCGGGGGCCACGGGCATAAAACGTTCTGACGGCGTGGCCCGGGCGGTAACGGAAGTTTAAAGATTGCCACCCGGCGATTGTCGGACACGAATGGTTTCGCACGTGTCACTGCAGCTGATGGACAACATCCTGCTGCAGTACAACATCGGGGACGTGTTCCTGCTTCTGTTCGGCCTGACACTGCTCGGCGTGCTGGTGCTCCGGTCCCGAAAGGTCCTGTCGCTCCACGCCGGCGTGTTCGGACTGCTGTTCGTCCTCACGCCTGTCGGATCGCTCGGTATCGCCGAGGGAAGCCTGCTGAGCGAACCGTTGGCGTACAAGTTCCTCGGACTGGTGTTGGTGCTCGCCTCGCCGATCCTCTATACGACCGCCCGCCGGTGATCAGGACAGCTTTTCGAGCGCGGTAAAGAAGTCCAGCGGCGGCCCTGCGACGCGGACCGGATCGGCCGCGAGCGTCACACTGAACTGCGCCGGCGGTTCGACCGTCTCCGTGACCCGCCCGTCGCTGACGACCGACGCCGTCTCGGCGTTCTCGACCCGGATCGTTATCTCGCTGTCCTCGTCGACGACCAGCGGCGGCATCTCCCGTTCGGCGGCCATCTCCGTGACGACCATCGCCCGCACGTCCGGGTGGACAAGCGGGCCGCTCTCGCTGAGGTTGTACGCCGTCGACCCGGTCGGGGTGGCCACGAGGACCCCGTCGGCCTGCCCGCTCGTGTACAGCGAGCCGTCGACGCGGACGGTGACGCCCAGTCCGTTCCCGTGGCCGCGTTGTGGCCCCTGAACGACGACTTCGTTGAGCGCCGGCGGGAGCGTCCACCCCTCGCCGCGGGCCTGCACACGCGGCATCGTCCGGGTCGCGTCTCACCGTCGGCCCTGAGGTCTGCGACGACGGACTCGACGACGTCGACGGCGTCCGCCGGTGCGACGGCGTTGAGGAAGCCGACTTCGCCGAGATTGACCCCGACGATCGGCGTGTCGCCGACGCCCCGGGCGGCGAACAGGAACGTGCCGTCGCCGCCGATGCTGACCACCAGATCACACCGGTCGAGGGCGTCGACGTCGATCGGCTCGAAGTCGGGCGTATCACGGGATTTCCCGCCGTAGGAACTGCGTTCCTCGTCGGACAGTGCCGCCGCGGTGACCGTGTCGACGGCCACCTCGACGCCGTCCTCCTGCAAACTCCGACCGATGGCGGTCGCGAGTGATCGTGCGCGCGGATTCCCCTTCTGAGCGACGATCCCGACGTACATACCCCCAGCTACTCCACCGGGGTAAATAAACCCGGCCGAGTCCGTCCGAGCGACGGACAAACATTAATCCCACTCGCCGATAAGGGGTAGCTATGGTTGGGCCGACCGGCCAGGGAGGCCATCGATGAGCGAGGACGATAGTGACGACTGGTTCGAGAGCGCCTTCGAGGACGAGGACAACGCGCCCGACGAGAGCGCCGACGACGCGTCCGACGAGAGCGACGCGGACGCTCCCGACGACACGGGCGGCGGGGATCCCTTCTCGAACGACGCGAGCAGCAGCGAGAGCCCGTTCGACGGGGAACCAGCGGGAGAGAGCCCCTTCGACGACGATGGGTCTGGCGGCGAGAGCCCCTTCGACGACGATGGGTCTGGCGGCGAGAGCCCCTTCGACGACGGCGAGGATGCCCTCGACGACGGCGAGGAGGGCGGGTCGCTGTTCGACGACGACTTCTCCAGTGCGATGAGTTCCGCGGGCGGCGGTGACGGCGGCGGCGAGACTGATTTCGACGACGAGAATCTGGACTCGGACATCCCGCGGATCGACCTCGGTATCGCCGGACTGGACCAGATGATCCACGGCGGGATTCCGGAACGGCATCTCATCGTCTCCATCGGGTCTCCCGGGACCGGCAAGACCACCTTCGGGTTGCAGTTCCTCTACCACGGCCTCCAGCAGGACCAGAACGCCGTGTTCATCACGCTCGAACAGAGCCGCGAGGCCATCCTCGACACCGCCAACGAGCGCGGGTGGGAGTTCGACCGCTACGAGGAAGAGGACAAACTCGCTATCGTCGACTTAGACCCCGTCGAGATGGCCAACAGCCTCGACAACATCCGCGGGGAGATGCCACAACTCATCCGGGAGTTCGACGCCGAACGCCTCGTGCTCGACTCCGTCTCGCTGCTTGAGATGATGTACGACGATCAGTCCAAGCGCCGGACCGAGGTGTTCGACTTCACGCGGTCGCTGAAATCCGCCGGCGTGACGACGATGCTGACCAGCGAGGCCGCCGAGAACAACCCCTACGCCTCCCGGCACGGCATTATCGAGTACCTCACCGACGCGGTGTTCGTCCTCCAGTACGTCCGCGGCGACACCCAAGAGACGCGTCTCGCCGTCGAGATACAGAAGATACGGAACGCAAACCACTCCCGTCAGACCAAGCCCTACGAGATAACGCTCGACGGCATCGACGTCTACCAGCAGGCGAGCATCTTCTGACGCGGACCGAAAAGGCCATCCGGCACGCACTCTCACCCCGGAACGCGCGAGGGTGGCTGAGCTTGGCCAAAGGCGGCGGGCTTAAGACCCGCTCCCGTAGGGGTCCATGGGTTCGAATCCCATCCCTCGCATCTGGTACCTCGGACGAACACCCGAGGTAACTCGTTCGTCCCGTACCCGTCGTGAAACTGTTCATTAATGTTCACGATATAAACACCTTTGAGTATGGGTGTTGTAAACACACTTGCATTCGGTCATCCGTGAGGGTGGAGGTCCAGATATGCAGCAGGAAACGGACGTACGAGAGGGGAATCAACCAGTCGCTGTTCACCTCGAGTCTGCGCTCCAGACCGACGACAGCGCACAGAAGAACTACCACGTCAGACAGGCGATGCAGTTGCTAATCGCAACTGAGGACGCGACAGCAGTCGGCGACTGACGGACGGCGGTCCGGGTGTGTCGGGCCGGCCGAGACGACGTGCATATGGGGCTGACGGCGCTACCGGTTGGTATGACCGAGCAGACACCGACTGCGGCGAGGGAGGCTTTCGAAACTGCCGACGCCATCGACGCGACCGGGGACCGCTACCGAGTGACGAGTACGCCCTTCGACGGGTGGGTCGAGGCCGCCGAGGCCGACGCGGAGTGGGCGTTGCAGTACACGGTCACCGTCGAGGTGCCGACGCTGCAGTCGGTGACCGAGGGGGCGGTCGGCCCGGCCGTCCTCGATGGGTGGCGCGACACGCTGGAACGCCGACTGGCCGACGCGCCGGGCGCGACGCGGGTCAGCGTCGACCTCGACAGCCTCGACGTGCGCGAGGTGGCTGACACCGTCGTCGTCGAGTACGTGTTCACGCTCGGGTCGCCCGACACCGCCGCGGCCGTCGCCAAGACGTTCGTCGAGTACGTCGAAGGGACCTACGTCGAGGGCATCGTCCCGGGCTACGAGTACACCGGCGTCGCCGCGGACCTCCTGTCGAACGCCCAGTCCGGCGGTGCCGAGGGCGAACGCGGCGGGACACCGCTGTAGGTGGGTCACTTTCGTTGTCAGACTACGGAGACTGTGTATCTCCGGAACGTGGCATAGAACGATTCGCTACCCTCTGTCTAAGCCTTGGTAAGACTCGCGTGCAAGATACAGAGCACGAATGCAGCAGTCGGGGACTGGCGGAACAACGGAGGAGCAAGTAGTACCACGCCCCAGAATATATATGAAAGTTAGAATGATATTCTGTTATGGAAAACTATCGGAGTACAAGGACCCAACGTATCATCTCGGTCGGTCTGGCAGTGTTGGGTGGTGTTATTCTCTGGACTGTGTTTATCGGAGACATCACCTTGATACCGTATACGGGAAACATACCCGATGGCCCCATTTCGATCTTCGTGGGCGTTCTCCTCCTGCTCACCGGACTCAAAGGCATCTTTGACCCTGAAAGTACGATTCCCACTAACACGACCGAAGGAGGTGGCAGCGAAGGTGGCGGCGAGTAACTCGTCCGACGACGTGTTCTACTCGCCCGTGTTAACCGGGTTCACTACGCCGTGACGGTTGGCCTCGGGCTCACACTGAACTGACTCTCTGTATGCAGCACGACTACTGAATCTTATCGGCACCTGTGGGTTTCGACGAGACCACTTCCACAGCAGCCGCCGGCGGTGCGGTGGCCGCGAGCGCCCGCCCGTGGCGCCACCGGGAGACTTCGTCTCCCGAGCCTCGTGGTGCAACTGCGAGACGCCGTGGAAGGGCAGGCCTGCCGTCGCGGTGCGGTCGCGGAGCCACCAGCACGAGTTACTCGACCGAGCGATAGCGAGGTCGAGGTGTTTT
>NZ_WPCA01000203.1 GCF_009741825.1 Halapricum sp. CBA1109
GACTACGCCGTCGTCGGCGAGGGGTCGACGGGCTACTCCGCGTCCGGCGTCACGGACGTCGCCGTCGCCCACAAGGGCCGCCGCGCGGTGACCGTCACCGCTTCGGGGGCCGCGGCCCACGCCAGCGAACCCGCGGCGGGCGACAACGCCATCTACCACGCCAGCGACGCCGTCCAGCGGATCCGTGAGCTCCCGGCCCCCTCGACGACCGTCCTCGGGACTGACCTCGACGGATCGGTCGTCGTCACGGAGATAGACGGCGGGTCGGCCTGGAACGTCGTCCCGGAGTCCTGTACCGTCACCGTCGACGAGCGGACGGTCCCCGGCGAGCGAGCGCCGTTCGAGGGGGTCGAAGCCGTCGACGGCGTCTCCGTGACCGTCGAGCAGGACCTCCCGCCGATGGCCTGTGAGGACCCGGCGTTCGCGGAGGCGGTCACGGCGGCCGCCGACGCGGCCCAAGACGGGACCGCCGAACAGGTCGTCAAGCCCCACGCGACGGACGCGGGGTGGCTGGCGGCCCGCGCCGGGACGACCTGTGTCGTCTGTGGCGCGGCCGAACCGGGAGAGGCACACACCGCGACCGAGAGCGTCTCGCTGTCGGTAGTAGACCGGTGTAAACGGCTCTACCAGCGCGTGGCCGAGTCGTGGCCTCAGCCGACCAACAGGAAGAACTGATAGAAGACGAAGGCGGCGAGGACGACGCCCAAGAGGACGAAGGCGACGTTCTCGGGGTTCAGCGTCCCGGGTTCGAGCGTGTCCGTGTCGCCCGTCGCCGACCCGAAGACGTTGCCGCCGACGGCGCTCTGGTCGTCCTCGGGGTCGTCCGGCGACAGGTCGACCCCCGGCGGGTCGTCCCACTCGCGGTCCTCGCCCGATTGCTGGTCGCGACCGACCGCCACTCCCCATCGTCGCTCGTCTCGACGGGTGGCGTGCCGTCACCGGTCGCCGCGTCGTCGTCCGTCGACTCCTCGGTCATACCTACTCGTAGTCGACTCACGCACAAAAGCGCTCGCTACGAGCGCGTCACTTGATCTTCGTCCCCACCGGCGCGTCGGCGTGGGTCGTCAGCAGGTCCGCGTCCTCGCCGGCGGCCAGCACCATCCCGTTGGACTCGATGCCGAAGATGGTCGCTTTCTCCATGTTCGCCAGCAGGACGACCCGCGTTCCGGGGAGGTCCGCGACATCGTGGAGCCCCTGCAGACCGGCGACGACCTGCCGGGTCTCGATGCCGATGTCGACGGTCAGTTTCAGCAGGTCGTCCGAGTCCTCGATGACCTCGGCGCTCTCGATGCGCCCGACTCGCATATCCACGTCCTGGAACTGCTCGAACCCGATGCGTTCCTCGGCCAGCGGTTCGAGGTCAGGGCTGTCGCCCTCCTCGGCGTCACTCTCGTCGTCGGTCGCCTCAGCGACACGTTCCTGCAGTTTCTCGTTCAGTTCCGCGACGCGGTCTTCCTCGATCTTCTCGAACAGTTCCTCGGGTTCGTCGAAGGCACCGGGCGGGGACTCGTGGACGGCGTCGATGGTCGCGTCGTGGACGCTGCCGTCCTCGCCGAGTTGCTCCCACAGGTCCTGTGCCTTCCCGGGGGTGAACGGCTCGAACAGGACGGCGAGGGCCTTCGCTATCTGAACGCAGTCGCGGATGACGACGGCCGCCCGGTCGGGGTCGTCGTCGGTGAGGTTCCACGGTTCGTTGGTCTGGATGTACTCGTTGCCGAAACCGGCGAGGTCGACCGCGGCCTGCCCGGCCTCGCGGATGGAGTAGTCGTTGAGCGCCGCCCGATACTCTTCGACGGCCTCGGCGATGCGCTCCTCGACCTCCTCGGAGACGTCGGTCTCTGGCGTCCCCTCGAAGTTCCGGTAGGCAAAGAGTAGCGACCGGTAGGCGAAGTTCCCGACGGTCCCGACCAACTCGCCGTTGACGCGCTCGCGGAACTTCGACCACGAGAAGTCGACGTCCTGCTGGAAGCCACCGTTCGTGGCGAGGTAGTACCGGAGCAGGTCCTCGTGGAAGCCCTCCTCCAGATACTCCCGCGCCCAGACCGCACGGTTGCGGGACGTGGAGAAGCCCTTCCCGTTCAGCGTCATAAAGCCGCTCGCCATCACCGACCGCGGTTCGGCGTAGCCCGCGACCCGCAGCATCGCCGGCCAGAAGATGGTGTGGTGCTGGATGATGTCCCGACCGATGATGTGGACTATCTCGCCGCCGCCGCTGGCGGGTTCGGAGTCGTCGGCGGGCGTCGAGTCGGCCTTCCAGACGTCTTCCCAGTCGTAGGTGTCGGCGCCGACGCGCTCGCTGTACTGCTTGGTCGAGGCGACGTACTCGATGGGCGCGTCGACCCAGACGTACAGCACGAGGTCGTCGCTCCCGGGGTAGTCGAATCCCCAGTCGAGATCGCGAGTGATACACCAGTCCTGCAGGCCGTCCTCGATCCACTGGCGGGGCTGGTTGGTAGCGTTGCTCGTCCCCTCCAGTCGGTCCAGAAAGCCCGAGAGGTAGTCGGCGAGTTCCGACACCTCGAAGAACTTGTGGGTGCGGTCGCGGTACTCGGCGGGGTTGCCGGTGATGGTCGAGACGGGGTCCTCTATCTCGCCCGGTTCGAGATGGCGGCCACAGCCCTCGTCACACTCGTCGCCGCGGGCCGTCTCGCCGCAGTACGGACAGGTCCCCGTGACGTAGCGGTCGGGCAACGGCTGTTTCTCGGTGGGGTCCCACGCGACCTTGATCTCCTCCTCGTGGACGTACCCCTCCGCTTCGAGGGCCTCGACGATTTCGTATGTGAGTTCGCGGTTGGTGTCGTCGTGCGTGTGGCCGAAGTTGTCGAACTCGACGGCGAACTTCGGGAACGTCTCCTCGTACTGCTCGTGCCACTCCAAGGCGAACTCTTCGGGGTCGACGCCGTCCTCGATGGCTTGGACGGCGATGGGCGTCCCGTGCATGTCCGACCCGGAGACAAAGGCCGTCTGCTGGCCGATAGTCTCTAGGGCACGGCTGAACACGTCGCCGCCGACGTACGTCCGGAGGTGGCCGATGTGCAGGTCGCCGTTGGCGTACGGTAGCCCGCAGGTCACCACCGCTGGCTCCTCGGTCGGAAACTCCTCGTGGCTCATAGACACTGCTACCGCCAAACGACCCAAAAACCCGCTGATTTCCGGCCGGGGTCGCGCGGGTGGCCGAGCGGTCGGTCCGTCAGTTGTTCGCCGTCGGGAACCGGTAGCGGTAGGGCTGGTCGCGGATGACCTCGACCGCGCCCGTCTCGGCGTGACGGCCCAGTACCGTGGCGACGCGGTGGGCGCTGTCGTACTCGATACCGTGATCTTCGAGGAGAGTCAGTATCTCGCGGGCCGTCAACGGCTCCTCGGCGTCGACCGACTCGACCACGGACCTGATCCGCTCGATGTCGCCGTGCCGGGTTGCCATACGCTTACACACGTACTGCTCCCCCATTAAACGGCGTCAGACAACAGTCAGACGCCCGAATTCGGCTAATCGCCGGACTGCGGCCGCCCGGAGTCTTGGACGGTCTGTCATACGATGGCACCCATCGTCGGTCATATCGTCTGTCGCAAGGCGGAGGTGCCTCCGGTCACACCGGCGTGTCGTGCT
>NZ_WPCA01000260.1 GCF_009741825.1 Halapricum sp. CBA1109
AGTTCGTCGCCGCGACGGGCGGGACCGGCATCGCTGCGACTGCCGGCTGTGCCGCACCACACCGCGACGCGGCGGAGACGACCGCCACCTCGCCGTCGGCCGCCGCGAACGCCGACGAGGAAGTCCCCACCACGGCACCGCCTCAGGTCGTCAACGTCGACGAGCAGGACAATCAGGTGACGCTCAGTTCGCTACCCGCCCGCCACGACTGTCACCCGCTTGAGTCGATGGGCGGCCCCGTCGAACTCCCCCGCGTGTGGGCGTTCAAGGCCGACGACCGACCGCCGAGCGTCCCCGCCCCCATCCTCCGGACGACGGAGGGCGAGGACATGGAGGTCACGCTTGACAACACCGAGGGCAAACGCGCCCACACGGTCCACTTCCACGGCGTCACCAAGAAGTGGAAAGACGACGGCGTCCCGACGACGACGGGTATCACCGTCGAACCCGGCGAGACTCACACCTACGAGATTCCCGCGAACGTCCCCGGGACCCACCTCTATCACTGCCACTTCCAGACCCATCGCCACATCGATATGGGGATGTACGGCATCCTCCGGGTCGATCCCGAGGGGTACGAGGAGGCCGACAAGGAGTACTTTATGACAGTCAAGGAGTGGGACTCCCGGCTCAACCGGATGATGGCCGGCGAGGACGCTTCCTACTCGCCGCGTGACCGCCACCCCGACGTCTTCACCATCAACGGCAAGGTCGCACCGCGGACGCTCCACCCCGAGAAAGGGTCGCCGATGATCGTTTCACAGGGCGACACGGTCCGGGTCCACTACGTCAACGGGGGGTATATGAGCCACCCGCTGCACATCCACAACCACCGCTTCGAACGCGTCGAGAAAGACGGCGGCGTCGTCCCCGAGGCCGCCCGCCACGAGATGGACGTGACCAACGTCGCGCCCGCCGAGCGCCACACCATCGAGTTCGAGGCCGACGCCCAACCGGGCATCTACCTGATGCACTGCCACAAGGTCAACCACGTGATGAACGGCAACTCCTACCCCGGCGGGATGCTCACCGGTCTCGTCTACGAGGAGGCGATGGACACGGACATCTTCGCGAACCTGATGGAGTACGCCGGCTACAAGGGGTAACGATGACCGACCAACAGCCACGAGCGACGCGGCGGAGCGTCCTCCGGGCCGGTGCCGGAGCGGCGGCCGTCGGCGTCACGGCGGGCGTCGGCGGCGTCGGGACTGCGGCGGCGCCCCGGGTTCGACGGCTGGCTCTCGAACACGAGCAACTACGACGGCCTCGTCGACGAACGCGGCAGCGACGAGGTGGTCGTCGACGTCGGCGTACAGGGCAACAACGGGACCAACGGGTTCGGCCCCGCGGCGGTCCGGGT
>NZ_WPCA01000257.1 GCF_009741825.1 Halapricum sp. CBA1109
CGACGGTCGGCGGGCGACACCGGCGGCCGTCGGTCGAAACGCGACACCGACAGCCGGGCCGACAGCGAGGACCGACGCCGGAAACGCGACCGGGAGGCGTCCAAACAGTGGCCGAGCGAGCGCGAGGGCTCGACAGCGGACCCCCTCACGGAGGAGGACCTCGAAGCGGTCACTGAGCAACTGGCAGACCTCACCGAGGCCGTCAACAGACAGAACGAACTCCTCCGGAACCAACAGCAGGCGATCAAGCAACTCGTCGAGGAACTCAGGCAGGGCCGCTAGCCCGCCGACGGTCGTGCGCTGGCGACGGAAACCCAACGACTGCGCCCGACCGCGCTGATCTTTACGCCCGTCTCGTCGAACCGGGACTCGTATGTCGACGACGACAGAGACTGCGGAACCGATCAAGGTACGGGACGGAAACTGGAAGGCCGGAACGGCGGCAGGCATCGCCGGCGGCCTCGTGATGGGCGTCCTCGTCGCGGTGATGAACGAACCGACCGTGGCGGTCGCCATCCCGTCACTGTACGGGCTGGCGCCGCCCGCGAACGCGGCCGTCGGGATGGTAGTTCACGTCTCCCACGCGGCCGTGTTGGGAGTCGCCTTCGCCGGTATCGTCGGTGCGGTCGGCCTCGATGAACCACGGCGACTCGTCGGTGCCGGCATCGGTTGGGGCGTCCTCACGTGGGTCGTCCTCGCGGCGATGCTGATGCCGGTGTGGCTGAGTACCGTCGGGTCGCCGGCCTCACCGCCGTTTCCGAACGTCGCGCCGCCGTCGCTGGTGTGGCATCTGGCCTACGGTGGCGTCCTCGGAGCGGCCTACACCGCCCTCGATTAATCCTCGCGGCCGGTCACTTTCCGGATGCACGAGGAGCCGAACGGACCGACCTCGCCGGCGTCGAACCGGATGAAATAGCCAGTCGACAGCGACGACCCGCAGCGCCGGCAGTCGGCGTCGACGTCGCGTTCGACCACTTGGCTCTCGAAGCGGACGAACCCGTCGCCGGAGGGGCGAATGATGCCGTCCTCGCGGGTGAGGATCCCGCGGCGGTCGGCGGTGTCGAGAATCTCGCGGGTGAGCGCCGGGTCGGTCGTGACGCTCTCGATGCGGTCGACGGCGTCGGCGAGGTCCAACTGTTCGTCCTCCAGATGGGCCAGCAGCGTCACGCCGAGTTCGACCGTGTTTTCGGCCACGGCGAGGGAAACGTGGCGGTCGGTATTGAAACACACGGACCACAAGGGTTTCACTCCCGGGCGCGAACAGCCCCAACGATGGAGACGGCGACGCGCAGACAGGCGCTCGCAGGCCTCGCAGTCGCCGTGCTCGCGGTGGCCGGCGTCGCCGTGTTCTCGCCAGCCCGGGTCCTCGGGGCCGTCGCCGGCCTCG
>NZ_WPCA01000200.1 GCF_009741825.1 Halapricum sp. CBA1109
CGGCGACGGCGACGACGGCGAGCGCTCGGCGACGGTTCATCTACCGGGATTCTCTCTTGCGGGCTCAAAAGTGCGACTAACCTCGTCGTTAGTCGTCGGCGTCTGTACTGCGCCGACACCGATCAGTCGTCAGCGTCTGTACTGCGCCGACACCGATCAGTCGTCAGCGTCTGTACTGCGCCGACACCGATCAGTCGTCAGCGTCTGTACTGCGCCGACACCGATCAGTCGTCGGCCTTCGCCGCGTTCGGTCGGTACTCGCGGCTTATCGCCCGCCACTTCCCGGTGGTGAAGCGGTAGTAGTTGATGACTGCCGGGATGGCGGCCTCGGCGAAAAACGAGAGGTACAGGCCCCAGATGCCCAGCGCCGTCGTCGCGCCGAGGTACGCCAGCGGAAGCCCGACGACGAACATCCCCAGCACTTGGCTGTAGAACGGCCAGCGCGTGTCGCCGGTCGCGTCCAGCGCGCCCGCGACGGTGGCCTTGACTGCCTGCGGGATGACCGCGACGCAGGCGACGTAGACGAGGCCGACGGCGACCGGTATCGACGGGTCGGCCGAGCTGTCGACGAACAGCCGAACGATCCGCTCGGCGAAGAGGGCGGTCAGCACGCCGCCGATGGCGTACGTCCCGATGGCCAGCAGGGTTATCTCGCGGCCGTAGGCGGCGGCGGTGTCCTCGTCGTCGGCCCCGAGTTCCTGGCCGACGAGGCTGGACGCCGCGAGGCCAAAGCCCCACCCGGGCGTGTTCAGCAGGCCCCAGATGCGCCGGGCGATGACGTACGCCGCGACGACCGTCGGGCCGAACAGGCCGACGATGGCCAGCATCGGGAAGCGTGCGACCGTCCAGACGCTGTTGCGGCCGATGACCGGCAGGCCGATAGAGACCAGATCCGACAGCGTCTCGCGGTCGGTGTAGCGCCCGCGGACCGAAACCGGGGCCGGGAACGGTCGGGTTCCGGGTATCCGCCGGACGGTCAGGCCGACGAAGAACGCGACGGTGATGACTGCGTTCGAGAGCACCGTCCCCAGCGCCGCCCCGACGACGCCCATATCGAGGCCGAAGATGAAGACGGCGTTGAGGCCGATGTTCACGATAGCGCCCGTCGCCCGGAGGACCATCGGCGTCCAGGCGTCGTCGACGCCGATGTAGACGCGGCTCCCGATGAGGTTCAGCGCCGCGAACGGGATGCCGAAGGCGACGACCCGGAGGTAGTCACTGCCGTAGGCGAGGACGGTCGGGTCGTCGGTGAGAAAGCCGATCAGCGTCTCCGGGACGGCGGCGAAAAACAGCGTCAGCGGGACGGTTCCAACGAGGACGAGCGTGACGCTGTGACGGATCGGGGCGCCGATATCGTCGTAGGCGTCCGCGCCGAAGCGCTGTGAGACGAGCGCGATAGAGCCCGCGGCGATGCCGCCGCCGAGCGAGAACGCCAGCCCCCAGAACGGGGACGCGAAGCCGACGCCGGCGATAGCCAGCGACCCAAGCGCCACGCCGACCATCGCCACGTCGACGGCGTTTTTCGACATCCGGGCGATGCCGGTGACGATCCGCGGCCAGGATAGCTCGGCCGCTTCTGCGGTCCGGTCGTGGTCGACCAGTCCGAACCGTTGGAGGACAGCACCGACCGCGAGGACGACTCTGTGGATGGGATTGAAGCGGTGTGCCACTGCTCGGCTGTCCTAGGCGATGCGGCGTGAAAGACGTTGTGTGGGGCTGTGTCCACGCCTCACGCTAGTGGTTCTCAGGGGTTGCGCTCGCCGGCCTCGATTGCCACGTCGAGCCAGTTTTCTTCGGGCGCCAGCGGGCAGTCGAAGGTGTCCGAGAACGCACAGAAGGGGGCGTACGCGAGGTTGAAATCGACCGTGACCGTGTCGCCGTCTTCCAGTTTCTCCTCGGGCGTCAACTCCATGTACCGGCCGCCCTCGTAGGTCTGCTGGCCCGTCGTCTTGTCACGGAACGGGACGAATATCTCGTCGTCGGCCTCCTGTCGGTAGCCGTGGAACGTGACCGCCTCGCCGTCGACGGTAGCCTCGAAGCTGAGTTCCTCGCGGTAGCGGACGACCCGGCCCTCGGAGGTGTCCATCTCGACGATGTCGGGGTCGTCGTGGACGGTGACGGTGGCCTCGACGCGGTAGGACTCGTCGGGGTCGAAGTACGCCAGTCCGTCGAAGGAGTCCCGCTGTTCCGGCGGGATGGGCGACTGGCGGTGGGTCGCGAGGAACTCGTCTTTTTCGGCGCGGTGGCGTCGGAGTTGCTCGGCGTAGTCGTCGGTCATACCGTCGGTAGGGCACCGAGGCGTTTCATACTGTTTATCGTCGGTCGTTCCGGTACCGGAGGTCCCTTCCGGAGTCCGACCGAACGGTGGGCTGTGACTGACTCCAACAAACGGTGGACACTGGCCGAACGACCGCAGGGCCGCCCCGATTCGGACACCTTCGAACTGCAGGAAGACCCGGTCCCGGACCCCGGTCCGGGCGAGGCGCTGGTGCGGACGCTGTATCTCTCGGTCGACCCGTACATGCGCGGTCGGATGAGCGCGGCCGAGTCCTACGCCGACCCGTGGGACGTGGGCGAGACGCTCCACGGGGCCGTCGTCGGCGAAGTCGTCGCGGAGCACGGGACGACCCACGAGACGGGCGACGTGGTCACCGCCGAACTCGACTGGGCGGAGTACGCCACCGCGCCCGGGAGCGAACTCCACGGTATCGACCCCGACGCCGCGCCCATCTCGACGGCACTGGGCGTCCTCGGGATGCCCGGCCGGACGGCCTACTTCGGGACGCGTGAGGTCGCTGACGTCGACGCCGGGGACACGTTCGTCGTGACCGGCGCGGCGGGCGCGGTGGGCAGCGTCGCCGGCCAGATAGCGAGTCTCACGGGCGCGCGAGTGGTCGGCTTCGCCGGCAGCGACGAGAAGGTCCGCTTTCTCGAAGAGGAGTTGGGCTTCGACGCTGGCATCAACTACGAGACGACGGAGGACTACCACACCGCTCTGCAGGAGGCGGCCCCGGAGGGCGTCGACGCCTACTTCGACAACGTCGGCGGCCCCATCACGGACGCCGTCTTCCGGTCTTTGAACGTCGACGCGAGGGTCGCGGTCTGCGGACAGATTTCCCAGTACAACGCCGAATCGATGCCGACCGGTCCGCGGAAACTCGCCACGGTCATCCAGACGCGAGCGACCGTACAGGGCTTTCTCGTCTCCGATTTCGCGCCGCGGTTCGGCGAGGCGACGACGCGACTCGGCCAGTGGGTCCGCAACGGCGACATCACCTACCGGGAGACGGTCACCGAGGGCATCGAGTCGGCCCCGGACGCGTTCCTCGGCCTGTTCGACGGCGAGAACATCGGCAAGCAACTCGTCAAGATAGGCGAGTACGAGGACTGACTCACTCGAATATCGTCCCGCGACAGGACAGCAACGCGCCGAGGTGGTCGGCGCCCTCGTGGACGACGAGGCGACCCGACGGGAGCCGTTCGGTGAGCGCCTGTGCGCCCGCAAGCGGGACGTTCCGGTCCTCACTCCCGTGGTGGAGCGTCGCCGGCGTCGACACGGCGTCTACGTCGACTGGCCACTCGGCCGCCAGTCGCTGGGTCTCGTGGACGGCGCCGGCGCGACTCGCCAGCCCCGTCCGGAACTCGGCGGCGACAGTCTCCGTGACCGCCTGAGAGACGCTGCGGTCG
>NZ_WPCA01000234.1 GCF_009741825.1 Halapricum sp. CBA1109
CATCACCGTCTCGGCCTCGGCGCGGGCGACATCCAGCAACTGCTCGCGTGCGCCCACGACTGTCTCGATCAGGTCGAGCAGATCCGCGCGCAACCGGTAGCGGATGCAGGTCGCCACCTCGTCGTTGCGCGAACGGGCGGTGTGCATCCGGCCGCCCTCGGGTCCGACGCGGTCGATGACCGCCGATTCGATGGCCTCGTGGACGTCCTCGCCGTCCGGCAGGGCGTCGTGGCCGGCCGACTCGATGTCGTCAAGCGCCTGCAGGATGTCGCCGGCCGTCCCGGCCTCGATTATCCCCTGTTGGGCGAGCATCACGACGTGGGCGCGGTCGACCGCTATATCGGCCGCGAAGAGACGCTCGTCGTCGGCGAGCGAGGAGAGAAAGTCGCGGGCGGGGCCGCCGCTGAAGCGGTCCCGGCGGACGACCGACTCGTCGCCGGCGTCGCTGGGTGTGGCCGTTCGGGGGTCGCTACCGTCCCCGCTCGCGTTGCCCGAGGACTCCCTGGGGTCGTCCTCGCTCTCCTCGCCGCTCATCTACTCCTCCTGTCCGCCGTCGGTGGCGGGTGCGTTCAGCTTCTGAGTCACCTTCTTGGCGAGGCGGCTCTGGAAGCCGTGGTACTTGGCGACGCCCGTGGCGTCCTGCTGGGTGATGCCGCCCTCGACGTCCTCCTCGTTGAACGATGCCGCCGACTCGCTGTAGACGGCGTAGTCGCTCTCGCGGGAGACCGGACGGCAGTGGCCGCCTTCGAGTTTGACCGTCACCGTGCCGGTGACGCGGGTCTGGGTCTCGTCGATGAACCCCTCCAGCGCGTCGACGATGGGCGCGTCGATGAGGCCCTGATACCCCTTCTGGGACCACTGCTGGTCGATACCCTCCTTGAACTGGCGCTCCTCCTGGGTGAGGACGAGGCCTTCCAGAGCCTCGTGGGCAGTGAGCAACACCGTCGCGGCGGGGTGCTCGTAGTTCTCGCGGACCTTCAGCCCGAGCATACGGTCCTCCATCATATCGGTGCGGCCGACGCCGTGCGCGCCGGCCTGGGCGTTGAGTTGCTCGATCAGTTCGACCGCGTCCAGCGACTCCCCGTCGAGTGCGACCGGTTCGCCGTCGGCGAACTCGATTTCGACGAGTTCGGCCTCTTTCCCGGAGGGGTTGTCGGTCCACTTGTAGATGTCGTCGGACGGAATCGTCGCCGGGTCCTCCAGTTCCGAGCCCTCGATGGAGCGGCTCCAGAGGTTCGTGTCGACGGAGTAGCGGCCGCCGTCGCCGCCCTCGACGGGCAGGCCCTTCTCGCGGGCGTACTCGTTTTCCCACTCGCGGGTGAGGCCGAGTTCGCGGACGGGCGCGACGACGTCCAAATCGGTGTCGCGCCAGATGGCCTCGAACCGTAGCTGGTCGTTGCCTTTGCCCGTACAGCCGTGGGCGAGAGCGCTCGCGCCCTCTTCCTGTGCCACGTCGCGGATGGCCTTGGCGATGACCGGACGCGCCAGCGCGGTCCCGAGCGGGTAGCCTGGTAGTCGGCGTTTGCCTTGACCGCTCGCAGACAGAGGTCCGCGAACTCCTCGCGGGCGTCGACGACGAACTGCTCGACGCCCAGTGCCTCGGCCGTCTCCTCGGCCTCCTCGAACTCGGATTCGGGCTGGCCGACGTCGACGGTGACGCCGATGACCTCGTCGAATCCGTACTCGTCTTTCAGTAGCGATACGCAGACTGTCGTGTCGAGCCCGCCCGAGAAGGCGAGCGCGACGGTCCCTGAGTAGTCTCCTGGCATTGGTGGTGTGTCGGGTCGAAGGTCACCGCCCGAAACCCGACCGTGGGCGGTAGCGAGCGTGTGGTACGAAATCCGGTCGTTGAGTAGTGTTGTGTGGGCCTACAGGAAGGCCCGCCGTCGCCGTCGGATCGCGACGCGACCCGACTGCTCGTCGGACGCCGTCCGGCGGCGTCGCAGACCGGGTGCCGAAAAAACCGAAGCGGACCCGTCGCTCGCGGTCGCCTGCGAGTCGAAGCCGGTGGTCCGCGTCATGTACCACGAGAGTACCCGAGAAGCGTACTAATAAGTTCCGAGACGGACGCGCCGTGTGGCGTGTTCACGAACGGCGTCTCGTGGCCGTCACCCGCGGGGCTGGACCGTTCGGTTCCCGTCGGTCGGGCCGTGCATCGGTCCGCCGTGCGGACCGGTCTGGTTCCCCGGTCCGTGGTGGGTCCCGCCGTGCGGACCGGTCTGGTTCCCCGGTCCG
>NZ_WPCA01000221.1 GCF_009741825.1 Halapricum sp. CBA1109
GGACGGCGAGTTGGTCGTCGACAGCCGTCGGGAGTCCCCCGAGGAGCGCCTCGTCGTGACGTTCTCGACCGTCGACCACGTCGCCGCCTACGACCTCACCGACCCCGAGGAACTGACCGTCGAGGGGACAGAAGACGACCTGCGCGACCGCATCCTCGAGGACCCATCGCTGGTCGAACCCGGACTGGTCCCGCTGGCGACCGAACGACAGACCAGCGCCGGTGCCGTCGACGTCTTCGCCGAGGACGACGACGGCCGGACGGTCGTTCTGGAGTTGAAACGCCGGCGGGTCGGCCCGGACGCCGTCGGCCAACTCCGGCGGTACGTCGACGCCCTCGACCGTGACCTCCACGCCGAGGCCGGCGTCCGCGGCATCCTCGTCGCGCCCTCGGTGACCGACCGCGCCCGCCGGATGCTGGCCGAACAGGGTTTGGAGTTCGTTTCGCTGGAGCCGTAGCGCACAACACCTTTCATCGGGCCGCTCTACCTTCCGGCAGTGACGGACTTTCCGCTCGAACGCTATCTGAACACGCACAGCGCCTACGGAGCCAGTTTCGGCCCCGATGGAACCCTCGCCTTCCTGCTGGATACGACCGGTGCCGCACAGGTCTGGACGCTGGAGGGTCCCCGCGCGTGGCCCCGACAGCGGACCTTCGGCGACGAACCGGTCGGCTTCGTCTCCTTCTCGCCCGAACGCCCGGAGATGGTCTTCAGCAAGGACGACGGCGGCGACGAACGCGCACAGCTGTTCCGCATCGACGATACGGGCCACGTCCACGAACTGACGGGGATGCCCGACGCCAAACACCACTGGGGCGGCTGGAGCCACGACGGCGACCGCGTCGCCTTCACCTCCAACCGCCGCGACGAGGAGGTGTTCGACGTCTACGTTCAGGGTCGCGCCGACTCGGGCGAGGACGCCCGCCTCGTCCGGGAGGGCGACGGCTGGCTCTCCCTTGGGGGCTGGAGCCCCGACGACACGCGATTGCTCCTCTCGGAGGCTCACTCGAACTTCGATCAGGACCTCTACGTGCTTGACGTCGACAGCGGCGAGCGCACCCACATCACGCCCCACGAGGGCTCGGTCCGTCACCGCAGCGCCGACTGGGGGCCCGACGGCGAGAGCGTCTACTGCGTCTCGGATATGGACACCGATACGCTGGAGTTGGTCCGTATCGACGTCGACAGCGGTAACCGAGAAACAGTCGAGACGGGCGGGGAGTGGAACGTCGGCGGCGTCGCACTGGATACCGACACCGGCCGCGTCGTCTACTCCCGGAACGTCGACGGCTACACCGACCTGACCGTCGGAGAACTGGCCGGCCCGACGACCATCGAGACGTACCCCGACCCGGACCTGCCGGGCGGCATCTCCGGCGGCGTCTCGTGGGGTCCCGAGGCCGAGCGTTTCGCCGTCACGACCACCGGCCGCACGGAGAACACGAACGTCTTCGTCGTCGAGACGACCACCGGCGAGAGCGAGCGCTGGACCGACGCCGGGACGGCGGGTATCCCCCGGGAGTCGTTCGTCGCCCCCGAGTTGATCCGCTACGAGAGTTTCGACGGCCGTGCGATTCCGGCCTTCTTTTCGTTGCCGCCGGAGGTGCCCGACGGCGGCGCGCCGACTATCGTCGACATCCACGGCGGCCCCGAGAGCCAGCGCCGGCCCTCCTTCTCGGGGCTCACCCAGTACTTCCTCTCGCGGGGCTACGCCGTCTTCGAACCGAACGTCCGGGGTTCTTCTGGCTACGGGAAGGCCTACACGCATCTGGACGACGTCGAGAAGCGGATGGACTCGGTGAAAGATATCCGGGCGGCCGTCGACTGGTTGGCCGACCACGATGCCGTCGACGCGGACCGCCTCGTCGCCAAGGGCGGCTCCTACGGCGGGTTTATGGTGCTGTCGGCGATGACGGAGTACCCCGAGTTGTGGGCGGCCGGCGTCGACGTCGTCGGCATCGCCAACTTCGTCACCTTTCTGGAGAACACCGGCTCCTGGCGGCGGCAACTCAGGGAGGCCGAGTACGGGTCGCTCGAGGAAGACCGGGAGTTCCTCGAATCCATCAGCCCGCTCAATCACGCCGAGAACATCGCCGCGCCGCTGTTCGTCATCCACGGCGCGAACGACCCGCGGGTCCCCCTCGGTGAGGCCGAGCAGATAGTCGAGGCGGTCCGCGAGCGCGACATCCCGGTCGAACTCCGGGTGTACGACGACGAGGGCCACGGCCTGAGCAAGCGCGAGAATCGCATCGACGCCTACACCGACGTGGTGGCGTTCCTCGACGACCACGTTTGAGCATAGCTTCCGAACCTGAAGCCCTTCATACAGGCTTTTTATTTTACACCCCCGAGTCCCTGATGCGATGTCTTCGACCGCCCCGCACGGCACGGACGCGATGGGTGGCGCGTTCGTCCGTTCGTGCCCTCCAGACAGCACCGAGCGACAGATACCCGCTGACGAGGGGGTGGGGAGATGAACACCCGTCGCCTCCTCGTGCTCGTAGCCGTCGTCGGGATGGTCGCGCTGGCCGGGTGTTCGACCGGCGACACGACGACGACGGCCGCGGACACACCGACCGACACGGCGACGCCCGAGGCCGACGAGACCGCTGACACCGACACCCCCCGCCGCGACGCCGGTACGGGTAGTGCGAGCAACGGCACGGAGGCCGGTGACACGGAGCAACGGGTACAGAGACCGGTGCACGAGCAACGGTACAGAGACCGGTGACACGGAGCAACGGTACACAGACCGGT
>NZ_WPCA01000264.1 GCF_009741825.1 Halapricum sp. CBA1109
GTCGACGGCGAGGCCGACGACTTCGAGGACGTCACCGTCGCGCTGACCGTCCCGACCGACCAGCGCCGCGTCCTCGAGTCGCTGCGGTCGGTGCCCCGCGGTGACACCGTCGACATCGACCTGCTGACCCGGATGACCTCGGGACTGGACCACGAGGACGGCGCCGACCGAGAGACGGTCCGCCGGGCGCTGGCGAACAACCCCCTCCCCGTCGTCATTCCGGACCACCGCGTGGTCGACGGCCCCAGTGCCGCGCCGACGGACGTGGCCGACCGACTCCGGAGCCACGAGGGGCTGTGACGGTCGTGTCCGCGCGCCGCACCCGGGCGACAGGCAAAACACCCCTGCCGACCTAGCCCCGGCGATGGCAGTCGGACTCTTCGACACGTTCGCGTTCGTCGCCGGCGCGGCGACGTTTTTGCCCCCTGCGCGTTCCCGCTGCTCCCGGGGTACGTCTCCTACTACGTCGGCCGGGACCGGACCGACGGCGCGGCGTCGGAGCGTGGCACGCGAACGGCGCTCGCCTCGACAGTGGCCCGAGCGGCCGTCGTCGGTATCGTCGTCAGCCTCGGATTCTTCGTCGTCTACGGCGTCCTCGCCGGCGTCGTCGTCTTCCTCGGGTCGACCCTGCTGTCGGGTATCGGCCTGCTGGAACTGGTCGTCGGCGCGATTATGATCGGCGTCGGCGCGGCGATGGCCGCCGGCGTCGACCTCTCCGTCGGCCACATCCAGTTGCCCGAGCGTCGGCGCTCGCTGCTCGGTTTCTTCGCCTTCGGCGTGCTGTACGCCACCGCGGCCGCCGGCTGTACCGCCGGTGTCTTTTTCGGCCTCGTCGCCGGGTCGCTCGCCCGCGACCCCGTCGCCGGCCTCTCGACGATGGTCGCCTACGCGCTGGGGATGAGCCTCCTCATGATCGCCGTCACCGTCGGGACGGCGCTCGGCCGTGACCTCCTGATCCGCCGTATCGCCTCGCGGACGGCCCTGATCCAGCGCGTCGCCGGGATCCTGCTTGTCCTCGCCGGTTTCGCACAGATATACATCTATCTGGTCTGGTTCGGCGGGCTGGCGACGCTTGGCCTCTAGCGCTCGTGGACGAGGAACTCGACGGCGTTGAGGACGTAGTGGGCGAGGAAGACGGTGACGAACGACCCCGTGAGGACGTACGCCGCCGCCAGCGCGAACCCGA
>NZ_WPCA01000253.1 GCF_009741825.1 Halapricum sp. CBA1109
GCGGGCGCGGCGGCGAGTACGAACCTGCTCGTCCCGGTCGGACAGGCACGGACACGGGTGGGAGCCCGGACCACGGAGTTCGAGAGGACATCTACAGCGGCGAACTGCTGTTGCACGGGATGGACGGGTTCCAGCCGTGGGTCGACGCATCCGCGGGACTCGGACGGGACGACGGCGGACGTGCGAGAGCGGTCGACGTGAGCGCCGGCGTCGACTTGCTCGAAGCCGGCCACGTCGCCGAGGGTGACCACGACGAGGAGAACGGGGAACACGCCCACGAGGAGGAAACGGCCGGGCACGACGAAGAGGGCGGACACGCTCACGAGGAGACGGACTCGTCCGGCCACGACGGACACGACCACAGCGAAGGGATGGACCCACACTTCTGGATGGACCCGACCCGGGTGAAACAGGCAGTCGACACCGTCCGCGAGGCGCTCTCCGGGGTCGATAGCGACGATACCGACACCTACGCCGACAACGCGGCGGCCTACCGCGAGCGGCTAGACGGCCTCGACGACCGCTTCGCGTCGGCGGTCGCGGCCGGCGACAAAGACGTCCTCCTCGTTGCCGGTCACGACGCCTTCCAGTACTTCGGCGACCGGTACGGGGTCGAGATTCGCGCGCTCACGGACGTCTCCCCGGACGACCGACCGACGGCTCGGGACATCACGGCGGCACAGGAGATAATCGACGAACACGACCTCTCGTACGTCTGTGCGGACCCGCTGGAGTCCCAGGAGGCCGCGGAGCAACTCGTCGCCGAGACGGACGCCGAGGCAGTCCTCCCGCTGACCTCCCTCCCCGGTCTGCAGCCGGCGTGGGCGGACGACGACTGGGGGTACGTCGAGGTGATGGCGAACGTGAATCTCCCGACTATCGAGCGCGCACTGGACGTATGACGGCCTGTATCGACGTCGACGGCGTGACGTTCGCCTACGGGGACCGCCCGGTCGTCGAGGACGTGTCGATGACCGTCGAGTCCGGAGAGTTCCTCGGACTGGTCGGTCCCAACGGCTCCGGGAAGACGACCCTGCTCGAGTTGCTGATCGGTCTGCGCCGCCCCGACGAGGGGTCGGTCACGCTCTTTGGCGACCCCGCCCACGACATCTCGAACGGCGAGCGAGTGGGCTACGTCCCACAGGATGTGACGGCGGCCAGCGACGGGATGCCGGTCACCGTCGGGGAAGCCGTCAGGATGGGGCGATACCCCCACGGGCTGTTCAGACGGTTCACCGCCGCGGACCGGCGGGCCGTCGCGGATGCACTGGAGCGTGTCGGCATCGCCGACCTCGCCGACCGGCGCGTGGGTCGACTCTCCGGCGGCAGCGCCAGCGCCGTGTTCATCGCCCGCCGCGCTGGCGGCCGACGCCGACCTGCTGGCACTGGACGAACCGACCGTCGGAGTCGACGCCGAGTCCCGCGAGGCGTTCTACGCGCTGCTCGGCGAGTTG
>NZ_WPCA01000243.1 GCF_009741825.1 Halapricum sp. CBA1109
CGAGCGCCGTCCTCGCCGGCGGCGCCGCGACGACGCTCACCGGCGTCCTCGTCCTCGGGTTCCTGCTCGCCAGCTGATCACAGCACGTCGTCCAGTGCCTTGCGGAAGGCCGAGACCCGCGGGAACCGCTCGGCCGGGTCGGTGGCCATCGCCCGGTCGACGACATCTCTGATCCGGTTCGGGATGGCCGAGGTGTCCGGTCCGCCCTCGGAAATCGCCGCCGTGAGGTCCCGCGCCCCGGCGTAGGGGGGTTGTTCGGTCACCAGCCAGTAGGTCAGCGCGCCCAGTTGATACACCGGCGTCTGTGTGGTCCGGCCGCCGTCAAGTTGCTCGGGCGCGGTGTAGTGGGTGACCAGTTGCTCCCCTTCGGCTTCGGCGACGGCGCGAGTCAGCCCCCAGTCGGCCAACCGACCGCGCCAACGGCCGCGAGCGGTGACGAGTCGGACGTTGTCGGGCGAGGCGCCGGCGAGCGGCACGTCGTACAGCGTCGCCGTCTCGTAGGCCGCGGCCACGTCGTCGACGATACGGACCTTCCCGTGGAGGTTCAGTTCGTGGAGGTGATCCAGTAGGCCGCCCGCGCCGGCGGCGTACGCCACCCACGGCGAGGGGCCGATACCGTCGTCGTACACCGTCGCGGCCTGATCGACGTCGCTCATCGCCTTCCAGTGCTCGACGGCTTCGAGGAAGGCGTCGACGACGTCGCTGTCGCCGCTCTTCTCGGGGTCCAACACGGCGATAAGCGCCTCCTCGCCGTCGGTCCAGCCCGCACGATACCGGTGGATGGTCCCCTCGGACAGTTCGACTTCGATGTCGGTCAGGTCCGGTACCGCGGCCGCGAGGGCGCTCGCCGGCGTCGTCGCCCGGACCGTCTCGGCCGTCTCCGCCTCGGGTTCGTCCTCGCCCAGCGGATCGGCCGCCGGGTCGCCGGTGATCGCCTCGCGTTTGAACCGCACCCCCGACCGGTCCAGTTCGTTGCGCACGAATCGGTGGTCGATGGTCCGGTGTAACTCGCCGTCGGGCGTGTACAGCTCGAGGTGCTTGAAGTCGTAGGCCTCCTGGACTTCCCGGCCGTACTTGGCCGCGAGTTCCTGCCGGTCGGTGGTGTAGAAGGGGACGTGACCCTCCGTCGGGATGACGACCCACATCTCGGTGAGGCCGTCGTAGCGGACTGCAAGCCGCTCGAAATCCGGGTTCCAGTAGATGGTCCCGACGCTGGTGTCGGACTCCCAGCGGAGCAGGCAGGGGTGTCGGTCCCGGTCCATCCGGCGTTTCCCGGCCCGCATCGCGTCCATCTGGGCGTCGTAGGTCGCGTACGTCTCGCCGTCGCGGTGGCCGCGGTTGTAGGCTTCGAGCACCCAGCGACCGCCGCCCTCGATCAGCTCCAGCGGCGGCCGACACGGCGGTGGCTCGACGCGCGCGGGGTCCGTCGGATCCGGGACGTCTCGGGGTACCATCCGGCTCTACACGACGTTGGACGCTTGGACCCAAGTATGTTGCTGGTGGACACGTACTTGTCGCTGTGGCCCGGAAGGTGCCGTATGTACACGGGGAAGACCGAGAAGCCGTGCTGTCTGTGTGGGGACCCGGAGACGACCGGACGGTTGGACATCCCGCCCCGCGCCCTCCAGTTGTGCAAACACAGCGACCCGATAGCGTGGCAGGACATCGTCGGCGAGGTGTCGCTGTACTTCTGTGCAAGCGACTGGGAGATGGTCCAGGAGTTGGTGTTGGAGGTGGGCGTGACGCCGCTGCCCCGCTGTAACGCCGGCCGCGCGAGCTTCGACCTCCGGGAGGACTTCGAGGCGCTGCTCAACGACGTGCGCGAGGAACCCAACCAGCGGCCGCTGGAAGCGGAGATGCGCGAGGACGCCGACGCCGCAATCGCGGCCCACGAGGACGGCGA
>NZ_WPCA01000193.1 GCF_009741825.1 Halapricum sp. CBA1109
ACCCGGAGGCGGTCGACCGGTTCCGCCACGGACGACCGTCGCCGTCACGCCCTGCTTGCGGGCGAAGGCGCGGAGACGGCACTGGTGACCACCGAGGGCTTTGCCGACGTGCTGGCCATCCGTCGGCAGGACCGCCCGGCGCTGTACGACGAGAGCGTCGCGCCGCCGGAGCCGCTGGTCCCGGCCGAGCGCCGCTACACCGTCGCCGAGCGGGCGGGCCCCGACGGCATCGAGCGCCCGCTTTCGACCGACGAGGTAGCCGACGTGGCCGAGGACATCGAGGCCGACAGCGTCGCCGTCAGCTTCCTCCACGCCTACGCCCACGACGCCAACGAGGCGACGGCCGCGGCGATGCTCCGGGACCGACTCGGACGCCCCCGTCAGCGCCTCCCACGAGGTGCTGCCGACCGTGAGGGAGTACGAGCGCACCGCCACGACCGTCGCAGAAGCCTACGTTACGCCGGTCGTCGACTCCTATCTCGACCGCCTGCAGGACCGGGCCGCCGCGGCCGGCCTCCCCGACCCCCGCGTGATGCAGAGCAACGGCGGCATCGCCGACGCCGAGACGGTCAGAGAGCACGCCGCGACGACGGTGCTGTCGGGCCCGGCCGCGGGCGTCGTCGGCGCGACGCTGCTCGGCGAGGACGTGGTCACGTTCGACATGGGCGGCACCTCAAGCGACGTGAGCCTGATCGAGGACGGCCGACCGCTGCGGACTACCGACGCCGACATCGGCGGCCACCCCGTCCGGGTTCCGATGGTGGACGTCCACACCGTCGGGGCCGGCGGCGGCTCTATCGCGTGGGTCGACGACGGCGGCGCGCTCCGGGTCGTCCGCGCTCGGCCGGTGCCGACCCCGGCCCGGCCTGCTACGGCAACGGCGGCACCGACCCCACCGTGACCGACGCCGCGGTCGTGTTGGGGTATCTCGGCCCCGACACGACGCTCGGGGAGGACCTGACGCTGGACGCGGACGCCGCCGAGGACGCCCTCGAGGAGTTGGCCGCGGCCGCGGACCTCCCGGACGCGAGTGCCGCAGCCAGCGGGGTCTACCGGGTCGCCAATGCCGCGATGACCCGCGCCATCCGGACGGTCACCGTCGAACGCGGCCACGACCCCCGAGGGTTCGCGCTGGCGGCTTTCGGCGGGGCCGGCCCGATGCACGCCGCTGCCCTCGCCGAGCGACTCGGTATCGACCGCGTGGTCGTCCCGCCCGCAAGCGGCGTCCGCTCGGCGGTCGGACTGCTCGGCGCCGACGAGTCCCACGACGCCCTCCGGACGGTCCGGACCCCCCTCGACGGGGCCGACACCGACCACGTCGAGAGTGTCTACGCCGACCTGCGCGACCGGGTGCTGTCCGAGAGCGCCGACCCCGAGGCGGCGACGGTGGCCCGCACCGCGGCCTGTCGCTACGCCGGCCAAGCCTTCGAACTCACCGTCGACGCACCGGACCCGTTCGACCCCGACACCGTTCGGAAGCGATTCGAAGCGGCCCACGACGACGAGCGGGGGTACGTCCTCGACGACGAACCGGTCGAGGTGATCGACCTCGGCGTGACGGCGACGACGCCCGGCGACCCGCCGTCAATCAGCCACGACCCCGCGGGCGACCCGGAGGTGGGGCGTCGACCCGCAGTGTTCGACGGCGAGGAAGTCGAGACGCCCGTCTACGACCCCGCGAAGGTGCCCCTCGACCGGACGGTCACCGGCCCGGCCGTCTTCGAGGGCGCAGAGAGCACGACCGTCCTGCCGCCGGGGTGGACGGCCAGCCCCGACGACCGCGGTGCGCTCGTCCTCTCCCGGGAGGGCGAATCGAGAGAGACAGAGAATAACGGAGAGACCAGAGGTGACAACCTATGACCGAACTCGATGCAGTCGAACTCGAAATCGTTAGGAACCAACTCGAAAGCGTGGCCGAGGAGATGGGCGAGGTGCTGATCCGCGGGGCGTACTCGCCGAACATCACCGAGCGTCGGGACTGCTCGACCGCGCTCTTCGACGCCGACGGACGGCTGGTCGCACAGGCCGAACACATCCCGGTCCACCTCGGGGCGATGCCGGCGGCCGTCGACGCCGTCCGCGAGCGTGACCCCCGGCCCGGCGACGTGGTCGCGCTGAACGACCCGTTCCGCGGCGGGACCCACCTCCCGGACATCACGCTGGTCTCCGCCCGTCGCGCCCGACGGCGAGATAATCGGCTACGCCGTCTCGCGCGCCCACCACGCCGACGTGGGCGGCACCAGCCCCGGGAGTATGCCCGCCGGAGCGCGTGAGATACATCAAGAAGGGCTCCGTCTGCCACCGGTACGACTCGTCTCGGAGGGGGAGCTCGTCGCGGACGTCGAGTCGCTGCTGCTGGCGAACGTCCGGGCGCCGGCCGAGCGGCGGGCCGACCTCCGGGCCCAGATAGCGGCCAACGAGCGCGGCGGCGAACGGGTCGGTGACCTCCGGGCCGACCACGGCGACCTCGGGCCGGCGTTCGACGCCGTGATCGACTACTCCCGCAAGCGGATGGCCGGCGAGATAGCGGCGCTGCCGGACGGCACCTACACCGCCGCGGACTGTCTGGAAGGCGACGGCGTCACCGACGAGGACGTTCCAATCGAGGTGAGCGTGACCGTCGACGGCGAGTCGATGCGCGTCGACTTCGCGGGGACGGCCGAACAGGTCGACGGCAGCGTCAACGCGCCGCTCGCCGTCGCGAAGAGCGCCGTCTACTACGTCCTGCGGGTCGTCACCGACCCGGACATCCCGCCGAACCACGGCTGTTACGAGCCGGTGACGGTCACGGCGCCGGAAGGGTCGCTGTTGAACCCCGACCCGCCGGCGGCCGTCAGCGGGGGCAACGTCGAGACGAGCCAGCGGGTCACCGACGTCGTCCTCGCGGCGCTGGCCGAGGCGGCACCGGAGCGCGTCCCCGCGGCGGGCCAAGGGACGATGAACAACCTCCTGATCGGCGGGCCCGAGTTCGCCTACTACGAGACCATCGGCGGCGGGGCGGGCGCGCGGCCCGACGGCGACGGCCTCTCTGGCGTCCAAGTCGGGATGACGAACACGCTGAACACGCCGGTAGAGGCGCTGGAAGCGGCCTACCCGCTGCGTGTCGAGGCGTACGGGTTGCGGACCGACAGCGGCGGCGCGGGCCGCTACCGCGGCGGCGACGGCCTGATCCGGGCCATCACCACCGAGACGGACGCGACGGTGTCGCTAGTGACCGAGCGGCGGCGGCGCGGACCGCCCGGGCGGGCGGGCGGCGAGGACGGCGCGGCGGGGGCCAACTACGTCGACGGCGAGGTAGTCGAGGCGAAGACGACCCGGGAGGTGCCCGCCGGGACGACGATACGGGTCGAGACGCCCGGCGGTGGCGGGTTCGGCGACCACGTGGAACGGTAACACTCAAACCACAGGATTCCGAAGGCCGAGACAGTGAACCGCAACCGGGCGTTCGTCTTCGCAGTCGCACTGCTCTGTGTGGCCGGGCTTGCCGTGGCGGCCGCGACGGTCGACGTGCCGCGGTCCTCGGACCCGGCGACCGGCAACGACACCGGGAACGGGACGGGCAGCGAGGCCGGCGACGAAGTGCAGGACCGCGAGAGCGGCGACGCGTCGCTCACGGTGCCGCCGTTCGCGCGATGGCTCGCGCTCGCCGTCTTCGCCGTGGCGCTGGTGACGACGGTCCTGATCGGCATCAAGCAGGTCGGACGGGACGACGCGAAACTACTCCTCGTGATGATCGTCGCCCTCGCGGTCGTCGGGGCGGTCGCGATGTCCATCTTCGGCCAGCCAGTCGTGCCCGCACAGAACTCGACAGTCGTCAACGACACCAACGACACGGGCACGACCGGCGGCGACAGCGGCCGTGACGTCGAAGGCGAGCCAAAGACATCACTGGACGTCCCCATCGTCCTCGTCGGGGTGTTCGGGCTGCTCGCCATCGCGTTGGTCGCGGCCATCGCGCGGTACTCCGGGAGCGATTCGGCCGCCGACGTGACCCTCGCCGCGAGCGCCTCGAACGAGGGCGGCGGGGAGAGCGTGGGGGCCGTCGGCGAGGCCGCCGGGCGCGCGGCCGACCGATTGGAGATGTCGGGCGTCGACGCGAACAACGCCGTCTACGACGCGTGGCGGGAGATGACGGCCGCGCTTTCGGTCGAGCGACCGGCGACGACGACGCCGAG
>NZ_WPCA01000177.1 GCF_009741825.1 Halapricum sp. CBA1109
CGACGCGGGACTTCTCCTGGCGCTCGTTGTGGTTGAACGCCCGCCACTCCGGCCCCGGGTCGATGTTCTCCTCCTCGACGACCAGCCCGCAGTCGTCACAGATCAACTCCCCCCTATCGGAGCTTTTCACGAGGTTCTCCGATCCACACTCCGGGCAGTCCCGCACCCCCTCGTCCTCGACGTCTGTTGTCGACTCGTTCTCTCGCTCCCGCTGGCGGGTGGACCGTGTCATCGCACTTATATAGTAGTACTCTCCTATTTTATAAAACTTTGGCCGATAGCGGAGTCGTGCCACAAGAGCTATTACTTCCCGGAATCGGAAGGTGTAAGCCCGCTGATCGGCGATAGGCCGTCGATGCCAGTGATCGAGTGCGACGTGTCGGCGGCGCGCGAGCGACTGGAAGACGCCGGCGTCGACGTCGAGTCGGGGAACACGGACCACGAGCGCTGCGCGCGCGCCACGCCGGCGCGACGGCCGTCGCCTACGACGGGAAAGTCGTCGTGCAGGGCGACGGGGCCGAGCGACTGGCGGGGGTTGCTCTCGGAGTCGGGTGGCCGGGCACACGTCTACTTCGACGGGGCCTCGCGGGGCAACCCCGGGCCGGCGGCCATCGGGTGGGTCGTCGTGACCGGTGACGGTGGTATCGTCAGCGAGGGCAACGACCGCATCGGGACGGCGACGAACAACCGCGCGGAGTACGAGGCGCTGATCCGGGCCCTCGAGGTCGCCACGGACCACGGGTTCGACAGCGTCGAGGTCAGGGGCGACTCGGAGTTGATCGTCAAGCAGGTCCGCGGGGAGTACGACGCCAACGACCCGGACCTGCGGGAGCGTCGCGTCCGGGTCCGGGAGCTTTTATCGCGGTTCGGGGAGTGGTCGCTCGACCACGTTCCGCGGGAGATAAACGAGCGCGCCGACGAACTGGCCAACGAGGCCTTCGAGGATGACTGAGCCACCGACAGACGTGATAGATGAGGCCGAACGGCTCACCCGCCGGGCCCGGTCGGCCGTCGACGACAACGAGGCCGCCGCCTACCGGGACCGGCGCGAACAGTTGCTCGCGGAGTACGACTACACGACGCGAGTCAGGGAAGACGACCGGCCGGTGCTGGTCGCCCACCCCGCCGAGTGGACCGACGAGGAAGGCAACGTCCACCCGGACCGCGTCGACGATGTCGACCGTGGGATCGAACGCCCCCTCGAAGGGCCGGCCGACCCCGACAACTGGGAGGCGGTCGCCGAGTACAACGACGATATCGTCGCGGCCGTCGACGAGGCACACGGGGACCCGCACGCGGCGACGGCCCGGGCGCTGGCGGACTTTCTGGCGAACCACTACGCAAAGCGCATCGACGAGGCGACGGCCGCGGAGCTACGGGAGTTCGAGTCGGAGTACTTCCCGCGCAACAGCTGGCCGAGCGACGCCCAGCGCGAAACACTATCGCAGTCGCTCGATCTGATCTTCGAGCGCACAGACAGCGAACGGCCCGAGTAGACGTTACTCGGCGTCGTCGACGAGGCCACGCAGGTCGGCCGCACGGCCGTCGTCGGTCGCTATCTTCGAGAACTCCCAGCTCAACTGGTCGAGGACGGCGTCGTAGCCGTCGTCAGTCAGCGCGTACTGGTTGGTCCGCTTGTCGAGTTCGCTCTTCTCGACCAGTCCCATCTCGACGAGGTCGTCGAGGTTGGGGTAGAGTCGGCCGTGGTTGACCTCCGAATCGTAGTAGCTCTCGAGTTCCCGCTTGATAGCCAGCCCGTACCGTGGCTCCTCGGCGAGGATGACGAGAATGTTCTGCTGGAAGGCGGTCAGTTCCCGGGCGACGCCCGGAGTCGTCGATACGCTTTGTGCCTCTGACATAGTTAGCCAAATGTCATCACGCTATTTAACGCTTGTTAACTATCAACCGCTGTACTGTGGTTTCAGCACCGTAAGCAAGTAACATCGGTGTCCCTTGTCACGAAATAACACGTTCTTCCCCTCCCGTTCGTGATACTCGGCGAACGGTGTCGAAACCACTATGTGACCGCCTGTCCGACCCGGACATGATGACGAACCTCTGGACGGACTTAGAGACCGGACCGAACCCGCCCGAAGAGATCTACGCCGTCGTCGAGTGTCTGAAGGGCGAGCGAAACAAATACGAGTACGACAAGGACGTCCCCGGCGTCGTGCTGGACCGCGTCCTCCACAGCAACGTCCACTACCCCTCCGACTACGGGTTCATCCCCCAGAGCTACTACGACGACGAGGACCCCTTCGACGTCCTCGTCCTCGTCGAAGACCAGACGTTCCCCGGGTGTGTCATCGAGGCCCGTCCGGTCGCGCTGATGAAGATGGACGACGACGGCGAACAGGACGACAAGGTCATTGCCGTCCCCACCGAGGACCCCCGCTACGACCACATCGAGGACCTCGAAGACATCCCCCAGCAGCAACTCGACGAGATAGAGGAGTTCTTCGCGACCTACAAGAACTTAGAGGAGGGCAAGGAGGTCGAGACACTTGGCTTCGAGGACAAGGCGGCCGCGAAAGACGCCATCGAACACGCACAGGACCTCTACGACGAGAACTTCGACTGAGGTAACAGACCGGGGCTCCCTGTCCGAGACAGCCCCACCAGTAGTTATATTCTTTGAGATATATTTATATACTTATGAGTTGTGTATATATGGGAGATGACCAAGACGGAGGCGGCGAAGGTCGGTGGGCAGGAGTCCGGGGGCGAATACGACGCAACGAGGCGGGCGTTTCTCGCAGCGACCGGGACAGTCACACTCGGGGGACTGGCTGGCTGTAGCGCGCTCGACGGACTGTTAGACAGCGCCAGCGACGCGGCCGTGGGAACGAAAACGGCCTCGCCGGCCGGATTCTACGCCGGTGATGTCAGCGGCGAGGGTGTATACACGAGCGGATCGGTCGACGTCAGGTTCGTCCCGCCGAGTTTGCGAGCGGAAGACCGTCGCATCGACATCGACGGCTGGAGCACCAGTTCGACCACGAAGGCACAGGACTACAACTCCTCGCGCTCGAACAAGCGGAAGACGATCTGGGTGCCCGATCCGGACGACGAGGACTCCGACGCCGACGGGATCGACGACCTCGTTGACCTGCTCGACATCGAGCGATCGATACTGGTCTACGCCGACGCCGCCGTCGCGGCCATCGACGACCAGTCGAACGACGACGCGTCGGCGACCCTCGACGCGTTCATCAACGCCACGACGAAGGCCCGACAGACGGCCGAGCGCTGCTCCTCGGAGACCTGCAACACCGTCGCCGAGAACGCCGATGCACGGAAAGGCCTCGCGGAGGACGCCAGCGACGCCGTCGCGGCGGGCGAGTGGGACAGCGCGAGGCGCTCTATGCAGCAGGCCCGCCGGATCGTCCAGGGCGACATCGAAGGCGTCCGCGACGATCTCGACAGCGACGGCGACGGAATCTCCGACGACACCGAGGATCTGTACGACTACCTCGGCGAGGAGCCGACCATCGGCGAGCACTTCGTCGTCACGCTCCCGGACGCCCGGGTCCGTGGCGGTGGCCTCGAACTGGTCGACGAACTGACGCCCGAGCGCGTGCTCGAATACTTCACTGGCGAGCGTGACGCCGACGGCTGTGCACAGACCGACCGCGCCGCTGCTGTCCACCGGGACCTGTCCTGCCGGACGCTCCTCGCGTCGACGCTCGAACTTCAGGACGGCTTCGACCTCAGCCGGCCCGACGACATCGACAAGAACGACATCCGCCGCGGCGTCGCCGCCTTCGGAACCTCGGGCGGGGTCGTCGTCACCGGGGCGACGCCGGAGGCCGACCGCACGGTGCCGATGGTCCGGGCCTCAGGCCAACCGGGTGGGGGAGATGAGTGTTGCTTCGATTATAATGATTCCTGGGGCGGGGAGACCACTTCCGGGGAGGCGACCGTCTCGGGGGTGTTCGTCGTTCCCGTCACGGCGACGCCGCCGGACAGCCCACGTCCGATGCCCGCACTGTTCTTCGTGCGTCGGATCCGTCACGACAATCAGTTGCTGTTCGTCGGCGGCTGGCAGATCGACGACGGCGCACTCTACGAGAACAGCGCGACGCTGCTGACCGCCGCCGGCCCGAACCACGTCGCACCAGTGACCCACTCCGTCAGCGACGACGAGAGTGTCGAGATCGAGTATCAGGACGGCGACGACTTACTTCTCCGAAAACGCCCCGGGCGGGCGAAATACGGGAACGTAACGCTCAGCGACGACTACGCCCCGGACGCCGAGTACTTGCCCGACGGTGCCTACTCGGTGTGCAGGGACGACGGCGAGGTGTACTGCTGGGGCGTCCAGTCTCGGGAAGCGCTCGCCAGGCACGACACAGGTGACTGTAACGACGATGGCGACGACGTCCGCCCGTCTGCCGTCGCGACGCGCTCGACGCACCCGTCCTCCACCTCGTCGGTGCCGCCGAGGCGTCGAACGACGTGAAGTTCAAAGCCGGAGCGGAGCTGTCCAAGGCCGTGAACTGAGCGGGATCGACGAGTCGACCGCCAAGAACCTCGCAGCGGGCAGGGTGGTCGAGACGCTGGGCTTCGAGGACAAAGCGGCCGCGAAAGACGCCATCGAGCACGCACAGGACCTCTACGACGAG
>NZ_WPCA01000194.1 GCF_009741825.1 Halapricum sp. CBA1109
TCGGTGTCGATGTCGTCGAGTTCGTCGCCGGGGTCGGAATCGACGCCGGACTCGAGACCGGCGGCGGTCGACAGCGTCGCGCTCCCGAGACCGAAGCGGCGTTTTGGCGGTTCGACGCCGTCGAGCGTCGCCTCGCAGTGGGGACAGGACGGTTCGGTCAGCAGACCGATCCGGACGCCCTCGCCGCAGTTCGCACAGGCCGCGCGGCCGACGTCGGCGGCGGCGGCCTCCTGTTTGATCCGGTCGAGGGTGTCCCTGCCGGTGGTCCCGCCCGAGACGGCGTCCCGGAGGTCCCGGACGACGTAGGCGACGGTCGTCAGTTTCTCTTCGGCGTCGCTCAGGTCGGACTCGATGGCGTCGATGCGGTCGGCGTCGACGTCTTCGAGGTCGCTCCGGAGGGCGTCGAGCCGTGACTCGACGGCGTCCAGTTCCGAGTCGAGGTCCGCGACCCGGTCGCCGAGGTCGGCGTGCTGGTCGGCCCGGCGCTGCAGGCGGTCGAGGTCGGCCTCGATGGCCTCGATGCGCTCGAACTCGTCGTGGCCGTGGCCGGCCGGGGCCTTGCTGTCGGCGTCGCGTTTCACGCGGATGATCTTCTCGCGGACGTCGTCGAGGTCCTCGCGGTACTGGGCCTCTAACTCGTCGATCCGGGCCGCGAGGTCCGCGTCGGGGCCGCCGTCGAGGTCCTCCCGGACCGCCTCGGTAATCTCGGCCGTCAGTTCCTCGCGGAGGTCCTCGGCCACCCGGTCGGCGACGGCGTCGGTGAGGTCCGGGAGGCGGTCGGTGAGAACGTCCCTGACGATGGGTTCGACGTCGTCGGGCGTGAGGAGGGCGTCGTCACCCTCGACGGTCCCGATGTCGTCGCCGAGGTCCTCGGCGGCGCGGTAACTAGAGAGCAACTGGAGGAGAACGGTCTCGCGGTCGGTATCGAGGTCGCGGGCCTGCTCGTCGAGCCACTGCTCGAGTTCGGGGGGCAGCGACACCGTCACGCTCGGACCTCGCGACTCGCTCGCCATTGAGGTAGCGTTACCGGGAAACGCAGTTAAGGGTTTGCCACCGATTTCGCGTCCTGATTCCGGCTACCGGATCTTGCGCACGTCGCTGATGTCGAAGCCGGCGTCGGTGAACTCCGTCTCGAAGCGGACGATGTTCTCGTCCTCCAGTTGGCTCAACACGCCCCGGAACTGCTTGACGACCATCGTCCGGGCGCGGGTCGACCCGCCGCTCTCCCACTCGAACTGGAGCGTCCCGGTCGCGGCGTCGACCAACTGGCCGTGCTGGGTGTCGGTGATCGTCTGGAAGTTGACGTGGGCGACGATCAGACAGTCCCACGCCGAGGCGGCCTTCGTCAGCCCCTGGATCAGGTAGGCGATGTCGGCCCACTCCAGTTCGGCCCGTTCGCCGATGGCTCCGACCAAGTCCGACAGCGAGTCGATGACGACGAGGTTGCCCGCGGCGTTCTCGTTGAGGATGTCCCCCAGCACGCTCATCAGGTCGTCGCGCTCGTTGCGGGTCCGCATCTCCTTGATCGAGGGTGCGCGCTCGGCGTACCAACTCCGGGGGACCGGGCTGACGTGGAAATAGGACGTCGAGAGGTCGTGGTACTCCACGGCCGGGAGCGCACCCCCGAGCACCTCCTCGTCGAAGGCCTGGGCGGCCTCGTCGCGGAACTGCTGTTCGCCGGCAGTAAAGGAGATGTAGTGGACCTCCTCGGGGAGGGCGGCGTTGGCCGGGAGGTCACCGTAGTAGAGGTCGAAAAGCTCCGGGTCGTGTTTCGCCAACCCGGTCACGATGGGGCTGGTCTGGCAGAACTCCCGGGCGCCGGCCCCGGCCTCGCCCGACGCCAGCACGACGCTCCCCGGCGGCGCGCCGCGTCGATGGTCGTGTCCAACTGGCGGATCCCGAAGGGGATGCGAACCATACCCCTCCGTTGCCGGGCGAGTCGCTTACGCGTTTCGGCGCTCCCGGCCCGCCTCGACGGCCGCCCGCAGGTCCCGTGTCGCCGCGGCGGGGTCCGTCGCGTCCGTGATGGCCGTGATGACAGCCACGCCGTCGGCCCCCGCGGCAGCCACGTCGTCGGCGTTGTCGGCCGTGATGCCGCCGATACCGACGATGGGGATGTCGACCGCGTCGGCGATGGCCTCGACGCGGTCGAGACCGATGGCGTACTCCTCGTCGTCGATGTCGTCTTTCGACCCGGTGGCGTAGACCGCCCGACGCGAGGTAGTCCGCGCCCGTCCGTTCGGCCTCGACGGCGTCCTCAACGAGACTCACCGACCGGCCGACGATGGCGTCCTCACCGAGGACCTCTCGCGCGGCCGCGACCGGCAGGTCGTCGTCGCCGAGGTGGACGCCGTCGGCGTCGATTGCCGCCGCGACGCCGACCCGGTCGTTGACCACGAGCGGGATACCGGCCTCGCGGGTCGCCTCCCTGAGTTTCAGGCCAAGATTGTAGCGCTCGCGAGCGGTCGCGTCTTTCTCCCGCAACTGGACGATGTCGACGCCGCCCTCGATGGCCGCGTCGACGATGGCTTCGGTCGAGCGGCCCGCGGAGAGGCTCTCCTGTGTGACGAGGTAGGTGGTGTACTCCATAGCGTCGGCTCGGCCCGCGAGCGGCCTGTGATTTACGGTCGGGCGCGGGCGGTCTGCCGGTCCAGTTCGTGGTCCCGGCGCCGGTCAGTCTCGGGACTTTTTCCCGGCGGCGGTCCGAGGACCGGTATGCTCGTCAGCGCCGGGATGGTCGTCGTCGCCATCGGTGGGTTGTGGATGGGAGCCCGGTGGCTCGTCAGCGGCGGGTCCGCGGTCGGGACACACCTCGGGGCGAGTCCGCTGGTCATCGGACTGACCGTCGTGGCCTTCGGCACGTCGATGCCGGAGTTCGCGGTGACCATCGAGGCGTCGCTGCTCGGCCGTGGCGACATCGCCGTCGGGAACGTCGTCGGATCGAACATCTTCAACCTCGGGTTCGTACTGGGGACGACGGCGCTGTTGGGGACCTTAGACCGGACGCGGCGACTCGTCCGCCGCGACGGGGCCGCCCTCGTCGTCGCCTCGGCGGGGCTGGTCGTGATGCTCGCAGACGGCGGCCTCGCCCGTGTCGAGGCCGGGCTGTTGGCGCTCGGGCTGGTCGGCTACCTCGGTCTCGTCCTCAGAAGCGGCGGCGCGACCCGCGGCGACAGACCGGCACCGACGACCACGCCCGCACGTGACACCGCTCGGCTGGTGGTCGGACTGGTCGCCGTCGTCGTCAGCGCGCGGCTGCTCGTCGCCGGGGCTTCGACCATCGCCGCGGCGGCCGGCGTCTCCGAGTGGGTCATCGGGGTCACCGTCGTCGCCGCGGGGACATCGACCCCCGAACTGGTCACGGCCGTCGTCGCCGCGCGGTCGGACCGACCGGGGATGTCCGTCGGGGGCCTGCTCGGCAGCGATCTGTTCAACATTCTCGGCGTCCTCGGCGTGGCGGGGCTGGTACGGCCGCTGACGGTCGGCCCCGCGGCGTCGACGAGTCTGGTGTGGATGCTGGCGACCGTCGTGGTCGTCGTCGGCCTCCTCTGGACCGGCCGGCAGTTGACCCGCGCCGAGGGCGCGTTGCTGGTCGGCGTCTCCGCGGTCCGCTGGGCCGTGAACGTCGTGTGAGCGTCGTTCAGTCGTCGGTCGCGGCCACGGACTGTCTCCCGGCCGAGCGGCCGTCTCCGGCGACCGAAAACGTCGACAGCTCCTGTCGGAGCGACCCCGCGCTGTCGGCGAACTGCTGGACGTCGTCGGTCATCTCGGCGACCATCGACTGCTGGCGGTCGGCGGTGTCGGCCACGTCGCCCGTCCGATCGGCCGTCCGCTCGGCGATGTCGGTCACCTCGTCGATGATGGAGACGACCTCCTGTGCCGAGGCGGCCTGCTGGTCGGCCGCCCGGTCTAGCTCCTGGATGCCTTGGTTGACCTCGACCGTCGACTCGACCACGTCGTCCATCGACTCTATTGCGGCCGCGATGGTGTCGCTTCCGTCGTCGACGCGGGCGCGCATCGTCGTTATCTCCTCGCGCGTGGCGGCGACCTGCTCGTCGATGGAGCCGATCAGCGACTCGACGTCGCCGGTGGCCTCGCGGGTCTGCTCGGCCAGTTGCTTGACCTCGTCGGCGACGACGGCGAAGCCCTCGCCGGCCTCGCCGGCCCGCGCG
>NZ_WPCA01000239.1 GCF_009741825.1 Halapricum sp. CBA1109
CCGTCGCGTCCTCGATGCGGTCGGTCAGCGCGACCCCGGTCGGGACGGTCCCGCCGAGTCGGACCCCGTCGTCGGTGGGCGTGTAGACGGCGTCGTCGATTCCGGTCGCCTCCCGGCAGGTGCCCGCCAGCGTCGCGTAGACGTCGGTCGCCACGTCGGCCCGCACGGTCCGCGTCGTCCCGACAACCACGAGCAACAGCGCCCCGAGCAGGGCGGTCCCGCCCCACGCGAGCAAGAGGGTCTCGAACGCCGGGGCCGCGAGTCCGCCGCCGACGAGGCCGAAACCGACGACCGCCAGAACGAGCGCCCGACCGTGGCGGACGGCCCGCAGGCAGCGGCCGACTGACGACCGCCCGCTCACGGTCTCCCCTCGGATAGATACATACACACCCCGTCGCCGCCGGCCGCATAGAGATTGTGGGACGGTCACCCGGCGGCGTCGGCGGTCCCGTTCCCCGACGACTCGGCCACGTCGACCCAGACGTGGACCTCCCGAACGGCCGGGTTCGACGCCGGGTCACCACGGTAGAGCCGGTACGTCAACCGCTGTGTTCCGACCGTCTGCGGCGTGACCGCGTGTTCGATACGGCGGGACTCCCCCGCGTCGATGTCGACCGCGAACCGGTCGACGAGCGACCGCTCGCCCTGTACACCCCCGTCCGGGGCCGCCTGCCGGAGGGTGACGACGATAGTCCCGTCGAACCGTTCGCCCTCCGTCCCCGCGCCGACGACGTACGTCGCCGGCTCTCCGACGGTCAGATTCGTCGGGTACGCCCCCGCCGAGAGGGTGCCGTCCGGTCGCTCGCCGAGAACGTACAACTCGGTCACGGTCGCCGACTCGGTTGGTTCCGTGAGGACGACGCCAACCGCGCCGACGGCCGTCGCGACGACGACCAGCGTGAGCACGACCGACAGCGCGCTCCCGCCCCCGATGACCGACAGCACCCGCCGGAAGTCGACCGCGAACGCGGACGGCCGCGTCGGCCGACCACGGCGGACCCACGCGACACCCACAGCGCCCACCGTCAGCAGGAGGAGTCCCGCGAGGACCGGTCCGAACTCGAACCCCCACGTCACCTCCAGCGCGAGGCTGACCGCGGTGACGGCCACGACGCTCCCGCCGACACTCAGCGGCAGCCACCCGAGCCAGCCGTCCGCCTCGCCCTCCGGAAACAGCGCGGCGGCCAGCGCGTACCCCGGGACGAGGAGGACGAACGGCACTCCGAGCAGTATCCGTAGCGGCGTCTCACGAACCCCCGGGACGGTCGCGCTCACCGCGACCAGTGCCGCGGCGACGCCCACCGCGAGCAGGTCCGCGTCCTTCCCCCACCCGTCCGCACCTTCGTCCATACACCCATCTCGACACAGGACCACTAAAACGAACCGCCGTTCGCTCGACCGTCTGACGGGACAGTCGCCACGGCACATTCTCGACTCACGAACCGAGCGACACGCACAGCGGTCGCTCGGAGAGTAGTTCGTCGAAGAAGTGCTCCGGCAGGGATTTGAACCCTGGTCCTTGCCGTGAGAGGGCAAGATGATTGGCCGGACTACACCACCGGAGCGCGTCCATCTCCTCGTATCGGCCTGCCGGTATTAACCGTTGTGTTTCGTCCCGCCCTCCAGTGGTGTGACCCAATCACACGCTACTCGTCGTCGTCGAACGGCGACCGCGCGGCCTCGGGTTCGTTGCCGGGCAGACTGATGATGTTCTCCCGACCGACCCGAAGCTTCGTGATGTCGTCGTCGTCCTCCATATCTGTCAGGAGCATACTGACCTTCGACTTCGACCAGTCCGTCTCCTCGACGATGCGGGACTGTTTCATCCGGCCGCCCTCCTCGTCCAGAAGCGCCATCACGCGCTCCTCGTCGCTGAGGAACTGTTCGTCCCCGACCGCGGCGTCCGCGTCCTCGGCCGCCGACTCCTCGGCCGTCGATTCCTCGGTCGCCGACCCCGCCGCTGGCGCGGACGCTGCGGACGCCGCCGCCGCGCCGCCGGCCGCCTCCTCGGACC
>NZ_WPCA01000235.1 GCF_009741825.1 Halapricum sp. CBA1109
CGGCCCCGTCTCGCTCGTGGACCTCGAAGTACTCGGTCATAGGGCCCTCTCGGTCGGGCGCGGTTCAACTATCGTTCGGTTCGGCGAGCGGTAGTGTTCAGAGGAGATGTTTGGACAGCAGTGTCTTCCTCGAAAGCCCTCAGCCAGTTCCGGTCCCGCGGCTCGCTGTGCGCTTCCCTCGCTTCGCTCGGTCCAGTGCTGCTTCCCCCGGGGTTCCCGGAACTGGCCTCGCCCTTTCATTCCACCAGGGCTCGATTGGCCGACCGGCAGAAACAGGCTTTTTGTTCGGTGCTTATCTGAACACTACCGATCCGAAAGAGAAACCGTTTAACCGCTGGTCCGTTAGGTGCGGGTGGGAACACACGACCGCAAATCTGACTCGCCGTCCGCTTGGATGGCTCGGGATTGCGGACGTGTCCGGCGTGGTCGGCCCACGGCCGACGAACGAACGGTCGGCCCACGGCCGACGCACCACGCCACACGCACCAGCGGTCAGTGTCGTTCCAATCGACAACTATGGCACGAATGCACACACGCCGCCGCGGGTCGTCCAGTTCGGACAAGCCCGTGGCAGACGACCCGCCGGAGTGGAGCGACGTAGACGAAGACGCCATCGAAGAGCGCGTCGTCGAGCTGGCCGAGCAGGGCCACGAGCCCAGCCAGATCGGCCTGAAACTGCGCGACGAGGGTGTCCAGGGGACGCCCGTCCCGGACGTCAAACTGGCGACCGGGAAGAAGATCACCGAGATCCTCGAGGAACACGACGCCGAACCGGACATCCCCGAGGACCTCCGGAACCTGATGGAGCGGGCCGTCCGCCTGCGCGACCACATGGACGAGAACCCGACCGACCACCAGAACAAGCGAGCGCTGCAGAACACCCAGTCGAAGATCCGTCGCCTCGTCGATTACTACCGCGGCGACGAACTCGACGAGGAGTTCACCTACAGCTACGACACCGCCACGGAACTCCTCGAGTAGATGTCCACGACCGGTCGGCCCACGAGCGAGCCCCCGTCGCCCAGTGACATCGCCCCGCGGCTCCGCGACGCCGGCTTCGTCCGGCTCGTCGCGGCCGCGGACGGCGACGCGCTGGCGGCCGCGGGCGTGCTCGCCGACGCCTTGGACGCCCTCGCCGTGCCCTTCCAGTTGACGGTGGCGCGGCCGTGGGACCGGGCCGACCGGACGACCGACGCCGACCTGACCGTCGCGCTCGGCGGGCCGGCGACCGACGCGGACGTGGCCATCACCGGGCACGGACAGCCCGCGAGCCACACCGCCTTCGAGGTGAGCGGCCAACCGGCGTCGACGCCGACGCCGTGCTGGCGATGGCCGGCATCACGGCCGCCGACGGCGCGCCCGGCCACCTCGCCGAGCCGCCGCCGTCGCAACCGGCCCGGCGTCGCGGTGCCGACCGACGACACCGCCGACGGGCTGGCGCACTCGACGCTGTTCCACGCGCCGTTCTCGGGCGACCCGGAGGCGGCGACAGCGGCGCTTTCCGACGTCGACACCGACGCCGAGGACGCCGACCGCCGGGTGGCGTCGCTCCTGGCGCTGTCCGTCGTCGGCGACGACGAGACGACGCCGCGCGGGGCCGACGCCGTCGAACGGGCGTTGCGGCCGTACGACGGCGGCCCGTTCGGGACCGTCGGCGGCTACGCCGACGTGCTCGACGCCGTCGCGAAGGCCGATCCCGGGACTGCGGCGGCGCTCGCGCTCGGCGCGGGCGTCGAGACGGCCGCGCTCGACGCGTGGCGCGACCACGCACGCGCGGCCCACGAGGCGATCAGGACGGCGACGACCGGTCGCTACGACGGCCTGACCGTCCTCCGGAGCGAGGCGGCGATGCCGGTGGCGACGGTGACACGGCTGGTCCGTGACTACCGCGCGCCGAACCGGCCGTCCTCGCGCTGTGTCCGGGCCGGGCCGCCGGCGCGTCCGTCGCCGATTCGGGCGTCGACTGCCGGGCGCTGTTTTCCGCGCGCTCGGCGGCGCGGTGGCCGGCACCGCACGGCAGGCCACGGCCGAAGTCGACGGCGACATCGCCGACGCGGCGCTCGCCGTCCGGGAGGTGATGGAGTCGTGACCGACCGTCACGCCCGCATCACCACGCGCCACGACGACCCCGAAGTGGTCGCGGCCGCGCTCGCGCCGGACAACACCGACGAGATGACGACCCGCGTCGAGGGCGACCGGGTGGTCACGACCGTCGACCGGGACT
>NZ_WPCA01000178.1 GCF_009741825.1 Halapricum sp. CBA1109
GTCGCGGCCGCCGACGGCGTCGGTCGGATCGTCTCGCTGTCGGCGGCCATCGACGGGACGCCGTGTCAGGATGTCGCCCTGCCGGCGGCGGGGATGGTCTGTGACGGGACGCACACGGTTCGTATCGACCGGGAGGGGGTGGGCCGTGCGGACTGACCTCGACGATCTGCGGTACGACGATCTGATGGCCCGTGCGCGCGAGCGAGTCGGCGCGACGGACGCGGCGTGGTCTGGCCTGCGCGCTCCCGACCCGGGGACGACGGTCACGGAACTGCTCGCGTGGCAGACGGCGACACACGCCTACCAGCTCGGACGAGTGCCCGCGGACACCCGCGAGGCGGCCCTCGCGCTCTTGGACTGTTCGCCGGAGCCACCGACGCCGGCGACGGCGGTCGTCTCGCTCTCGCCGGCCGACGCGGCCGCCGCGGGGACGCGCGTCCCGGCGGGCACGGGACTGCGTGCCGACGGCGTCGACTTCGAGACGACGCGGCCGGTGTCGGTGACATCGGCGACTGTCGACCGTGTTCTTGGCGCGGCCGGACCCGAGAAACCGGTCACGGCGCTCGACCCCGGAACGATCACCGAGTGGTCGGCGACGGAGGCCGTTGAGACGCCCGCGTTCCGGCCGTTCGGCACCGATCCGGAGCGCGGGGACAGCCTGCTGGTCGGGTTCGCGGGCGACCCGTTCGCGTCGGTTTCGGTCGTGTCGCTGTCGGTGGCCCTCGACCACGGCGACGCGCCGCCGCCGGGCGACGGCGCACGACGTTCGTCCCGTCGGTGTCGCTCGACTGGGAGTGGTGGGACGGGACTGGCTGGCGGGCCCTCCCGCCGGTCGACGACGGGACCGACGCCCTCTACGGAGGCGGCGTCGTCCGCCTCGGGCGGCCCGAGGACTGGGACGACCGGAGCCACAAGATGCCCGGGCCGGCCGGCGGGACAACGTCGTACTGGCTCCGGTGTCGCGTCCGCGAGGACGGCTACGAGATACCGCCGCGGCTGTCGGCTATCTCGACCAACGGCGTGGCGGTCAGCCAGCGGCGGTCGGTCGAGTCGGTCGGCCTCGAACGGGTCGACCCCGGGACGCCGGCGCTCGCCGACCAGCGGTACCGCTTCCCGACGGCACCGATTCAGTCGGCGACCGTGACCGTCGACGGTAATCCGTGGACGGAGGTCGACTCGCTGGGCGCGAGCGGTCCGGACGACCGCCACTACACGCTCGACCGGGCCAGCGGCGTCGTCCGGTTCGGCGGCGGATTCGGTGGCGTCGCGCCGCCGGCGGACGCGACGGTCGGGGCACGGTCGGTCGTCTACGGCGGCGGCACCGAGGGGAACCTCCGTGATGCGGAGTGGGCGATTCGGGGCGAGACGCCGTCGGTGTCCGTCGACGGTCGGGGGGCGTCGGGTGGCACCGACGCCGAGACGGTCGCGGACGCGGTCAGGCGCGTCCGACGGCGACAGTCCGAACCGGCGCGAGCGGTCACGATAGCGGACTACGAGACGCTGGCCGTCGGGACGCCGGGCGTCCGCATCTCGCGGGCGACCGCCCACGCACACGAGGGGGAGCCACGCGTCACGGTCACCGTCGTCCCGTACACGCCGCCGGACTGCGGTCGCCCGGAACCGAGCGACGGGGTGTTGGCGGCGATCGAGCGCCACCTCGACGACGTGCGACTGCTCACCGACCGGGTCACCGTCGTCCCGCCGCGGTACGCGCCGTCTCGCGTGAGGGTCAGCGTGCGGTGCCGGCCGCGGTACGCCGAGGCCGACGGGCGGGCCGTCGAGACGGCGGTCCGGGCGTATCTCGACCCGCTCCGCGGCGACGACGGAGACGGGTGGCCGTTCGGCGGGTCGCTGTCGGTACCGGCGCTCCGGGAGCGTATCGAGGCGCTTGACGCCGTCGTCACCGTCGAGAGCCTCTCGGTGACGCCGTACGGGGCCGCCGACCGCGACGGCGACGTGGTCCGTATCGACGAGCGGACCCTGTTCTGGGTCGCGTCCGTCGAGACCGACTGCACGGTCGTTTCGGGCGGTGAACGGCCGTGACAAGTCGTGCCGTGACCGCGACGGCGGCCGACTGGGCGGACTGGGACGGGCGAAACCACGCCGTCGTTGACGGGGCCGTCGAGATAGCTACCGAGCGGACCGTCGAGGCGAGCGACCGGAGCGGTGACCCGGCCGCGTTGATCACCGTCGACGGGACGCTCGTGACGCTCTCGTCGTCGGGTGCGGTCCGACTGCGGGACGGTTCGGGGCGTGGCCGACGGCTCCCCGACCCCGGCGGAACGCCGGCGACCCTGTGTCGGCGCGGCGACCGACTGTATGTCGCCGACGGCGAGACGGGGCGCACTGACGGTGTACGACACTACGCTCGGACGACAGATCGGAACCGTCGAGACGGCCCTCGACGGACCGATGGACATCGCGGCTGTCGACGGGTCTGTGTACGCCATCGAGGGCGACAGTCTGCGTCGCCTCCGGCCAGCGGGGCGCACCGAAACCGTAGCGACCGGCGCCGGGCGAGCAACTGGGTTGGCCGGGGCCGACGACCGACTCCTCCTCGCCGGCCCGGACGGGATACGGACCCATCCGGTCGGGGACTCTGCGTCGCCGCCTCTTCCGGACTGTCCCATATCGCCGCGGCGGGTCGCTGCTGGAGACGGACGATTCGCCGTCGCCGGCCCGACCGAGGACGGACACGGCGTCGCCGTCATCGACGACACCGGCGAGTGGCAGCGCTGGCAGTCGGTCGACGGGCCGGTTCGGGCGCTGACCGTCGATAGCGACGGTATCACCGTCGGAACCGACGGAGGCTGCCTGTCTCTGTCCCGGACGGAACGGTACGCGACGACCGACGACGGGGACGCGCCGCGGGCCGTCGTCGTCGGGCAGTTCGACGCCGGGGTCGAGGGCGTCCAGTGGCACCGGCTCCGTCTCGACGCCACCGCTCTGGGGCCGGAGACGTGCATCCGGGTGTTCTACCGTGCGGCCGACGACCCGCCGGCGCGGACGACCACCGTCGGAGACGGCGGCGCGTGGACGGCCGCGAACGGGGTCGACGACTGCCTCCTGCGGTCGGCGCACGGCCGCTACCTGCAGGTCGCCGTCGAGTTGCTGGGGTGTCAGCGCGCCTCGCCGCGGGTGGGGTCGGTGTGGGCGTCCTGCCCCCGGGAGTCGATGCTCCGGCACCTCCCGGACCTCTACCGGAGCGCCGACGCCGACGTGCTGGAACGGCTCTTGGCCGTATTCGGGGGATTTTTCGCGGACGTCGCCCGGACGCGGGACGCCAGTTCGCGGCTGTTCGACCCTCACGGCGTCCCGGAGTCCTCACTCGGGTGGCTCGCCTCGTGGCTCGGTCTCGACCCGCGCCCCGCGTGGCCGACGCCGGCAAGACGGGAGCGTATCGACCGCGCGAGCGAACTCGCCCGGCTTCGCGGGACCCGGCGCGGGCTCACCGAGAGCGTCGGATTGCTGCTCTCGCACCTGCCGGGCGACCAGCGGCTGTTCGTCGTCGAACCGGCCGACCTCCCCGACGGGCCGGCGAGCGCCCCGGTCGAGAAACGGCTGGACGGCGAGCGGTCGGTGCTGGTCTACGCCGGGCCGTTCGAGCGCGAGCGCGACCGGGCACTCGTCCGGACGGTTATCGACCGCGAGACGCCCGCACACGTCGACGCGACGCTGGTCCCGCTCGAACCGACGACGGCGCTCGGGACGCGGGCGTTTCTGGACGCGAACAGCCGCCTCGCGCCCACGGGGGTCCGACTCGACGAGACGGCGGTCGGGTCCGGGACGCTCCCGGCGGCGCGGGCGGACGACACCCTCCTCGATACACGATGACTCCGAACACACACGACACCGATCAGTTCGAACAGTTCGTCAAGAACCGCTACTTCGACGGGAAACTCCTGACGGCTCGGGATATGGCGGCCGAACAGCGATACCACGCCCGCCGGCTCCAGACGCTGGCGAGACACGCGCTCGGCAGCGGTGTCGTCCGGGGCCTCGACGTTCGGGCCGTCGAGACGGACGCCGACGGCCTCGCGGTGACGCTCGGCCCGGGGCTGGCGATAGACGGCCGGGGCCGCCCGCTCGTCGTCGAGGGCGAGACGACCCGGACGGTCCCCGAACCGGCCAGCGGACCGGTGTTCCTGCAACTGCGACACGCCGAGACGCCGGTCGAGCAGACGCTCGCGCCCGAGGACGACAGCGAGACAGCGAACCGACTCCGGGAGGGCGTCGAGGTGACGTACACCGACACGCCCCCCGAACGGCCGACGCCGTCGCTCGACGGAGCCGCGGGGGACGGCCGAGTCTCTCGCCCGTCGGTACCACGAGCGACGGCGGGACCGCGGGACCGTCGACCCGGCGGTCCCCATCGGCGCCATCGACTGTCGGCCCGGCGGGCGCTGGACGACGACGGACGACGGCCCGCCACGGCCCATCGTCTACGACAACGACCTGCTGTTCGCGGTCGCGTCGCGTCGGGTGATCGCGGGCGCGAGACCCCACAGCCGGGGCCGGACCGGCTCGGGCGCGAGTGAGCGACCGACTCGACCGAGTTCGAATCCCGGTTTGGACGGACCGTCGAGCGCGACCGCGACGAACTCGCGCGG
>NZ_WPCA01000255.1 GCF_009741825.1 Halapricum sp. CBA1109
TTCCTCGGCGGTCGTCTCGGCCCACGTGTTGCCGCGGGCGGTCAGTGCCGCCCGGACCGTCTCCAGCACCGGACCGCCGCTGTCGACGACGGCGGCGACGGTGCCCGGGGCGTTGTCGGCGGCGAACAGCGGGTGGAGGCTCGCCCGTTCGCAGTCCGGGGCGGCCGCTCGCATCGCCGCGAGGGGACCGTCCATCACGCCCGCGAGGTCGACCATCGCCCCCGTCGTCCGGTCGGCGTACCGTTCGATGACGGCCTCGGCGGCCGGAATCGGGACGGCGACGACGACGAGGTCGAACCGCTCGTCGGTGTCGCCCTCGACCGCGCGGCCACCGTGACGCTCGGCGGCCGCCTCGGCGACGGCAGGGTCCGTGTCGGCGAAGGCGAGCGAGACCGGCGTGTCGGCGCCGTCGGCCAGCGCCCCGGCGAACCACCGGCCCATCTCGCCGGCACCGACGACCAGCGTATCCATACCCGGGGCTATCCCGCCGGCGCGCAAAAACAGTTCGATACGGGCGGGGGCGACCGACGACTGCGGGGCCGAAGCGTTTACTGTACGCCACCCCTGCCGTCGGATATGACGACGTTCCTCTCCGGCGGCACCGGGACGCCGAAGCTACTGACCGGTGCCGACGCGGCGTTCGACCCCGGGTCGACGACGGTGGTCGCCAACACCGGCGACGACGTCGAACTCGGCGGGCACCTCGTCTGCCCGGACGTGGACACCGTCCTCTTTCTGTGGGCCGACCTGCTCGACCGGGAGACGTGGTGGGGTATCGAGGACGACACCGCCGAGACGCACGATCACCTCCGGGAGATGGCCGAGGCCGCCGGCCTCTCGACCGGGCCGCGATACCTCCCGGCGGCCGAACAGACCGCCGGCCGTCGACTCGCCCGCTGGCGGCGCTTCTCGGCAGTCGGGGAGTTTATGCACATCGGCGACTACGACCGAGCGGTCCACCTCACCCGGACGGGCCTGATCGACGAGGGCCACACGCTCACCGAGGCTATCGACGCCCTCTGTGACGCCCTCGGCGTCGAGCGAACGCTGCTCCCGATGAGCGACGACCCCGTCGCCAGCATCGTCCACACGCCAGAGGGCCCACAGCACTTCCAAGAGTGGTGGGTCGCCCGCGGCGGCGACCCGCCCGTCGAGTCCGTCGAGTTCCGCGGGGCCGAGGACGCCGCGCCGACCGCCGCTGTTCGGGACGCCCTCGACGACCCCGTCGTTATCGGTCCCTCCAACCCCGTCACTTCTATCGGGCCGATGGCCGCCGTCGACGGGTTCCGCGAGGCGCTGGATTCGACACCGGTCGTCGCCGTCTCGCCGTTCGTCGATGACGAGGTGTTCTCCGGGCCGGCGGCGACGCTGATGGACGCCACGGGCTACGAACCGTCGACGGCGGGCGTCGCCG
>NZ_WPCA01000263.1 GCF_009741825.1 Halapricum sp. CBA1109
CAGTTCCGGTCCCGCGGCTCGCTGTGCGCTTCCCTCGCTTCCGCTCGGTCCAGTGCTTTGCTTCCCCGGGGTTCGCGGAACTGGCCTCGCCCTTTCAATCCACCAGGGTCCAGTAAACCGAACGGCAGAAACCAGCTCTTTGCGCGGTGTTTTTTGAATATCGAGTGGTGGACCGGTCTCGCTGGCGTCAACGCCACTGCTCCCGTATAGGGATCAGCGGCCGCGGCAGTTCTAAACCTGCTCGACGGACTCCGGGAGCCGTTCGCAGGCGCTCGCGGGCCAGTCGGTGACGGCGACGGTCACCGTCGCGGGACAGGACTCGGCCAGTCGCGCGACGCCGTCGGCCGCGCGGTCGTAGGCCGCCGTCGAGAGCCGGTCCGGCCGCTCGGCCGTCAGCGGGAACGTCTCGCGCAACTCCGGCGGGACGGGGCCGTACGGCGGGACCAGCGGCCACCGCTCGTCGTACTCGCCGTCGAGGGCAGCGTCGTTCTCGGCGAGCAATAGGGTGCCCTCGGGAGCGAACCGCGTCAGGCGGTCCTGATACCGGGCGACCGTCGGCCAGCGGGCGCTCTCGGCGGAGACGTGGAAGACGGTGTCCTTCGAGACGCGGTCGTGGGCTTCGAGGTGGCCGGCCTGATCGAGGAGCGTCCGGTAGCCGTCGGTCATCGTCGGGTGCCCGCGGGCGCGGGCGTCGACCAACTGCAGGAGCGTGCCCTCGGCGATGGCCTGGCGGACGCGGCGCATCTCGGCGAAGGAGACGTGGAGGTTGTGGCGGGCGAGTTTCCGCTCGCGGTCGGTGTCGGTCATCCCGCGGATGTCCGCGGGCGTGTACTCGGTACAGACTGGGCACGAACAGGGGAACGTCCGGAGGTCTTCGAGATGCTTAGTCCCGCGGACGGTGAGGTAGCGGTCGTCGCGGGCGTACAGCGCGTAGGCCGCCGAATCGAACAGGTCACAGCCGACGGCCGCGGCCAGCGCGAACATCATCGGGTGGCCGGCGCCAAAGAGGTGGACCGGCGCGTCCGTCCCGAGGCCGCGTTTCGCCGCCGTGACGACCTCGACCACGTCGTCGTAGCGGTACTCGTTCATCAGCGGCACGACGGCGCCGACCGGGAACAAGTCCAGATCCGTGCCGTAGGCGTGGCGGGCCGCCGACTCCCGGAGGTCGAGATGGGTCGAGCCCTGGACCGGCGCGTTCACCAGCATCTCGCCCGTGTCGACTGCATCGGCCGCGTCGAGGCGGCGC
>NZ_WPCA01000237.1 GCF_009741825.1 Halapricum sp. CBA1109
CGGCCACCCGCCGCGGCGTCGACGACGAACTGGCGGTCGGCGTGGTCTCTGAGGTAATGCCGGAGGGTCTTCGAGGTGGGCGAGGCCCCGAATCGAACGACGACTTCGGGGTCGGGCCACGCGTCCGCGCCGTCGAGATAGGAGTCGTAGCCACCGCAGACCGGGACGGCGTCGTCGTGACCGAACCGGTGGCCCGAGAGCGGGTCCGCCAGTACCGGAAAGCCCGTCGCGTCGGCGAGAGCGGCCATCGACTCCCGGGACGGGGCCGACCCGGGGGCTGGGCCGGCGACCAGCAGTCCGCGGTCAGCACCCGAAATCGCCGACGCCACGCGGTCGACGGCGGCGGGTTCGAGCGTCGGTCGGCCGGCCGTCGTCCGCACGAACGGCCCGTCGCGGCCGCCGGCGCCGAGCGGTGCGGTCCGGTCGAGGTCCTCGGGGACGCTCCCGTCGTCAGTCGGTTCCAGCGGCTTGGCGAACGGGGCGTTCAGGTGGACCGGTCCCGGCGGCGTCCCGGTAGCCGTGGCGACGGCCCGGTCGACCGCGACCCTTACCGAGCGGAGCGCCCGCGCTTCCGTCCGCGGTTCGGGAAGCGTCCGGTACTCCCGGACGGCGTCGCCGTAGAGCCGCTCCTGATCGACGGTCTGGTTCGCGCCGCTGTCGTGTAACTCGGCGGGCCGGTCGGCGGTGAGGACGACCAACGGGACGCGGGACTGGTCGGCCTCGATGACGGCGGGGTGGAAGTTCGCGGCCGCGGTGCCGGAGGTACAGAGAAGCGCCGTCGGTTCGCCCGCCCGACGGCTCCGACCGAGCGCGAAGAACGCGGCCGAGCGCTCGTCGAGGTGGGAGAAGACGGCCACGTCCTCCCGGGCGGCGACGGCCGCAGTCAGCGGCGTCGACCGACTTCCGGGCGCGACGCAGACGCCGGTGACGCCCGCGGCGACCAGTTCGTCGACGATTGCCTCGCCCCAGAGCGTGGCGCGGTTCGGTGCGGTCATTCGAGTTGGTCGAGCATCGGGCGGTACTTCAGTTGCACTTCGTCCCACTCGCGGTCGGGGTCGCTGTCGGCGACGATGCCGGCGCCGGCGAACAGCGACGCCGTTCCGTCACGCGCCAGCGCCGACCTGATGCCGACGCAGAAGGTGCCGTTACCGGCGGCGTCGAACCACCCGACCGGCGCGGCGTACCACCCGCGGTCGAACGACTCCGTCTCCCTGATCGTCTCCAGCGCGGCGTCGGGCGGGAGGCCGCCCACCGCCGGCGTCGGGTGGAGCTCCTCGACCAGCGAGAGGACGTGACTGTCCGCGTCGAGTTCGGCTTTGATCGGCGTCCGGAGGTGCTGGACCGTCGCCAGACGCCGCACCGTCCGTTCGTCGTCGGTGACCGACGCGGCGAGCGGTTCCAGTTGGTCGTGGATGGCCTCCACGACGAGGTCGTGTTCGTGGTTGTCCTTCTCGCTGTCGAGCAGTTCCTCCGCCAGCCACTCGTCCTCGGCGGGGGTGTCGCCCCGGCCGGTCGACCCCGCCAGCGCCTCCGTCTGGACGGTCCGCCCGTACAGCGAGACGAGGCGCTCGGGCGTCGCGCCGAAGAACGTCCCCGCGTTCTCGGCCTCGGGCGTGACAGCGAAGCGATAGCAGTCGGGGTAGGTCGAATCGAGGCGTGCGAGGGCGTCCGCCAGCGACAGCGGCCGCTCCAAATCGACCGACAGCGACTGCGCGAGGACGACCTTCCGGAGGCGCTCCTCGCCGATAGCCGCGACGGCGTCCCGGACCTGCTCGCGCCACACGGTTTTCGAGGGGGTGCGGCGCTTTCCGGTGACGCCCGGCGGGCCCGCGTCCGCCGGGCGGGTCGCCGTCTCGATGCGGTCCGCCCACTCCTCGAGTCGCCGCTCGGCCTCGGCGGCAGTTGGTGCCGTCGTCGTCAGCCACGTCGCCTCGCCGGGCGAGAATATCTGGACCGCTGGGAGGACGAAGCGCGCGTCCGGGAACCCGGTCCAGGCGTCGTCGGCCGACGCCTCGCGCTCGTAGAAGGCGAACCCGCCGAACAGGCGCGGCCGGGCGACGCGGGGGACGTCCGCAGTCGACAGGGAGTCGAACAGCGACCGGGCCTCCGAGCGGATGCGAGCGACCGATCGGTGCCGCGGGCGGTGAGCGTCGCCGTCGCTCCCACGGCGAGGACGTCCGTGTC